>JADQCD010000001.1 GCA_016278285.1 Actibacterium sp.
GATAAGCAGCAGGCCGGGAAGGCCGATATTGTTGAGCATTGTCTTCTCCCTCGGACGCAGGTGGCAGCGCCCTTTTTGTGATCTGGGTCTCACATTTATGGATTACCGAGGGAAGATCAAAGCCCGATTCTGCAGCATCGGCCGGATTCGGAGCAAAAAACTTCGATACGCGGCGGCACGCCGCAGGGATATGGGTGTTTTCAGGCAGCTTCCGTGCATATCTGTGCCGAAGTCAGAAGGGAGACACCGCGATGCATACCGAGGATCTGAACGGCAAGACACTGGAACACTGGACGCCCGACGACGTCGCGCAGGGTCTGGTGAATCATTCGATCGTCCTGATCGACGTGCGCACCCCGCAAGAATACATGTTCGAGCGTATCCATGGTGCGCTTCTGGCGCCGATGTCCACCTTCGACGCCGCGTCCATGCCGCCCGAAGCGGGCCGGCGGATCGTGTTTCACTGCGGCTCGGGCGTTCGATCACGCCGTGTGGCGGAACAGTTCCTTTCCGCGGGGCATGACCGCGTGGCCCATCTGGAGGGGGGATTCGCCGCCTGGAAAGCCGCGAACAAACCCTATCTGGGCACCGATCCGGCCACCGGCGGCCCGCGCGAAATGGGGAAATAGCCGGTTCAGGCCGCCGCGCCACCGGCCGGGAACACGAAACAGCGGTCGCGCCGGATCATCAGCCACATCGCCGTGCCGGCACGCGGAAGGAACACGCCCGGTACCGTCGCCTTCAGGATCGAGCCATCGAATTCCATGCGGAATTCCACCAGGCTTTCCGATCCCATGAAACGCGCCCGGTCCACGGTTGCACGCGCCGGAACGCCGTTTTCAGGCGTCGGGCGGGGTGGCTGGCAGTTGCGGTCGAACTCGATCTTCAGATGCTGGGGCCGAATGATTATGTCGACTTCGGCACCGTCGGGTTGCGCCGGGGTCATGAAGGCGCCGAAGGCCGTTTCGGTCAACAGCCCCTGCACCGTGCCGCGGATCACGTTGATGTCGGAAAAGAAACCGGCGGCCGCCCGATCCACCGGCGCGTTGTAGATATTGTAGGGCGCGCCTTGCTGGACGACCCGGCCATCGCGCATCAGCGCGATCTCGTCGGCCATGCGCATCGCCTCGTCCGGCTCATGCGTCACCAGCAGCACCGCCGCGCCCTCTTCCTTGAGAACCGACAGCGTTTCGTCGCGGATCTCGTCGCGCAGGCGGTTGTCGAGGCCCGAGAATGGCTCATCCATCAGCATGATGCCCGGCCGCGGCGCCAGCGCGCGCGCAAGCGCCACGCGCTGCTGCTCACCGCCCGACAGCTGGTGCGGATAATCCTCGGCAAAGCGCAGCATCTCGACCCGGCGCAGCATCTCTTCGGCCCGGGCCCGTTTTTCGGGGCCGCGGCCGGCCAGCCCGAAGGCCACGTTCTCGATCACGGTCAGATGCGGGAACAGCGCGAAATCCTGGAACATCAGCCCGACCGAGCGCCGCTCGGGCGGGACACGGAACACCGTGTCGCAGACCAGCCGCCCATCGATGAAGATCTGCCCCGAATCCTGGATATCCACCCCGGCGATGATCCGCAGCGTGGTGGACTTGCCGCAGCCCGAGGGCCCCAGCAGGCAGGTGACCTGCCCCGGCATCACGCTGAGCGAGACGTCATCCACGACTGCCCGCCCACCGAAGCGGCGGGTCACGTTACGGATTTCCAGCCGGGGCGCCTGATCGCTCACTGGTTTGACTCACAATTTCCGAGTGAAGGGGTCGGAATTGAGGCGGAAATAGCAATCCGCGCCCCGGCCTGCAAGGGTCACAGCGTTGCGTTGATTCCGCCCCCGTCCAGCAGGATGTTCTGGCCGACGATGAACCCGGCATTCTGCGAACACAGGAAGGCGCACATGGCGCCGAATTCCTGCGCCGTGCCATAGCGGCGCGCCGGGATCGTCGCCGCGCGGCGCGCGCGGGCCTCATCGACAGAAATTCCTTCTTTCTCGGCGACACCTCGATCCAGGGAATCCGCGCGATCCGTTGCATGGATGCCCGGCAACATGTTGTTGATCGTCACGCCCTGCGGCGCCACCTGGCGCGAGGTTCCCGCGACATATCCGGTCAGCCCGGCCCGGGCGCTGTTCGACAGCCCCAGCGCCGCGATGGGCGCCTTCACCGATTGCGACGTGATGTTGACCACCCGGCCCCAGCCACGGTCCATCATGCCGGGCAGCAACGCCTTCATCAGCGCGATCGGGGTCAGCATGTTGGCGTCCAGCGCCTTGATGAAATCCTCGCGGGTCCAATCGGTCCACATGCCCGGCGGCGGGCCGCCGGCGTTGGTCACAAGTATATCCACGCCCTGCGCCGCTTCCAGCACGCGGCTGCGCCCCTCTTCGCTGGTTATGTCGGCAGCCACCGCAACCACGTTAACCCCGTGCTTGTCCCGGATCTGCGCGGCAGCTGCCTCAAGCGCTTCGGCGCCGCGGGCATTCATCACCAGATCGACGCCTGCCTCGGCCAGCGCCTGCGCGCAGCCCAGGCCGAGCCCCTTGGACGACGCGCAGACCAGCGCGCGCTTGCCAGAGATTCCAAGATCCATTCATCCGCTCCCGTTTTCTTGTGCGTTGCCTTCGGTTAGCACCAAGAGCGGCGCGCCGAAAGCCCGATCCGGCACTTGCCGTCCGAACCGGGCGTGGCGTCGACCCGGCAACACTGCGCCCCGATCAGACCGAACCGTTCGAATTGTCGAAACAATGCCCCGAAATGACCACAGCACCGCCCGCTCCGGTCGTTGACCGCGCCACGCCGACCTCTGTATCCTCGAAAGGTAATTCGCCGTGATGCTGCTGTTGGGCCGCAAAGGGGGCCGGTCGCACCGTGCCACATGGCGCTTCGAACAATGCGAGTGGTTGCAATGACCGTCGATGCCCCTGCCGAACCGGCCGCCAGCTATGCCGTCAAGGTCTATTCCGCCGTCGATCTCGAAGTCGTGTCGGGCGCCAATTTCGGCGACCCGCTGATGCCGCTGGCCGAGCTTTGTCCCGGCGACGTCTATGAGTTATTCGCCGATGCCGCCCCGCAGGAGCTCAGGATCCGCGACGGCGGGAATACCGGCCACCACAATCGCCGCGTCCTGCCCACCGGGCAATCCGGGCACAGCGTCGCTGACGGATCAGAACTGGGCCAGGCGGGCGATGCGCTGACGCTTGAGGCGCGACTGACCTTCATGGGGCCCGACGGGCACCGGCTGGACCTGCTTGTGATCGGCCTGCAAGCCCCCGGCGCCGAAGGCCGCAGCCTGCATGTGCTGCCGATGGCCCCGATCGAGCCGAAAGTACCCTACACGCTGCTGACCGCCTCGGCCGATCCGGGCGACGTGCGCCTGTCCGACATCACGCCGGTCGCCGTGACCCGTGGCACGTTTGTAACCATGGCCGACGGGTGCCAGTGCCCGGTCGAAAGGCTGAAAACCGGCGACCGGGTGCTGACCCGCGATCACGGCCCGCAGCCGGTGCGCTGGATCGGCGCGCGCACGGTGCGCGCCGTGGGGGCCTATGCGCCGGTGGTTATCGGGCGGGGCGTGCTGGCCAACGAATCCGATCTTATCGTCAGCCAGAACCAGCGCATCTTCGTCTATCAACGCGGCCGCAACCGGTTGACGGAAACGGCCGAACTGCTGGTCAAGGCGCGTGATCTGGTGGATGGCGAGAACGTGTTCCTGCGCCGCGGCGGCTTTGTGGAGTATTTCCACCTGATCTTCGCGGCGCATGAAATCATCTATGCCGAATGCACCCCGACCGAAAGCCTGCTGGTCAATGATGGCGCCCTGAAACGTCTGCCCGAAGACATGGCGCAAGAGGTTCGCGGCCAGTTGCCGGACACGCGCCAGCGGCCGCATTTCGGCACCGAGGCCGACCGCGCCCTGCTGGCGCGGATCGGGCCCGCCGTGCTTCACCGGCCGCCGTCCCGCCGGCAATGACGCGGGCGATTGCGCCCGCGCCCGGCCCGGCCTATATGGCGCCCATGCTCGACGCACCCACGAACCGCCCCGATCTGCCCGCCGAAATCGCCCGGCGGCGCACCTTCGCCATCATCTCGCATCCCGATGCGGGCAAGACCACGCTGACCGAGAAGTTCCTGCTTTACGGCGGCGCG
>JADQCD010000078.1 GCA_016278285.1 Actibacterium sp.
GAACTCCTCGATCGCGTCCATCTTCTCGCCCAGGCCGACAAAGCGGATCGGCTTTCCGGTGACCGCGCGCATCGACAGGGCCGCGCCGCCACGGCCGTCGCCGTCCATACGGGTCAGAACCACGCCCGAGATGCCGATCTGGCCATCGAACTGTTCGGCCACGTTCACCGCGTCCTGACCGGTCAGGCCGTCCACCACCAGCAGCGTTTCGCGCGGGTTGGCCACGTCGCGCACCTGGGCAACCTGGTCCATCAGCTCCTGGTCGATATGCAGCCGGCCGGCGGTGTCGAGCATGTAGACGTCATAACCGCCCATCGTCGCCTGCTGCCTGGCGCGCCTGGCGATCTGAACGGCGGTTTCGCCCTTGACGATGGGCAGGGTGTCGACACCGATCTGGGTGCCCAGGATCTGCAACTGCTCCATCGCCGCCGGGCGGTTGGTGTCGAGCGAGGCCATAAGCACCCGCTTGCCGTTCTTTTCGCGCAGCCGCTTGGCCAGTTTCGCAGTCGTCGTCGTCTTGCCCGAGCCCTGAAGACCCACCATCAGGATGGGCGCGGGCGGGTTGTCGATCTTGAGTGCGCCGGGCTCTTCGTCGCCGGTCAGAACATGCACCAGTTCGTCATGTACGATCTTGACGACCTGCTGGCCGGGTGTGACGGACCTGGTGACGGCCTGGCCTGTTGCCTTTTTCTGCACCGCCTTGACGAAATCGCGCGCGACGGGCAGCGAAACATCGGCCTCCAGCAGCGCGACGCGCACTTCGCGCAGCGCGGTCTTGACGTCATCCTCGGACAGCGCGCCCTGCTTGGTCAGCCGGTCGAAGACGCCGGAAAGGCGTTCGGAAAGATTTTCAAACATGCCCTGGCCCTCCTGCGACCGTTACACCCTTGCCCGTCCCAAGGTAGGAACCGGCGCGCGAAATGTGTAGCGCACCACCGATGCGCCAAACACCAACGGCACCAGTGGGCGCAACGCGCTGACTGGTGGCGATCCCCGCAACAAGCGTCGGGACCGGAAGCATGCCACTTCCGGGGTATCGGGGGCGTTTAGGACCGCCGCCGCGCGGTGTCAAGTCATCGGCGCCTCAGTCGCGGGCCTGTTCATGTTCCAACCGCTGAAGGGCGATCCGTTCGTTGCGGTCGGCCGCCTGCTGATTGCTGAGCGATTGCTCGATATAGTTCATGTGCGCTTCGACCGCGGCGCGGGCGGCCTGGGGGTCGCGCGCCTGCAACGCGCTGTTGATTGCGCGATGCTGGTCCAGCAGGGCGCTGCGCGTTGTGCGCTGCTTGAACATGACCTGGCGGTTGTAGAACACCCCCTCGCGCAGCAGATCGAACATTGAACGCATCATGTGCAGCATGACCACGTTATGCGACGCCTCGATGATCGCCATGTGGAACTCGGCGTCCAGCCGCGCCTCGTCGGCCGGGTTCCGCTTGGAATGCACCGCCTCCATCTTGCCGAAGATGGTGTCGACCACCTTCAGATCCGTGTCCGAAGCCAGGTGCGCCGCGCGTTCAGCGGCCAGTCCCTCCATGTCCCGCCGGAACGAGATATAATCGAACACCGCTTCTTCGTGGGCGGCGAACAGCCGGATCAGTGCCGGCGCAAAGGCCGAGCCCAGCACCTCGGCCACGAAGATCCCGGCGCCGGCGCGGCTGGTCAGCAGGCCTCGGTCCTGCAGCTCGGCGATCGCCTCACGCAGGCTGGGGCGCGACACGCCCAGCTTTTCAGACAGCTCCCGTTCGGACGGCAGCCGCTCGCCCGGGCGCAGGATGCCACGCAGGATCAACAACTCGATCTGGCGTTGCACCGCGTGCGACAGTTTTTCGGGCTGGACCTTGTGAAACGGCATCGTGCCTCCCTGACCGAGGATGATATACGGCCGGGCCGGCGTCCGCTCAACCGGAAATGGCCGGGCACGGGGCGCGCACGCCGCTGGTCCGGGACCGCGATGCGAACTGTCTGGTCGTGTGGCCGGGGCCGTTCAGGTGAATTTCTTGTAGAGCCTTGTCAGATCGAAGATACCGTCAAGCTCTTCGAAACGGGCGCGGGTGGAGTCCCACGATTTCTCCTGCACCGCGGCGATCAGCGCCTCCAGCAGCATCATGGTGGAGATGTTGGAATCCCAGGCTGACGGGATCTCGCCCCAGCAATTGAAGATCTGATCGGCGATCTTGCCCACCGGCGATGTCCATTGGTCCGTAATCAGGATTACCGTCACACCGCGATCCTTGGCCAGTTCGGCCAGTCTCAGCAGGTTCGTTTCATAACGGCGGATGTCGAACATCAACAGAACGTCGCCCTGCTTCATGTCCAGAACGTAATGCGGCCAGGTCGCGGCCGAAGACGTCATGTGCGTGACCCGCGGGCGAATCGCCTGAAGATGGGTAAAGGCATAATCCGCCAACGCCCGCGTCACCCGGCCGCCAACGACGAAAAGCTGTGCCTCGCAATCGGCCATCCGATGCACCGCGGTATCGAACCGAGCCATATCCACATGCGACAATGTCTGCCGCATGTTCTGCATCACCGCATCGGCGAATCGGTTGAGCATATGTGATTCCGGTGCTTCGGCGGCCCAGCGTTCGCGCTTTTTCACCGGCCCCGTGACCGTCGCCTCCAATTCGTCGCGAAGCATCTGGTGGAACTGGGGAAAGCTTTGAAAGCCCAGCTTCTTGACCATTCGTGCGACCGTTGGTGTCGAAACGCCCGCATTTGCCGCCACGATCGTGATCGAGGCCAGCCCCGCCGCCGGGTAATTCTCCAGCAGCGCATTGGCGAGCTTCCGCTCGGACTGGGTAAGCTGCTCATATTCCGCGCGGATCAGGTCGCGCACTGTCTTGGTCGGCTCGGGCATTGTGGCGTTCCCGTCTTGCCCCCTTGCGATCACTCCGCCGACGCATCGCACAAGATTTGTGCATCGCGCGTGGCCATGAAATTCTATTCTGAAGATATATTGACAGGACAAAAAAATACAGAAAATAATTGCACAAATCTCGGAGGAGCATCTTGAGCAGCCTTGGCAATCCACAGTTCGGCCCGGCCGCAGATGTCGTCAACCCCGACGGCCACGGGGATGTCGTTCTGGTCTGCGAGCACGCCTCGAACGTGATTCCCGCGTCGCTGAAGGGGCTTGGCCTGGACGATCGGGCACGCAACAGCCATATCGCCTGGGATCCCGGCGCACTTGGCGTGGCCCGGCACCTGTCTCGGGCGCTGGATGCGCCCTTGATCGCCGGGCGATTGTCGCGGTTGGTCTATGACTGCAATCGCGCCCCCGAAAGCCCCAGCGCAATGCCCATACGATCGGAGCAGGGCGACATTCCGGGCAATGCGGGGCTGGATGCCGCGGCCCGCGCAACCCGCGTGGCGGCCGTTTATCGTCCGTTCTGCGCCGCGGTCAGCCAGGTGCTGGATTCACGCGCCGCACGCGGCGTCCGTACCGCACTGGTCACGGTCCACAGCTTCACACCGGTGTTTCACGGCCAGCGCCGGGATGTGGAAATCGGCATTTTGCACGACAGCGACAGTCGCCTTGCCGATGCCATGCTTTCAAGGACCGGCACCCTGCCCGACCGAGATATCCGGCGCAATGCCCCATATGGCCCCGAGGACGACGTGACCCACAGCCTGCGCCTGCACGGCGTGGCGCGCGGCCTGCCCAATGTGATGATCGAGATCCGCAACGACCTGCTGACCAGCGCGCAGGACCAGGAACGGATGGCGGGCGAGGTGAGGCGTCTGCTTGCCCCCGCTCTTGCGAACGAAGCCCTCTGGTCGTGGGAGGGCGCCCATGCCTAGATTGATGCGCGCCTATGTCCGCGGTGTGGACCGGGTGAATCGGCGTCTTGGCCGATTCGCGATGTATCTGATCTTCGTTCTGATCGGGATACTGCTGTGGTCCTCGATCTCCAAGACGTTCTTCCTGCCGTCGCTCTGGACGCTGGAAATGGCCCAGTTCACGATGGTGGCCTATTACATCCTCGGCGGTCCCTACTCGATCCAGCTGGGCTCGAACGTGCGCATGGACCTGTTCTATGGCGAATGGTCGCCGCGAACCCGCGCCTGGGTGGACGCGTTCACCATCTTTTTCCTGCTGTATTTCCTGTTTGTCCTGCTTCGGGGCGCG
>JADQCD010000306.1 GCA_016278285.1 Actibacterium sp.
CTTGCGGCACATCTTCTCGATGCGGCCCTGGGCGACATGCGGAAAGCGGCGGCGCAACCACCGGTCAAGCCGCTGGTCGCCTTCGCCGTCGCCAACGCGGACTGTCTGCACGCCAGTCATGCGAAGGCCGCCCGGCCGGCCGCAAGGCCCAGCCCGATCGCCAGCAAGGACAAAAACACCGAGGCCAGGACATAGCCCGCCGCGAGCGATATCTGCCCGCGCTCGTAGATCGTCAGCGCGTCCAGCGAAAAGGCCGAGAAAGTCGTGAACCCGCCCAACAGACCGGTCATCAGGAAAGGCGCGGCGCGCATCCCGCCCTTCTGCGCCAGGACCTCGACCAGCAGGCCCATCAGGAACGACCCCAGGATGTTCACGGTCAGCGTGCCCCAGGGTAAGCCCTGTCCGAGCAAACGGGCCATCGTCACGTTGGTCAGATACCTTCCCGACGCGCCCAGCGCGCCGCCGATTGCCACTTGTGCCAGGGTCCAGATCATCGCGCCTCTGTCCTCCGGTCCGCGGCGGAAGTCAACCGCCCTGCCGTTTCGCGCGCAACCGCACGAAATAGTCGACGCGCTTTTTCAGCTCACGCTCGAAGCCGCGCTCGATCGGCGTGTAATAAACGCCGTGCTTCATCCCCTCGGGAAAGTAATCCTGCCCCGAAAAGCCGTCCTCGGCGTCGTGGTCATAGGCATAGCCCGCCCCGTATCCCTGTTCGGCCATCAGTTTCGTCGGCGCGTTCAGGATATGCTTGGGCGGCGGTTCCGATCCGGTCTTTTTCGCCGCGGCGCGGGCGGCCTTGTAGGCGGAATAGGCGGCGTTCGATTTGGGCGCCAGCGCCAGGTAGATCAGCGCCTGCGCCAGTGCCAGTTCTCCCTCGGGGCTGCCAAGGCGTTCATAGGTGGCCCAGGCGTCAAGACAGTGTCGTTGCGCGGCCGGGTCCGCCAGGCCGATATCCTCGACCGCCATGCGGGTGATCCGGCGCGCCAGGTAACGGGGGTCTTCGCCCCCCTCCAGCATCCGCGCGAACCAGTAAAGCGCCGCATCAGGATCGGACCCGCGCACCGATTTGTGGAGCGCGGAAATCAGGTTGTAGTGCGCGTCGCCCGATTTGTCGTAGGTCGCCGCCCGCTTCATGAGCCGTGTGGCCAGCGCATCGGACCCGAGCGGCGAGTCGGTTGTCCAGGCGGCAACCTGCTCGATCAGGTTCAGCAGCGCGCGGCCGTCCCCGTCGGCCATTTCCAGCAGATGCTCGCGCGCCGGCCCGGTCAACGGCAGGGCATGGCCCAGCTCGTGCTCCGCCCGCTGCGCCAATAGCTCCAGATGCACCAGGTCCAGCCGCTCCAGCACCAGAACCTGCGCGCGCGACAGAAGCGCGGCGTTCAGTTCAAATGACGGGTTCTCGGTGGTTGCCCCCACCAGCAGGATCGTCCCGTCCTCCATATGCGGCAGGAAACTGTCCTGCTGCGCGCGGTTGAAGCGGTGGATTTCGTCCACGAACAGCAGCGTGCCCTGCCCGTTCGCACGGCGCATCCTGGCCGCCTCGAACACCTTGCGCAGATCCTGCACGCCGGTAAAGATCGCGCTGATCTGGACGAAGACGAGATCGGTTTCATCCGCCAACAGCCGGGCGATCGTCGTCTTGCCCACGCCAGGCGGTCCCCAGAAAACCAGCGACGACAGGCTGCCAGAACTCAGCATCACGCCCAGCGGGCTTTCCGGGCCCAATACCTGTTCCTGTCCGATGACGTCGGACAATTTGCGCGGTCGCAGGCGGTCGGCCAGCGGACGCGGCGCTTCGCGGGCAGGCATGTCGCGGGGCGATGTGGTTTCGAACAGGTCAGCCATTGCGCCAGACTATGCCATGCCCGTCAGACACGGAAGCGCAACACGCGCCTTTTGCCATCACGCTCGAATTCCAGAGCCCAGGTTCGAGTGGCGGACTCCGCCACGCGAAGAAGATCCTCGGTCGTCGCGATCTCGAGCCCGTTGATCCGCCGCAGCACATCGCCCGGGCGCAGGCCGACCTGCGCCGCCACGCGGCCCGTCTCGGTCACCATCACGCCCCTGGTCACGCCCTCCAGACGGTATTCCACGACAACCGCGGGGTTCACGTTGATCGCGCTCAATCCGCTGAGAACGCGGCCCTGTGGCACTGTGACGGGCGTGCGGGCCGGAATTTCCGGCGGGGCGATCAGGGCGACACGGGTCGTCGCTTCTTTGCCGTCGCGCAGATAACGCACCGAAATCTTGTCGCCGATCACTTCGGCAGACATGCGAAACAGCATTTCCTGCGGGGAATTCACCGGCATGCCGTCCAGGGCCAGAACCACATCGCCCGCCGCAAGGCCCGCCTTTGCATAGGGGCTTTGTGGGTGCAGTTCGCTTAGAACGACGCCGCGCGGCAGGCCCATGCCGAACCCTTCGGCCAAAGCGGCATCGACCGTTTGCCCGGACACGCCGGCCCAGGGTCGGACAAATCGGGTCCGGCCCGCCTCTGCCAGCTCGACGAAACGCTTTACCAGGTTGGCGGGGATCGCGAAGCCCACCCCGTTGGACCCGCCCGAACGGGTCAGGATCGCCGTGTTGATCCCCACCAGCCGGCCCTGCATGTCGACCAGCGCCCCGCCCGAGTTACCCGGGTTGATCGCGGCATCGGTCTGGATGAAATAGCCGCGCCCGTCACCGGCCGTAACGCCCGACCGGGCCAGCCCCGAAACGATCCCGCTGGTGACGGTCTGACCGATGCCGAAAGGGTTGCCGATGGCCAGAACCAGGTCGCCCACTTCGACCTCGTCGGAATCACGCAACGGCAGGGCCGGCAGGTCCTGCGCGCCCGCCAGCTTCAGCACCGCAAGGTCCGCCTGTTCGTCGGCCAGAAGAACCTTGGCGTCGAATTCACGGCGATCGTTCAGCACCACGCGAATCTCGTCGGCATCCCCGGCGACGTGATAATTCGACACAACGATCCCGTCAGACGATACGATCACGCCGGACCCCAGCGAGTTCTGGACCCGCGGCACGACCTGCCCCCTGAACAGGTTGCCAAAGAACGGATCGTTCGCAAACGGGCTGACCCGCCTTGCCACGACCTTCTTGGCGTAGATGTTGACCACCGCCGGTGTTGCACGCGCGACCACCGGGGAGAAACTGAGCTGGATCTGCGCCTGGCTGGCGGGAACCTGGGCCGTCTGGGACCAACCTGCGGCGGCCACGGCCAGCGAAAGGAAGAAAGCTGCGACCAAGGCGGGACGGCGCGGCATGGACACCTCCGGGTGTTGCATCCTGAATGGGACAGGTATGTGCCCGAGAATCCCGCGGTTCAACCCGGAGCGATGAAACCCCGCGCCCTTGTCGGGGCGCGGGGTGATCAAGGTTGCGTGATAAGCGCGTCAGTGCAGGTTCTCGGTCAGATTGATCGACACGCACTGGTTGTCGATGCCGTCGATCTCCATCACCCGGCCCGCGGCCTTCATGTCGAGCCCGCAGCGCGCAGACCAGCGCGGCCAGTTGGCCGGGATCAGGCCCAGCACCTGAACCGCGCCCATTTCACGCGCCGATCGGGTCATCTCCGTGATGAGATGCGCGTGAACACGGCGGCGAATCCGCATCGGCGTTGCATGGGACACGAACACGCGTGAGGATTCCCAGACGTTTTCCGCCACCGGAGCGGGATCATACAACAGATCCCGCGGAATCGTGTCCAGCAACCCGCGTTGCGCATCGCGGATCATGTAGCTGTAGATGCCGCATTGCGCCGTTGTCGGCGTCAAACGGATTCCGGCCAGGATCTCGCCAAACTCGTGCACCGCGATCCACCGGCTGGCCGGCGTGTCATACTGGTCGTATTCCATCCCCAGCGCCTGCGGAAGCGCCCATTTGTTCTGCACGATGAAAGACTGCCGTCGCGCGCGAAACAGATTCGCGAACAGCTCGCCATGGTTGTGGATGTTTTCGAAAGAAAGGGTCGTGGTCTGCATGGTTCATCCCCAGTAGGTTGATAAATCAGACCCTTGAGTGAAGGGGATGACCACTTAGAGCAGCCTGTAATCCTTCGCGCGTTGAATGGCTTCGGCCGTCGTCCGTGCCGTCAGACGTTGGCGGGCGGAA
>JADQCD010000111.1 GCA_016278285.1 Actibacterium sp.
GGTCATCGCCGCCCTGATCGGCCCGCAGGGCGAAGAGGAAATGCGCCTGACCCGCATCAACGCATCCGAACTGCGCAGCGATCCGGCGATGCTGTCCGACGCAATAAAGGCACAGGGTTTTTTCCCCGGCCCGCGCGTGGCTTTCGTCGAGGATGCGACCGACCAACTGGCCGACACGATCAAGGCCGCGCTGGCGGACTGGCGCGAGGGCGACGCGCAGGTGATCGTCACGGCGCGGCAGCTGACCGCCCGCTCGGCCCTTCGCAAGCTGTTCGAAGGGCACCCTAACGCCCATGCCGCCGGAATCTACGACGATCCACCCGGGCGCGACGAGATCGAGGCCGAGCTTTCGCGTGCCGGGCTGAGTGTTCAGCGCGACGCCATGACCGACCTGACCGCGCTGTCCCGCGCGCTCGATCCCGGTGACTTTCGCCAGACACTGGAAAAACTGGCGCTTTACAAGTTCGGGGATGACACGCCGGTAACAGGCACCGATATCGCCGCCTGCGCGCCCAGCTCGACCGAGGCAGATCTGGACGATGTTCTGGGCGCCGTGGCCGACGCCCGCACCGGCGAGATCGGACCGATCATGCAGAAACTCGAAAGCCAGGGCGTGCAGCCGGTCAGCCTGTGCATCGGTGCGACCCGGCATTTCCGTATCCTTCACGCCGCCGCCTCCGATCCCGATGGGCCGGGTTCGGGTATCGCCCGGGTCCGGCCGCCGGTCTTCGGTCCGCGGCGTGACCGCATGGTGCGACAGGCTCGAAAATGGGGATCGCACCGGCTGGAACAGGCCCTGTCCATCCTGATCGACACCGATCTGCAACTGCGCTCGACATTGCGCGCGCCAACAATGGCGGTGATGGAACGGGCGTTGATCCGTCTGGCGATGCTGGGCGCACGCTAGCCCCTGGACCGGCGGCGCCGGAAGAACGTGTACAACCCGCTCAGGACAATGACCGCGCTGCCCAGCAGGGTCAGCGCATCAGGTCGTTCTGCGAAAACCGTCGCGCCGAGGATCATGGCAAAGACCAGCCGGGTATATCGGAACGGTGCCACCACCCCGATTTCGCCAAGCCGCATCGCCGCGGTCAATGCGTAATATCCCGTTACCCCGAACAGGACCGCCGCGCCCAGCTGCATCGACGCCTTCGGCGCTGGCCACACCGCGCCCCCTGTCACCGCCAGGATCAGCCCCCCGGCCAGGATCAGCATCAGGAAGCCATAGACGCCCAGTTGCACATTCGACAGCACGGGCGGCGCTGCACGGGTCGCCAGATCGCGCCCGGCAAAGCCCAGCATCCCGACCACGGCGAACAGCGACAGCATATCGAACCCTGCCAGCCCGGGACGAAGGATCAGCAAAACGCCGGCGAACCCGGCGCCGATCGCCGCCCAACGCCCCCAGCCGACCTTTTCACCGAAGAACAGCACCGCCCCCGCGGCGACAACCAGCGGCGTGGCCTGCAGGATCGCCGAGGCGCTGGACAGCGGCGTGAGCGCGATGCCCAGCGTGTAGCCCAACCGTCCCACCACCTCGCTGCCGGCGCGCAGCAGGATCGGCCGCGACAGGATCGCCGGGTGCAGGATACGCTGCCCGCGCGACCAGGTCAGCGCAGCGAAGATCGCGGTGCCACCGGCGCCGAAGATCATCAGCGTCTGGCCCACGGGAACCGACGCCGTGGCAGCCTTGATGAACATGTCCTCCAACGCGAAGCCGGCCATGGCCAGAATCATCAGAAGGCTTCCGCGCAGATTGTCCAAATCGGGGCTCCGGTCACGAACGGGGCGTAGGCGCCCCCGGATTGCGGTTCCCCTTTCGACGCGGAAATGTCAACGTGGCTTCCGGTGCCCCGCTGCCCCTTTCGCATCGGCTCCGAATGCTCCACATGGGCCGAAGCAACAGGAAAGACGTGCCCATGATCGCTTATTCAATGCTCGACCTTGCCCCGGTGGCCGAGGGACACACGCCCGCCGATGCCCTGGCCAACACCCGCGACCTGGCACAGCACGCCGAGGCGCTCGGTTTTACCCGCTACTGGTTGGCCGAGCATCACAACATGACCGGCATCGCCAGCGCCGCCACTGCGGTCCTGATCGGGCATGTCGCGGGAGCCACGCAATCCATCCGTGTCGGTTCGGGTGGCATCATGCTGCCCAACCACGCACCGCTGATGGTCGCTGAACAATTCGGCACACTGGCCACGCTTTATCCCGGCCGAATCGATCTTGGCCTCGGCCGGGCTCCGGGCACGGACGGTGCCACCGCCCAGGCCCTGCGGCGCGGGATGCGGCCCGAAGACAGCTTTCCGCAGGACGTGCAGGAACTGATCGCCTATCTGGGCACGCCGGACCCGTCGGCCCGGGTCCGCGCGGTGCCAGGCATGGGAACGCATGTGCCGGTCTGGATCCTGGGCTCCAGTCTTTACGGCGCGCAGCTGGCCGCCGCGTTGGGCCTGCCCTACGCCTTCGCGTCGCATTTCGCGCCCGCCGCGCTGGAACAGGCGTTCGATGTCTATCGCCGGTCCTTCCGCCCTTCGCGACATCTGGAACGGCCGCATGCGATGATGGCGATAAATGTTTTCGCCGCAGATACGGACGCCGAGGGCAAGCGCCTGCAAAGCTCGATGATGCTGGCCTTTGCCAATCTGCGGCAGGGCCGCCCGGGCCCCTTACCGCGCCCGGTGGACGACATCGCGGCCGAACTGTCACCCCCGGTTCTGGCCTCGGTGCAGCAGGCGTTGAGCTGTTCGGCGGTCGGATCGCCCGAGAGCGTGCGTCGGCAACTGGCCGATCTCATCGACAGGTTTCAACCCGACGAAGTGATGTTCAGCGCGCAGATCCATGATCATTCCGCCCGCCGCGCCGCGTTCAGCATCGCGGCCCGGGCAATGAACGACCCGCCTTGGCCCAGCGGTTGAAACGGTTGTAGACCGTGATGTAGGGGCCATAGCGCTCGGGCAGGTCTCGCCAGGGCGAGCCCGTCCTCAGCACCCAGAAAATCCCGTTCATCACTCGCCGGTCATCCACCCGCGCCACACCGCGCGGCTTGTTGGGAAGAAGCGGCTGGATCAGCTTCCACTCGAAATCCGTCAGATCGAAACGTGCCATCTCTGCCTCCTGCTTTGGAGACAGTGAATCACGATGTGCAACCAAAACGAATCCCGCTTATGAGTACGGAACCTAGCCCGTCTGGCGTCGAGCCCGGATCGGAGAATTGGTCGAAACACTCGGCGCCTGGCTGACGGCTGCGCAGCGGCCCATCGGCAATGCACTTAAACATCACTTATTTGTGAAGATTTATGGTGCGGTCGAGAGGCATTGCTAGCCCGTGTCACGGCGTGTCTCCCAGTCTCACTAATGACGAAATTTCAATGCATTATATGATTACCTACTCTCAGGACGTCTTGCCGCGCCCCACTGGATCCCATATTTACTGGGGGATAAATTGGGGGATACATATTGCCAAAGCTGAGTGCTCTTTTTGTGAAGTCGGCCGCCCCAGGCAAGTATGAGGACGGCAATGGCCTGCGTCTGATCAAGCGCAAGGACGGCGGTGGACAGTGGGTGTTTCGCTACACAATACACGGACGGCGCCGTGAAATGGGCCTCGGTGGTCTTGCTTCTGTTTCGCTGAAGGATGTCAGGGAAATCGCCAGTGAGTTCCGAGCACTCTTGGCGCGTGACATTGATCCGATCAAGCGCCGGGAGGAGCAAAGGCGAGAAGCAGTACGCGGCCGCCATCTGCTGCGGGATATTGCTCGTGAAGCCTTCGAGAGCCGAAAGGCGGAGCTGAAAGGAGACGGCCAAGCAGGACGATGGTTCAGCCCGCTTGAGCTACACATCCTCGCAAAACTCGGTGGCGTGCCAGTCACCGATCTCACCCAAACAGATATTCGAGACACTCTTGTGCCGATTTGGCACACCAAGGCGGCAACCGCGACAAAAGCAGCTGATCGACTCAAGATCGTGTTGGATCACGCCGCTGCACTTGGCCTCGGTCACGGACTCATAATGTCCGCAACCAGATGCGCAAGGATGCGAGTTGGACTGA
>JADQCD010000258.1 GCA_016278285.1 Actibacterium sp.
CAGCCGGTCGATCTCGGTCAGCCAGTTGGTGAAGCGCAGGTAGCGCATGCCGCCCCCGTCGAAGCGGCCCGGGCGCAGCGAGACGGTGCCGCTGGTGATCAGACCGTCGTGGCCGCGGATCGCCCAGCCGGTCGAGGTGCCGAGGTCGAGCGCGAGGATGCAAGGGAGCAGTCCGCCACCGTCCTCCATCCGAACAGGAGGGTTGGTGACGGGTGTGACGGATGTGACGGATAGTTCCCTATCTGCTCCACAGGCGCGCACATGCGCGCGCGTAACGGTCTTATAGGTATGATCCGTCACATCCGTCACGCTCTCTGTTTTCATTGGCATTTTCCTATTCTCCCGAGAAAAGGTCAGAGTTGCTGTCGTCGAGGGCGATGCCCCGGAACCCCTTGGCTGCGCGGGTGTTGTGACGCTCGAAGCCCCGGACGATCAGGGCTTCCGAGAACCGCTTGACCGAGCCTCCGAACTCGCCGTTTGCATCGGCCCACGCCTTCCAGTCGGCGAACATCGCGGAGGTGCTGGCGCTGAGGTGCAACCCGACAGAGCAGCGCTCGTCGATCCAGCGACCGATGGCGTCCTCGGCCTCGAAGTAATCCTCGGTGGCGGCCATCACGGCGGGCGGTGGGCGCAGCCCTGTCCGCTGCCATTCGATGCAGCCCTTGAGCGCCCACGCGAGGATCCCATCGCGTTCGGCCAGCAGCCTGTCCGCCAGGTGCTTGTCGCGCCGTGCGGGCGGGATGGTGACCGTGAACGGCACCATGTGCAGGCGCCGCTTCATCGCCTCGTCGACGTTGCGGATGGAGGGCTTGTGGTTGCCGACGATCAGCAGCTTGAACTGCGGGATGAACTCGAAGAAATCCTGCCGCATGAAGCGGGCCGTGATCTTGTCGCCACCTGTCAGCGCCTTCAGCTTGCTCTCGGCCCAGCGGCTGCCCTGTTCCGTTTCGATGGACGTGACGATACGTGCCCCGCGCAGCCCGGCCATGTCGGTCGGGTGGCGATCACCCTGCGTGGCCATGAACATGTCCATCGGCGCGACGGTGGCGTAGTCCCCGAGGATGGTGGTCAGCGTGTTGGCGAAGACGGATTTCCCGTTCGCGCCGGTCCCGTAGAGAAAGAACAGCGCGTGCTCGGTCGTGACGCCGGTCAGGCAGTAGCCCGCCATCCGTTGCAGGTAGGATCGCAGTTCGCCGTCCCCGCCCGTGACGGTTTCGAGAAAGCCGAGCCAGACGGGACAGGCGTCTGCGACCGATGCCCCGGCTATGCGCGTCATGAAGAGGCCGGGGTCGTGGAGCAGCGAGGCGCCACTGCGCAAATCGACCACGCCAGCGGGCGTGTTCAACAGCCAGGGATCGCGGTCCCACGGCTCGGTCGTGGTTGCGTGGCGCCGGTCGGAACGGGCAAGCCGCTCCACGGCGGAAACCGTCGCGGCGCTGGAAAGCTTCGCCTTGAGCCGCGCAGACCCGGCGCGCGCCGCCGCCTCGCGGCAGATCATCCGGGCCAGATCGAAGGCCTGCAGCGTCTCCTCGCGCCGCCAGAGCTTGCCCGACCAGGTCAGCCATTGCCCCCAGCCCGCGACGTAGCGCCATG
Source organism: Actibacterium sp. (assembly GCA_016278285.1). GTDB lineage: Bacteria > Pseudomonadota > Alphaproteobacteria > Rhodobacterales > Rhodobacteraceae > JADQCB01. Next base: position 1,594 of record JADQCD010000258.1, read on the forward strand.
TCTCGGCATGTTGGGCTGCGAAGGTTGCGGCGAGCGCATCCTCGGTGAAGCGCACCGGCACCGGCCCATCATGGCCCCCGCCAGCAGGGCCGCCGCCATCGGGACCGTCATCCTCGTCATCGATCTCGCCGTTACGGGCAGCGTCGCGTTTCCAGAGGCGTTCGGCTTCCTCGCGCAGCCGGTCCTCCGGCCAGGGAGGTGCAACGCGGGCCGTGTTGTAGGAGACGATTTCCTCCCACGCCTGTTCGCGCGGCACATGGCCTTCGCGGGCGCGGCGGATCCAGTAGCCGATTACGCGCGACAGCGCGTCGAACCGGGTGGTGCCGTCCACGCCGCCTTCGCGGACCTGGCGGCCGAACAGCTCCGTCACGCTGCCGCGCTCGGTGGCGGCCATGTTGAAGTCGAGCCCGTTCTCACTTTCGAGCGGCGGCATCGCGATGATCGCCTCGAGCAGCTCGCCAAGGTCGTGATCGCGAGGATCGTGGTTCAGGATCTGCACCAGCCGCCGAAGACCCTGTTTGGCGTGGATCGATCCCGCCACGCGGATCGGCTGGTGCGCGGACCGGAACGAAGGGTCGCCGCCTACCTTCGCGGCGATCATGTGCCGGGCGCGGCAGACCGTGGCGATGTCTTCGCCTTCGGCGGGCTCGGTCAGACGCCAGTAGAGGTGCAGCTTGCGCTGGCCCTCGGCGGTGACACCACCGGACGCGACCTCGAGTGTCGGACTTCCGAGATGCTGCACGAGATGGTCACGCTTCGAACCGATGTCGCCATGGTCGAGATCGACCAGCACAACCTGCGTCTGGACGATGCTCTCCGCTCGCGCGTCGCCGGGAGCGGCAACCGTGCCGGGAGCCACGAACAAGGCCATGCCAGCGTCGCTCGCCCATGTCGCCTGAAGCGCGAGTTTCGCGGCGAGCGTGGCGTCCGCTTCGATGAAGGGCACATGAGGCGGACCATCACCCGCGCCTTTCTCGGCAAGCGCCCGCACCGGAACCCAGCCATCGCAGTAGCCGAACACGACATCGGCATAGGCCGCGATCATTTCGGCGTCGGGCGCGACGTCGTCGGGCACGATGGTGTCGGACGGGACCGTCATGCCCAGCACCGTTCCCGCCAGGCGCAGAAGCGGCATTCGAAGTGGTCGGGGTCGGCCGTGTGGCGGGGAAGAAGTTCACCGGCATCGCAGGCGCGCAGGATCGTCACCGCCTTGTCGCTGGCGGACTGGGCGAGTGCGGCATCGAACGGCACGAGTTCGTGCCAGATCTCGCACGTGTCCTTGTTGATCGCCGTGAAGAGCGCGGGCGCCTCGGTCAGGCCGAGATAGGCTTGGTAGAGAGCGATCTGCGCAGCGTAGACCGGCTTGGCCTTCGCGACGCCGTGCTTGGCGATCTCGCGCCAGTTCTTGGCGTTGGCCGATTTGCACTCCCAAAGCGCCGGAACCGCCATGCCGTTCGGCGCGGCGATGACCACCCCGTCGGCATGGCCCTGCACACGTCCGCCCACGACCGAAAAGCCGAACTGATCGCCATGGCGATTGCGCGTGCGAAGGTCGAACCCGGCCTTGCGCAGCCAGGCGATGGCCAGGTCCTCGAGAACGTGCCCAAGCGCGAAGATCCGCAGGGACTGGCCCGAGAACCCGGCGTCCGGGTCGTTCGGCGTCTTCAGGTACTCGTATTGCAGCCTGCGCTGGCAGATGTCGCCCAGCCGGCTTCCCCCGAGATAGTCGCGTTGGGGACGTTCGGACTGTTCCGCAACGAGGGCGGTGTTGATGCAGGCATTGATGGTGTCCGCGAAACTGGGCGGCTTCTCCCGATGGTTGAAGTCGAAACCGGCGTCCATCAGAACGGCACCTCCGGATCGGGCCGGGGCGCGCTGGTCTGCATCGCCTCCTGGAAGCCATCGACGGCGGCCGTCGCGAGCGCGAGCGCCTGTGCTTCGGTCAGATCAGCGAACCGTGTAGTCCACGCGATCTCGGCCATCAGTTCGGCCATGTTGCGGAGGGCGGCACGTAGGGCCGCCTGTTCGCGTTCGTCGGGATCGATCATGCGCCGACCCCGAGGGAGGGTGACGCTGGCGTGCGCGAATGCGGGGTGGCGGGGCGCGCCGGATAGATGCTGTTCATGGGAGAGCTCCAGATGCTCTCCTCACCTACCGGCGGGCCTCCGAGACTGTCGGAGGGCGCGCACAGAACCTTACGGGAACACAATCTTGTGGCGAGCGCGATTCCTTCCTAATCTTTGGAACCGACGACAATTTCAGGAGCAGCGAGGCCGATGCCAGCATTTAACCCGAGGATTTTCAGCAACCCGGATCGCCTCAAGCAGATCTCTCCCGCGAGACTGAAGGCATTTCTTGAGCCTTGGAAGGACTACTTTCAGTCTGTCTGACGTCAGCGCCCATGGGACGGATTTGAGGTTTTCGTAACGGAGGATTT
>JADQCD010000177.1 GCA_016278285.1 Actibacterium sp.
GCCGCTGCCCGGCGGGCTGGCCGTGTCGGTCGTGGTGGTGGGCGCGTTCCTGGCAGCATCGACCGGCATCGTGGGCGCGACTGTGGTGACGATGGGCCTGTTGTCGCTGCCCACCATGTTGCGAAACAAGTATTCGCCGGAACTGGCCACTGGCGTGATCGCTGCCTCGGGCACCCTGGGGCAGATCATTCCGCCTTCGATCGTGATCGTCCTTCTGGGCACGCTGGCCGGCGACCTTTATGCCACGGCGCAGGAGGCCCGCGCGCAATCGGTCGGCTGCACCGACGCGCTGACCTATCTGGGGGAACCGGCAGTGGTTTCGGTGGGGACGCTTTTCCAGGCGGCGATGCTGCCGGGGATCATGCTTGCGTTGCTCTATGCGCTTTATGCCTTCGGCTATGCGCTGCTGCGCCCCTCCAAGGCGCCGCCTGTCCGGGGCGATGTGTCGTCGGGGCCGGTCGGCACCCGAAGCGCGACGGCAACCTGGTTTCTGGCGGTTCCCGCGGCACTGATACTGGGGTCGGTCCTGCTGGGCATGACCGGCGTTATCGGCAGTCAGTCGACCCGTGTCGATTATTTCACCGACGCGACCGGCCAGGATACGGGGCTGCGCACGAATGTGTCCGAACAGTGCAAGGCGGCGATGATCGACCTGCACGGCCAGGCGGCGTGGGACCGGGCGGTGGCACAGCAGGACGCCGTCGAGCAGGCCGGCGGAGAACAGGAGGCGCAGCGCCGGACCGAAGAGCAGATGGATCAGGCTCGGGCCGAAGCGGTGGCGAATGCCGCGCCGCTGGGCACCGGGGTCAGCATCCTGTTGCTGGGCCTGGCGCTGACACTGGCGATGGCGCGTGGCGTCGCACCGCTGGCCGATCCGCGGCCCTTGCTGATCGGCGCAAGCGGTGTGGTGCTGGGGCTGCTGTTCGACATTTTGTTCATCTCGCCGACGACGACGCCGGGACAGACAGCGTTGATCCTTCTGGTTCCGTTTGCGATCGGGCTTTATGGCTGCCGGACCGCTGCGGCGCGACTGGCCTCGAACGATCTGGTCCGGGTCGTTTTCCCGCCGCTGGTTCTGATCGTGGCGGTTCTGGGCTCGATCCTGGGCGGCATCACCAACCCGACCCCCGCCGCCGCACTGGGCGCGGGCGGCGCGATCATGCTGGCCGCCTTCCGGAAGTTGCAAGAGAACGGAAAAAGCGGGCGCACGATCATCGCCGCGGCGTTCGCCATCGTGATCATGATCCTGATCGGGGCCAATTTCGACCTTCGAATGGAACGCGAAAACGTGACGTTCGAGGATTGGATCGCCTATCTGATTGCCTTTGCCGCGTTCTATTACGCGGCCTTCGGGCTTTTGTTCAGCTGCTGGGTTCTGCTGCGCGGCGGGGTTCTGACCCCGGTGGTGCGCGAGACGGCGAAAGTCACCTCGATGGTATTCACCATCCTGGTGGGATCCCAGCTTCTGAACCTTGTGGTGATTTCCTTCGGCGGCGAGGACTATATCCAGCAGTTTCTGCGCAGCTTCGACAACGAACACAAGGTGTTCCTTCTGGTGATGCTGGTGCTGTTCGTGCTTGGTTTCGTCCTGGATTTCCTGGAGATCATCTACATCGTGGTTCCGATCGTCGGGCCGGTCATCTACGGGGGCGAGTTCGACCCGAAATGGGTGACGATCATGATCGCCGTGAACCTCCAGACCAGTTTCCTGACGCCACCATTCGGGTTCGCGCTGTTCTACCTACGGGGCGTCGCGCCGCCCGAGGTGACCACCGGCCAGATCTATCGCGGAATCATACCCTTCGTGCTTATCCAGGTGGCCGGTCTGGCGCTGCTGTGGTACGTTCCGGAAATCGTGACGCTTGTCCCCAGCCTGATCCCCAATTGATCGCGGCACGGGGCCCGACCTGATCGCGCGGGGCCTCGGGGCCCCGCGTTCCTTTCCGAGGACCGACGCAAGGCGCCGCGGGTATGGATCCTCAATCGTCGATATGCGCGGTCCTGCTGCGCGTTGAACCGGCGTCAGGTCAAAGCCTTCGCGGGTCATGTGTTCGCGAATACTGCCAGGCAAATCAGGCTCGGCCGGCGGATAATGTGGCCGGCCATCTGGTGGATCCGTTCAAGCGGGGCTTTCCGATCTGCGCCATTGTTGCGAGGATGAAACCGGTATCGGCACTTGAAACAGATACTGTCATCAATAAGCGGCGCAATCCCGTGGCGGGATCGGCGTCGCGCAGGAATGGGAAAAAGACATGGCCGGACAACTCGGACCGATTAAGGGTCTCCCGAAGGGGTATCGCGCGGCGATGCCCCAAGCGGGGGCACCTGGCCGATGATGCGCTATTCCCGGGCTTGGACCGGGCCGGCGCTGCGGGTCCGGTTCGCCGAAATCACGCAGTACGCGGACGGCAACGCGGCGTTGCCTGTGCGAATCCACGGCCACCCGCTTCACGAAAAACCCTGCTATCACGAGGAACGCCAGCGATGACCGACTATCTGTTCGATACCCCCGAGGTGAAGTCCATTCCCGTGAGCGGTGAGACGGCGGAATATCCCGTGGGCCGTATCTTTTGCGTGGGGCGCAACTATGCTGCCCACGCCGCCGAGATGGGGGCCGAGGTGGACCGCGACGCGCCGTGGTATTTCACAAAGTCACCTTCCGCCGCCACCCCCAGCGGCGCCACAGTGCCCTATCCGCCGGGGACCGCGAATTTCCATTATGAGATGGAGCTGGTCATCGCCATCGGCGCCCCGGTGTTTCGTGCAGACCGTGCCGCTGCAAAGGCCGCGATATTTGCCTATGGTTGTGGCCTGGATATGACGCGCCGCGATCTTCAACAGGTCGGCAAGGACAATCGTCGCCCGTGGGATCTGGGCAAGGACGTCGAGAATTCCGCCGTCTTCGCGCCGCTTAGCCGTGCTGCCGATTTCGGCGAACCGGGGCCGCAACGCATCCATCTGGAAGTGAACGGCGACCTGCGCCAGGACGCCATCCTGGACGACCTGATCTGGAAGGTGGACGAGGTGGTCAGTCACCTGTCCAGGTATTATCACCTGCGGCCCGGGGATCTGATCATGACCGGCACGCCGGCCGGGGTCGGACCGGTGGTTGCGGGTGACCGGATCACCGGTGGCATCGACGGCCTTTCGCCGATCTCGCTGACATTGGCGGACCCGGAGTAGGCCGCTTTCACGGCTGTTTCCGCAGCTCGTCGTCGTATCGTGGCCGGATCGCCTTCAGCCCAAAGGGGATCGCGCCGAGTTTCGTGCCCGTGCAGCTTGCCAAGGATGGCGGGCAAGAGAAGACGCGGGAATGTCACGCGCTGAACCCGCAGGGATTGATCCCCGCGCTGGCGGTTGACGGCGATGTACTGACCCGGTCGCGGACGATTCTGGAGTGGCTGGGGGAAACGCATCCCGACCCGCCGCTGCTGCTGCCTGCCGACGCGATCGGCCGTGCCCATGTGCGGGCGTTTTGCCAGGCGATCGCCTGCGAAATCCATCCGTTGCAGAACCTGCGCGTTCTGCAATACCTGCGCGCCGAATATGGGTAGGGTCAGCATGGTATCGGCCGCTGGTGCCAGAACTGGATCGGCGCGGGTTTGGCCGCTTGCGAGGTCCTGCTTGAGAAGCGGAACGCCGGGCGGCGTGCCGCGACCGGATGCCGCCCCGACAAAACTGTGTTGACGGCAATGGTTATGAATCATAACAATTTGACATGTCCAAGGCGCGGGAAAAACGCGCCGGAATCGGACGTCACGTCCCTGGGAGGAGACAACAGATGACCACCACACGCAGAACCGTTTTTGGTATCGCAGGCGCGGCCGCGCTTTCGGTGCTGGGCCTGGGCGCAACGCCGGCTTTGGCCGCGGAAGTGACCTTGCGCATGCACCAGTTCCTGCCGGCGCAGGCCAACGTGCCGAAACACATCCTCGATGTCTGGGCCGACAAGATCGAGGCCGACTCGGACGGCCGGATCGAGATCCAGAGGTTCCCGTCGATGCAGCTGGG
>JADQCD010000248.1 GCA_016278285.1 Actibacterium sp.
GCTGGAAGGGCGCGGGGTGAAACTGTCGGTCAACGACTTCATCATCAAGGCCTGTGCGCTGGCGCTGCAATCGGTGCCCGACGCCAACGCTGTCTGGGCCGGCGACCGGGTGCTGAAGCTCAAGCCGTCGGATGTGGCCGTTGCCGTGGCGATCGAGGGCGGGCTGTTCACGCCCGTGCTGAAAGATGCCGAGATGAAATCGCTGAGCGCCCTGTCGGCCGAGATGAAGGATCTCGCCACCCGCGCCCGCGACCGCAAGCTCGCCCCGCATGAATACCAGGGCGGCAGCTTTGCCATCTCGAATCTGGGCATGTTCGGGATCGACAATTTCGACGCGGTGATCAACCCGCCGCATGGCGGCATCCTGGCCGTCGGCGCGGGCGTGAAAAAGCCCGTCGTCGGCGCGGATGGCGAGATCACCACCGCCACGGTGATGTCAGTGACGCTGTCGGTCGATCACCGGGTGATCGACGGGGCGCTCGGCGCCAACCTGCTCAAGGCGATCGTCGAGAACCTGGAAAACCCGATGGTCATGCTGGCCTGACCGCTGCGCCATCGCTGCCGGCGTGCCTGCCCCTGACCAGTGTCCGGGGCAGGCACGCCGAGCATACTCATGGAAGGATGAAGGGCTGTCAGCCTTCGTCGCGCAGCAGTTGATCCATGCTGATCGAGGGTTGGTCGCAGCCCGCCTCGCCCACGATTCGGGCCGGAACGCCGGCAACCGTGGTTTTCGGCGGCACATCATGCAGCACCACAGACCCGGCCGCGACGCGGGAACACGCGCCGACCCGAATATTGCCCAGCACCTTTGCGCCCGCCCCGATCAGCACGCCATCGCCGATCTTGGGGTGGCGGTCTTCCTCTTCCTTGCCGGTGCCGCCCAGCGTGACCGAGTGCAGCATCGATACGTTGTCGCCGACCACCGCTGTCTCGCCGATGACGATGGAATGGGCATGGTCGATCATGATTCCCTTGCCAATCCGGGCGTTGGGATGGATGTCCACGCCGAATGCCTCGGACACACGCATCTGTATGAAATAGGCCAGGTCATGACGCCCCTGGCGCCACAGCCAGTGGCCCACCCGATAGGATTGCAAGGCCTGGAAGCCCTTGAAATAGAGCAGCGGTTGCAGGAAGCGATGGCAGGCCGGATCGCGTTCGTAGACCGCCATCAGATCGGCCCGCGCCGCAGCGACAAGCCCCTTGTCCGCGCCATAGGCCTCGTCGCAGATTTCCCGTAACATCTGGTCCGCCATCTCGCCCGAGGAAAGTTTCAGCGCGATGCGATAGGCCAGCGCGGCCTGAAGCGATTTGTGGTGCAGGATGGACGAATGCACCAGACCGCCCAGAAGCGGTTCATCGACGATCGCCTGCTCGGCCTCGGAACATAGCCGTTGCCAGATCGGATCCACCGGTGCGATTTGCGCGCGCGTCTCGGCCATGTCGTGCCCTTTCCTAGTCTCTTCATCATAATACACGAAGGCGCTGGTTCGCAATTCGTGCAAGACCTGTTTCGCCACGACTCGCGGGGTCGATCCTGTCGGGCCCGATCGCCGGGGGACATGCGTTCAAACCGGATGGACCAGGGACCCCGCCCCATCGCCCTATGAAAGTCGGCAGTTCGGAATTTCCCGGGTGATCTGCACGTCACGCACGCCCGTTTCATTTGACTGATGCACCCTTGTTTTGTTGATCATATCTTACTCCACTGCATCAGTGCACATCAGCCGATCCCGCTCATTCCGGAGGTCTACACTCGTAAACGGCTGAATGAAAGGCCACCACTCCTCGTCGGGAGCGGCCGCGACTTCGAGTACAGGACCCAGTTTCCGGCGCTTGTAGAGGTCTGTCGTGGGGCTTCCGGATTCGAAGAGTTGGCGCCACGTTTGAGACGAGATCTCGAAGTGCCCCATGTCCGCTGAGATGGCCGCATCGCTCACCCGCTCGTCGAGCCAGTCTGCGAATGTCCGGCGGAAGGAATACCAGTTCACGTTGCCTTGGTCGGTGGGCTCGAGCAGTTTTCGCTTTACCTGGTCGGGCGTCCTAAGCTTCTTCCCTCTGGCCACCAGACGCTGAATTATCAGCGTCCAATTTCTCGACCCCTGTGCAGTCGGATCGCCTGCCTCGCGGATGGCCTGCAGACCGTGGAAATCGGTCTGAACCGCCCCTGGTTTACCGGAGAGTTTCTGGTTCAATAGTTAGGCTGCTTTTTCGTCAGCGTTCAAGCTTGCGTAGAAGGTCTCCTCTGCTTCGTTCGGGGTGACGTATCCGATGGCACTGTGCAGGCGGGTGTTGTTGTACCAGTCGACCCATTTCAGGGTTTCCCATTCGACCTGACCGACGGACTTCCAGGGGCCGAGGAACTTGATAACCTCGGTTTTGAACAGACCGATGATGCTTTCGGCCAAGGCGTTGTCATAGCTGTCGCCGACACTGCCAACCGAGGTGTCGATGCCGGCTTCGGCCAGCCGTTCGGTGTATCGGATCGACAGGTATTGGCTACCGCGGTCGCTGTGATGGATCAGCTTGTCAGGCTCGGACGGCGCCCGCTGGCAGATGGCCTGGTTCAGCGCATCCAAGACGAACCCGGTGGTCATCGAGGTGGAGACACGCCAGCCCACGATCTTTCTGGCGAAGACATCGATCACGAAAGCCACGTAGACCATCCCTTGCCAGCTGGAGACATAGGTGAAATCGCTGACCCAGAGCTGGTTCGGCATATCGGCGACGAAGGCCCGGTTCACCTTGTCGTCCGGGCAAGGTTGTGCGGCATCAGGGTTGGTCGTGATGACCTTCTTGCCGCGCACAACGCCATGTAATCCCATGGTCTTCATCAGTCGCTCCACCGTGCAGCGGGCTATGTCGTGCCCGCCGCGTCGCAATTGGTGCCAGACCTTGCGCGCACCATATCGGCCCCGACTGCCATCGAAGGCTTGCTTGATGGCTGCCATGTCCAGACGATCCTGCCTGGCCCGATCCGATGCCTGGTCGGGATCACGCTCCACAGCCTTGAAGGCGTAGAACGTCGGTGGTGCGATCCCCGGAACCTGGCAGATCGGCCCGACACCAAAGACGTCGCGATGACCGTCGATGAACGCGATCATTTGCGGAATGGGCGGTCGAGCTCCGCCGCAGCGAAATACGCGCTGGCCTTCTTCAGGGTCTCATTGGCGGTACGAAGTTCGCGGACCTCGCGCTCCAGCTCCTTGATCCGGTCTTTCTCCGCGCTCGTCAGACCGCCGCGCTGACCGGCATCACGTTCGGCCTGCTGACACCAGACGCGAAGACTGTCAGGCGAACAGCCAAGCTTCGGCGCGATCGCCTTGTAGGCGGCCGTATCGCTGGCGTAATCGCCGTGGTGCTCTCGAAAAAGCCGAACACCGCGTTCACGGAGTTCGGCTGGATACGCGGGGGTGAATCTCTGCTTTGTCATAGGGCTCATCCTTGGAGTGTTTTACTCTCCGGTAAACCCGGGGCAGTTCAAAAGCCAGAACCTGCTCCCGCCTCAGCTTCTTGCGCAGAACCGCCCGGCCTGCGCCGTCAGCCCCATGAACCTGAAACACGTTCTTTGCCAGATCGAGCCCGACCGTGATAATTTCCGACATGACCGCCTTCCAAAAATAGATTGTTGCGATCCCACCTTGGCACAGCGATGCCGTCGGGGGGCGGTTACATCATCAATGCCGTTCCAGTACCGGACGCTGCTCGGCGTCTCGGCCTCGCTGGGGCTACCCTATCACCTCGTGACCGGCGACGTGCGCCAGGCGAACTATTCCAGCCTGCGGGCGGAGCTCGTGGAGTTCCGCCGGCGGGTGCAGCAGCTCCAGCACGGGGTGATCGCGCATCAGCTCTGCCGACCCGTTTGGGCGCGCTGACTGGAGACCGCGCGGCTGGCCGGACGGCTGGCCGGACGGCTGGATCTGCCCGATCCGGCGGCAGCGCGCATGGTGCAGTGGATCCCGCCGCGGTGGGACTGGGTCGATCCGCTGAAG
>JADQCD010000231.1 GCA_016278285.1 Actibacterium sp.
ATCGATCTGGGGATGAAATGGGGCACGGCCCTGCTGGACCCCTCTCTGCGCCCGGCGATCCAGAGCATGACCGTGCTGGAACGGACAGGCGGCGCCACCGCAACCGAACCGGACATGACGGGCCGCCCGTTCGATTACATCCGTGACACCTCGTCAAAGGTCATCGTGCTGATGACCGACGGGATGAACACGACGCAACACCAGCTGAAACCGCAATACCGGTCCGGTCCGTCTCCGATCTGGCGCTATGTCGACACGAACAACAAGGACTATTACTCGATCTACCGGGCCAGCAGCGACAGTTACTATTTTACCGGCGACGGCAACTGGTATGACGAACCCTATGGGCGGGGGGCCAGCTATACCACCACGCAACGCGTCTGCCGCGGCAGCTGGTGGCGGGGTTACAGGTGCGAATACATCACCGAAACCGGGACCGTGACCGAGGGCAGCGTTGCCGTGCAGATGACCTATCCGGAAGTCTGGGAAACCTTCACCACGGACTGGTATCGAGACTGGTCCTGGCTGTCGAACCCGGTCGACTATAACGTCACCTGGGAAAAGGACACGCGCACCCTGCAGATCTGCGACCAGGCCAAGGCGGCCGGGATAACCGTCTATACCATCGGGTTCGAGGCACCACCCGAGGGCGACGCGATCCTGAGTCGATGCGCCACCACCCCGGCTTTCTATTTCGACTCGGACGGTCTGAACATCTCCGAGACATTCGCGACCATCGCCACGTCGATCAACAAGCTGAGGCTCGTCCAATGACGTCACTGGCCTTCGCCCCGCTGCGCCTGCTCGGTGCATTGCGCGCGCTGTCGCGCCGCGAGGACGGCACCGCGACACTGGACTTCGTTATCATGGTGCCGATCTTCGTGTCGCTGTTCGTGTCCAGCTTCGAGGTCTCGATCTTCACCATCCGGCAGATGATGCTGGACCGGGCCCTCGACCTGGTGGTGCGCGACCTGCGCCTTGGCACCTGGGCAAGTGTCGACTCCGACACGCTGAAGGCGCGCATATGCGAAAGGACAATCGGACTGCTGCCGGATTGCAGCAACCAGCTGATGATCGAAATGGTGCCGGTATCCAGCGCAAGCTGGGCCACGCCCGACCCGAATGCGACCTGCGTCGATCGCGACGCCGAGGTTCAGCCCGCGGTTGCCTTCAACCCGGGCACCGAGAACCAGATGGTGATCATCCGCGCCTGCTCGATGGTCGATCCCTTCTTTCCAGGCACCGGCCTTGCGCTGAGCCTGGAGGAAAATGTCGGCGACGGCTTTCCGATCATTTCGACCTCGGGCTTCGTCAATGAACCCGGAACCGGAACCTGAACAATGGCAAACCCGATCCGACGCATCACGCACCGTTTCTTCAAGGACGAAACCGCATCGCTGGTGGCCGAGGCGGTCATCATGCTGCCACTTCTGGTGTGGTGGTATGTGGGTGGGCTGGTCTTCTTCCACGGTTACGAGGCGCGCAATGTGAACATGAAGGCCGCCTACACGGTTTCCGACATGCTCAGCCGCGAGGATGCCGCCGTGGGGCCCGCCTATGTCGAGGGGCTGGGCAACATTTATGCCTATCTCATTGCCGGCTCCGGGTTCGACAGCGAAGTGCGGGTCACCCTCTTGCGGTGCAGCGACAACTGCAACGCCGGCGCCACCGACCGGGAGTTAAGAACCGACTGGTCCTATTCGACGGGCAGCCGCCCGCCCCTGACGGATGCAGATCTGACAGGCTATGCCGAGGTGATCCCGGTCATGCCGCTGGGAGATCGGGTCATCTTGCTGGAAAGCAAGGCGAACTATCAGGCGGCTTTCAACGTGGGTCTGACGGCCGACAATTTCGAAAATGTCCTCGTCACCCGGCCGCGTTTCGTGCCGAAGATCCCCTGGGACCCCAGCCTGTGATCCGATTCAGCCCGGCGGGCTGTCGTTTTCCCGGCGCTCGGCCAGCATCGCCGTCAACATTTCGGACATGAACTTGGTCTGCCCGGGCGAGGTGACACCGCCCACCCCGACCCGGCGCCCGAGTCGCCAGTAAAGCCCCGGCATCCAGGCCGCGCCGGGGGCCGCATTCAGCTTCAGCATGAAGCCGTTGGAGGGCTTCATCGCGAACATGCCGCGATCGATCGCCTCGATCTGGTCCACCGATGCCAGGACGCGCCCGCTGCTGTCACGCAGCTGCGTCCCGGTCAGTTCCAGCCGCAGTGCCGTTGCGCGGCGCATCTTTTCGGCCAGAAAGAGAACAGCCAGGCCAAAGGCCAGAAGCGGAACCTGAATCGCGATCGCCTGCACCTCGGGCCCCAATGCCAGGAAAATCATCAGCCCGCCCAGCCCCAACATCATCGCAATGCCGATCACGCGGCGCGAGGCCGAGGCGGACACGGTGCTTATGATCTCGGACATTGGCGATCCCTTTCACATGGTCTGACCGGCATAACCGCCGCCGCGGCAAAGATCGAGAGGCGTTTCGCAAGATCAGGCGCCCATGGCCTTGCGAACCATGTTCCAGTAGATCCGTTCGACCCGCTCTCGGCTGAGTCGGCCGTCATCGCGATACCAGGTCGTCACGCCGGTCAGCATCGCGATCACCGCCATCGTCGCCAGGCGAGTATCGGGAATCGTGAAGTCGCCCGTGGCCTTGCCCCTGCGCAGAATGGTCTCAAGCTCGGTTTCGTAGCGGCGGCGCAACGTCTCGATCGCCGTGAAGTTCTGCGGTTCGAGGCTGCGAAGCTCCATATAGGCGATGAAAACCGCATCGGGCCGATCCAGATGGAACGAGATGTGAAAGCGCGTGAACGACTCCAACGCCTCTGCGGGTCGGGTTGTGCGAGGGGTCGCGGCCCATGCGGCGAGCAATTCTTCAAGATGCGATTTCATCATTCCGAAGAGCAGGCTCTGCTTGTCCGGAGTATAGTTGTAAAGCGCCCCGGCCTGCATGCCGACCTCGGCCGCGATCCGGCGCATCGACACCGCGGCATACCCGTGCTGCGCGAACAACCGTTCGGCCGCGGCGCGGATCATCGGGCCCGTTGTTTGCGAATGAGAACCCTGCTTGCGAGCCATGTCACGATGGTAACTGAACACACGTTCAGTTCAATGGCCTGTATATGCGGATCATGCGTCTTTGGCGCAATGGACGGATCTCCGCCCCAGGGGGCCCTGCCCCCTCGGACACCCCCGGAGTATTTGACGCAAGATGAAGGCGGTTCAGGCGCGCTCGCTGTATTCCATCGTCTCGGTATTGACAACGATCTTCTCATCGGGGCCGACAAAGGGCGGCACCATCACCTTTACCCCGTTGTCAAGAATTGCCGGCTTGAAACTGTTCGCCGCGGTCTGCCCCTTCACCACCGGCTCGGTCTGGGCGACAGTGCAGGTCACCTTTTGCGGAAGCGTGGCGCTGAGCGCTTCATTTTCGTAATATTCGATCTGAACGGTCATGCCATCCTGAAGGAACGGGCGCCGCTCGCCCAGGATTTCGGCGGGAAGCTCGATCTGGTCGTAGGTTTCGGTGTCCATGAACACCAGCATCCCATCGGTTTCGTAAAGAAATTGCTGGTCGCGCTGTTCAAGGCGCACCTTCTCGACCTTGTCGGCGCTGCGGAAGCGTTCGTTCAGCTTCGACCCGTTGCGCAGGTTGCGCAGTTCCACCTGTGCGAAGGCGCCGCCCTTGCCGGGTTTGACATGGTCCGCCTTCACCGCGACCCAGAGGCCGCCATTATGTTCGAGGACATTTCCCGGGCGGATCTCGTTCCCGTTGATCTTCGGCATGGGTAATACCTTGACAGAAGGTTGATCGAATTTCGGCGGCACCTATATCTTGTCGGCAGACGGCTGGCAAGACGACTAAATAAGGTGGCGAAGGACGAAGAGATATGCATTACATGCATAGCAGCCATTCCAAAACGTAAATACGAATCGTCACCGAAACGTCGTATCCAGCGCTACGCCCGAAATGCAAGAGCAAGAATAAAGGAC
>JADQCD010000073.1 GCA_016278285.1 Actibacterium sp.
GATCTGCATCACCTGTTCCTGATAGACGATGATGCCCTGGGTTTCGTCCAGGATGTGGTCGATCGAAGGGTGCAGCCGGTCGCGTTCGGACAGCCCGTTCTTGACCTCGCAATATTTCGGGATGTTCTCCATCGGGCCGGGGCGGTAAAGCGCCACCAGCGCGACGATATCCTCGATGCAGGTGGGTTTCATCCGACGCAGGGCATCCATCATGCCAGAGCTTTCCACCTGGAAAACCGCAACCGTCCGGGCGCTGGCGTAAAGCCGATAAGTCTTTTCGTCGTCCAGCGGGATCTGGCCGATATCGTTCTCTGCCCCTTCGAATGGCTGGTATATCAGGCTGCCATCGGCGGCCTCGTGCAATGCGCGGCCGGTGCCGCGGATCAGGTCGATGGCGTTCTGGATGACCGTCAGAGTCTTGAGGCCCAGAAAGTCGAACTTGACCAGACCGGCCTGTTCGACCCATTTCATGTTGAACTGGGTGGCCGGCATTTCGGACCGCGGATCCTGATAGAGCGGCACCAGCTCATCCAGCGGGCGATCGCCGATCACCACGCCGGCAGCATGGGTGGACGCATTTCGCAGCAGCCCTTCGACCTGCTGGCCATAGGTCAGAAGGCGATCCACCACCTCTTCTGCGCGGGCGGCCTCGCGCAGGCGCGGTTCATCCGTCAGGGCCTGCGAGATCGAGACGGGCTTCACCCCCTCTACCGGGATGAGCTTGCTGAGCTTGTCGACCTGGCCATAGGGCATCTGCAACACCCGGCCTACGTCGCGCACGGCGGCCTTGGATAGAAGCGCGCCAAAGGTGATGATCTGGGCCACTTTCTCGCGCCCGTATTTCCGCTGGACGTATCCGATAACCTCTTCGCGGCGGTCCATGCAGAAGTCGATGTCGAAGTCGGGCATCGACACACGATCGGGGTTCAGGAAACGCTCGAACAGCAGCGAATAGCGCAGAGGGTCCAGATCGGTGATCGTCAGCGCGTAGGCCACGAGGCTGCCGGCGCCCGAGCCCCGGCCTGGCCCGACGGGAATATCGTGCTCCTTCGCCCACTTGATGAAATCGGCAACGATCAGGAAATATCCGGGAAAGCCCATCTTTTCGATGATGCCCAGTTCGAAGTCCAACCGTTTCTCATAGTCTTCGACCGGCGCGGCATGTGGGATCACAGCCAGGCGCGCGGCCAGCCCTTCCTTTGCCTGGCGTCGCAGCTCATCGACCTCGTCCTCGGCAAAACGCGGCAGGATCGGGTCGCGCCGCTCGGCCATCACGGCGCAGCGACGGGCGATTTCAACCGTGTTTTCAAAGGCCTCTGGCAGGTCGGCGAAAAGCGTCGCCATCTCTTCGGGTGACTTGAAATAGTGCTGTGCGGTCAGCCGGCGCCGTGGCGCGGACTGATCGACATAGGCGCCCTCAGCGATGCAGATCAGCGCGTCATGCGCCTCATACATCTCGGTTTTGGGGAAATAGACATCATTTGTTGCAACCAGTGGCAGCGCCATCGCATAGGCCATTTCGACATGGCCGCGCTCGGTTGCCTTCTCGGCCTCGGTCAGGTGGCCGCCTTCACCGGGATGGCGTTGAAGTTCCACATAAATCCGGTCGGGATAGGTGGCGGCAAGGCGCTGCATCAATGCCTCGGCCTTGGGGCGCTGCCCGGCCTGCAACAGGCGCCCCACCGGTCCGCCGGGCCCGCCCGTGAGGCAGATCAACCCTTCGGAATATCGCTCCAGCTCATCCGGCGTGACCTGCGGCAGCGCGCCGCCACTGTCGAGGTAGAGGCAGGAGTTGAGCTTCAGCAGATTGCCGTATCCGGTCATGTCCTGCGCCAGCAGGACCAGCGGCGCCGGCGCGCGGGGCTGTTCGCCCGGCGCGGCGGGATCGAATTGCAGATCGATCTGGCAACCGATGATCGGCTGGATTCCCGCGCCCGCCGCGGCAACCGAAAATTCCAGCGCGGCGAACATGTTGTTGGTGTCGGTGACAGCAACGGCGGGCATCCCGGCATCGCGGCACATCCCGGGCAGTTTCTTGACCCGGACAGCCCCCTCCAGAAGCGAGTATTCGGTATGAACGCGAAGATGGATGAATCGTGGGGCACTGGACATGCCGCATTGGTAGCCCAAGCCGCAGGCCAATGGAATGCGTGCGATGCTATTGCGCGACGACGATCCGCGTCCCCCATTCTGCGCAGCGCTGCGCCAGGCCCGCCGCGGGGGCCGTGTCGGTATAAAACGTGTCGATATCACCCAGCGAGGCGATCCGGGCGGGCGCGGAGCGTTGGAACTTGGAGTGGTCCGAGACCAGGAATGTGCTGCGCGACTGGCGGATGATCGTCTTGCTGACGCCGACCTCCTGAATGTCGAAATCCAGGATGTCGCCCTCTTCGTCCAGGGCCGAACAACCGATCACGGCGAGGTCGAACTTGAACTGTTCGATAACCTGCGCTGTCAAGGTCCCCACCAGCCCGCCGTCGACGCGGCGCAGGACGCCGCCGGCGACGATGATTTCGCAGTCGTCGTTGGCGACCAGGATATTCGCCACGTTCATGTTGTTGGTCACCACCATGATGTTGCGGTGATTCAGCAGTTCGCGCGCGACGGCCTCGGTGCTGGTGCCGATGTTCAGGAACAGGGAGGCGTTCTCGGGAATATCGCGGGCGCAGCGCCGGGCGATGGCGGCCTTCTGTGCGGCATTGAGCACCCGCCGCTCTTCATAGCCGATATTGCTGGTGCCCGATGGCAGGATCGCGCCGCCATGAACCCGTTCGAGCTTTCCCGCGTCCGCCAGCTCGCTCAGATCGCGCCGGATGGTCTGAAGCGTGACGTCGAATCGCTCCGCCAGACCCTCGACCGTCACCTTGCCCTCAAGCCGGGCAATTTCCAGGATTTCCGGCTTGCGGAAGCTCTGGGCCATTTCTTGTCCTCCCGATTTCCTCGCCGTTCGATATTGTTCGTTTCAATTCCGAACTGCAACTACGGCAGGTAACCTTGAACAAGAATCGCAAGGGGTTTCAAATTAACATACTGGTTTTTAATAATTAAAATATGTTCAGAGAAAACCCTTGGCCGCTGGGAGCAGGATTGTGGGTGGGTCAGAAACTGGCAATAACGAAAAGAAACGAAAAAAATTATTGACGGTTGCTTGCCGCCTATGGTTCGTTTTCCTTCACAGTCGGCATGGGTAGGGAGGCCATGGTGCCGCGGAATACCGCACAGGACCAGATTCTGGATCTTTTCGTCATCGGTGGCGGGATCAACGGCTGCGGCATTGCCCGGGACGCCGCAGGTCGCGGATTGAGCGTTGCGCTGGCTGAAATGAAAGATCTGGCCTGGGCCACCTCGTCGGCATCGACCAAGCTGTTTCACGGCGGGTTGCGCTATCTGGAATATTTCGAGATCCGCCTGGTGCGCGAGGCCCTGATCGAGCGCGAGGTCCTGTTGCGCGCCATGCCGCATATCAGTTGGCCGATGCGCTTCGTTCTGCCCTATCACGAGGACATGCGGTTTGAGGGGCAGACACCGACCTCGCGGCTCCTGAACATCGTCATGCCCTGGATGAAAGGGCGTCGGCCGGCCTGGCTGATCCGCCTGGGGCTGTTCATCTACGATCACCTGGGCGGGCGCCGGATCCTGCCCGCGACCGCCACGCTCGACCTGACCGAAGATGTGGCCGGGGCACCCTTGAAGGAGAAGTTCAGGAAGGCGTTCGAATATTCCGATTGCTGGGTGGAAGATTCGCGACTGGTGGTGCTGAACGCGCGCGATGCCGCCCAGCGGGGCGCCGAAATCATGACACGCACCAGGGTTGCGCGGGCCGAGCGGCGCGACGACCTTTGGGAAATAACCCTGGAAGACGTCGAGACCGGACAGACGCGCCAGCTGCGCGCCCGGATGCTGGTCAATGCCGGTGGCCCCTGGGTCGAGAACGTGATCCGCAATACCGCCGGCATCAACACCTCGGACGGCGTGCGCCTTGTG
>JADQCD010000320.1 GCA_016278285.1 Actibacterium sp.
GCGGCTGTCGGCGACGATCCGGCGCGCCCATTCCAGCACCCGCGCCCCTTCCGGCGTCAATCCTCGAAAGCGCGACCCGCGCCAGACCAGCATCACGCCGAGCTGTTCCTCCAATTGCTTTATGCCCGCCGAGAGCGTGGGTTGGGTCACTCGGCAGACCGCCGCAGCACGGCCGAAATGTTCTTCCTTGGCCAGGGCGATGAACATTTCGAGTTTGTCAATCATGGCATCGGCGGTCCATGGGGCGGGGGATCAGTCGGGCGTAACCTGGATGTCGAGCAGCGCGCAGCGCCGTTCGGTCTGCACCACTTCCAGCGCGTCGGCGATGGCGCCGGGCACGTCGCTTGCGGTTTCGACCCGTCGGGTCCAGGCGCGACTTGCCTGCGCGGTAAGGGTGAAATCCGGGCTGGGGGCCAGCCCGGTCAGGGGCATCGCATTGGCGCGCACCGCCGAGCCGTCGGGATACAGCCCACTGACTGAGCCCCGCACCGCGCCCCATTCGGCGTTGTTCAGAACGATCACCAGCACCGGCAGGCCCAGTGCCTCGGCCACCTGGTGGCAGGCCGTGGGGTTGGCGAACATGTATGACCCGTCGCCCATCGTGGCCACGCAGATGCGATCGGGCTCGGCCAGTTGTGCGCCCATCGCGGCGGGGAAGGAAAAGCCCAGCCCACCGGAATGCGGTTCCTGGAACCACGAATTTCGCGCGACCCGCTCCAGCGGACCCAGGATCGCGCCCAGTTCGGAAAAGACCGAGGATTTCAACCCGCGCAGCGCCCGCCCCAGGCAATGGCTGACCCAGGCCTTGGTGATACCGTCGCCGGTGCCGGCCGCCGCGGCTTCGGTGGCCTGGTGACGATGTTGCGCCGAGACTTCGGCCAACGCCTCGGCACGGGCCTCGATTGCCGCTTCGTCACGGTTCATCCCCTCCATCGCTGTCACAAGGGCGGGAATCGTCAGCGCGGTTTCGCCCGCGATCGTCAGGTCGGCGCGAAAATTGCGGACCGGAAAGCGCGAGAACAAGGGGTCGGGTCCGATATGGATGACCTTCGCATCGGGGTTCAGCCGGTGCTTGTCGGGCCACCACGGCGCGAGGCTGTCGAGCACCACCACCACGTCGGCCTGTTCCAGCCAGGCCGCCGGATCGGCACCGACATGGCAGGGATGGGTCGTGGGCAGCGCCAGACGTGTCGCCCACCAACTGCTGACCGCGATGCCCCATTCGCGGACCCATTCGCCGAAGGCGGCGAAGCTGGTGGCATCGCCCGCGCCGCGTTGGGCGATGATCAGCGGCGCCCGGGCGCTGGCCAGCATCAGCGCGGCCTCGGCGATCGCCTCGGGGTCTGGCGCGCCGGTGGCGGGGTGCATTGACGGGGCGACATTCAGGCCGTCGGCAGCGATGTGTTCGCACAGCACCTCACGCGGGAGCGACAGGTAGACCGGCCCGCATGGCGTCGAGCTGGCGATGGCATGGGCGCGGTCCAGCAGGCCGGGCAGCTGTTCGGGGAACCGAAGCTCATTTTCCCATTTGCACGCCTCGCGGACCAGCGCCGCCTGATCGCGCATTTCCTGACCCCAGCCGATCGGCACGGTGCGGGCGCCAAAGCGTCCTTCCTCGGTGGCGGGTGTGCGCCCGGACATCAGCAGAACGGGAACCTGTTCGCAGGCTGCGTTGATTGCCCCGATGGCACCATTGGCAAGCCCGACATTGGTATGCAGCATCACCGCCTGCGCCCGGCCGGTCATCAGATAATAGCCATGCGCCATGCCCATTGCCACATGCTCGTGCGGGATGGTCAGTGCGTCGGGCAGTACGATGCCCTGTGCCGCGGCCTCGGCCAGCCCTTCGATGATCGGCGGGAAATCGGTGCCGGAATTGACAAAGACGTAATCCACGCCAAGCGCTTTCAGGCGTGGGAATATCGCCCCGCCGGCGGTGACTGTCGGCCCTGTCATTCCACGCATCCGATCCGACGGGATACGGGGCCGTGGACGCATTGCCGCCGTTCAGGCGCCATGGGTGAGATTGATCGACAATTGCTTCAACTCGGCATGCTCGTCGACGGGCAGGCTGTCGGGGTTCGCTGTCTTCTGGTCCAGCAGATCGAGGATTTCGGAAATCCGCTCGACCTCATCCGCACTATAGTCGCGGTCGCCACGGGCGAAACTGGCGACGGTGCGCGACTTGTCATGCATCAAGGCCCGCACGAAGCCGTAGCGCAGGCCGAAATCCGCGGCCTTGTCGAAAACACCCGTCGCATCGTCATCCCTGAGCGCGTACCAATATTAGGTGCCTGTATTGGCAAGCCCCCAACGCACCGTGGGATCGTGCAGGACAAGCCCGTTTTGTGAGTAGTATTCCATCCACTCCTTGGGATATGTCTGAAACAGGAATGCCGGAGTGGTGTATCTAATATGCAGGGCAATCGCATAGCCCGAGGGGCACAGATCATCGAGTTCACCGAGAAGCTGGCCGATCTTGGTGTTTTCATCCATACCGGATTTTTCCGTCGTTTCCTGCCGGGGTCCGCCCCGATCACCTTATGCGAGCATTGCACAACGATGCCCGGCGGGAAAGGTATTTGACCGGTGAAAGGAAAAGACATCCACGAAAAGGATGCGTGTGAATGATCCGTCCGATCAGGTCTTTCGACTTCGAAAATGCGGCGCCTGCGGGATTTTATATTGCCCTTCGCGTGGGGTTTGCCTTTCCGATGGCCGAGCACAATGCCTTTCCCGATGCATGGATCGAGACCTATACCGCAGAAGGTTTCATGCTGAACGATCCGGTGATGCGCTGGGTTTACGGCAATTCCGGCGCGATCCGATGGAGCGAGATCCGGCTTGACGACCCACATGCCATCCTGGCGCGTGCCGCGCAGCACGGGTTGCGCCACGGCGCCGCGGTCAGCGTGTCGGACGAAAACGGCACCGGCCAACGCAGCTTTGGATCCTTTGCGCGGGACGAACGTGAATTCACCGACGCCGAGATTGCGGAGCTGATGGCATGGATGCAGCAGCTGCATGACTCGACCGCGCCACCACGCAAGCTGACCGAGGCCGAACTGGAGGCTCTGCGACTGGTCAAGGACGGGCTTTTGCTGAAGCAGATCGCCGACAAGCTGGGCGTGTCAGAGGGCGCGGTGAAACAGCGCCTGCGCAACGCGAAGATCAAGCTGAAGGCCAAGAATTCGACCCAGGCGGCGACCATTGCGATGGAATACGGTCTGATCTGACATGCCCGTCTCGGCGGCGCGCCTGCCGCGATCTGTCGAATCATCATTAACACAAGGCAACTCACGGGTTCTAATTCGCTCTCCATAAAGGAGAGTGACCCATGAAAAACATCACGTTTGACTTGTCCGACCTTCACGAACACGGCCCCGCCTTCTATGAATACCTGGCGCTTCGGAAACGGTTCTTCGTCGATACGCTGGGATGGGACATACCGCATAACGACCAGGTCGAGATGGACCAGTATGACAATCCGCTGGCCCATTATTCTCTTGTCATCCAAGAGGGCAAGGTGATCGGAGGCGCCCGCGCGATGCCGACCACCTCATCCTGGGGGGAATACACCTATATGTTGCGCGACGCGGTGGCCGGCAAGCTGGCCGATATCCCGGACGCGGTGATGACCTCGGAAATCGAGACGCCGAAAGTGTGGGAGTGCACGCGGCTCGTGATCGCGGACTCCGTCCGCAGTCAGGCCGCGCGCAGCCGGTGTCTTTCGCTGATCGTGGACGGTCTGGTGACGATCGCGCGCGAACAGGGCGGCGACCGTCTGATGTCATTGTCCCCGGTATCGTTGATGCGGGCATTGCGGCAGCTGGGCTATTCGGCCAGCCGAATCGGCGAGCCCTATTTCAACCCCGGCGACGGGCGCCGCTATGCGGTGCTGTCGATGCCGGCGGAACGGGCGCCGGCAGCCGAGTTGGCGCATTGAACGACTGAAGCGGTCCCGGCGGTGGCGTGTTTCGCG
>JADQCD010000280.1 GCA_016278285.1 Actibacterium sp.
TGGCCCTTGCGGTTCTTGTTGATCTTGTAGGCCATCGTCTTGACGCCCCAGTACTCGGAATCGACGAGCTTGCCGCCGTTGTCCGAAAGCACCGTGGAGAAATGTTCGACAAGGCCCTCGGCCTGCGCGTTGGAAAGGTCCTGACGCGCAATGAAAACATGCTCGTAAAGCGGCATGTGAACTCCAGTTCTTTTCGCGGGCGCATTTCATAGAGCGGGGTCGGGTCCTTCCGCGTCCCGCTCACGAGAGGCTGCGCCGGTTGTCTTATCCTGCGGAAGGAAACGCCGTTATACACATGGGCCGGTGTGATGCAAGCCCCGGGACCGGGCGCGATACCGGGCGCGATGCGTTGAGAATTCAACACAACCTTGCCGCGAAATATGTGCCGGTTGGTCCCATTTCGGCCATTTTTCTCCGCCACCTTCGTCGTGAAACATGCAGGAGGACCCGCCATGACCGTGCAGGCCCGTGACAAC
This sequence comes from Actibacterium sp., assembly GCA_016278285.1. Taxonomy (GTDB): domain Bacteria; phylum Pseudomonadota; class Alphaproteobacteria; order Rhodobacterales; family Rhodobacteraceae; genus JADQCB01. Next base: position 477 of record JADQCD010000280.1, read on the forward strand.
ACAAACACCGCCGCCGGCGCCGCGCGCGCCGGCCAGACCAGCGTCTCCGAGACAGGGTGGGGTTATGTGCTTCGAACCGATACCGAACTGTGCAACCAGGCCTGCCTGATAGAGCGGGTATGCGCCGCGACGGGCGTCGCTCTGGTGCTGGCTGCCGGTGGACCCTGGATCGTTCCGCAGGTCAATGCAGATGTGGCATTGGCGGACCAATCCAGCCGCGTCATGTCGAGCTTCGGGCTTTTGATGTCGGCGCTCATGTTCTTGTGGATTTCGGAACGCGGATTCGCGCGCGAGGTTCATGTCAACATTCTGCGGCGTTGCCTGCGGCTGAGCCTTTGCAACCGCCGTGGCCGGACCCGCACGCTGCGCGAACTGCCGTTCGATCAGATCGGTAGCGCCTATGTGCGGCGATGCGGCAACACCGCACAGCTGTTCGTGCGTCCCGCAAGGGGGGGGCAGCCGATCCACCTGGCCAGCGGCCGCGAGTCGACCCTGCGTATTCTGCACGAACGTCTGATCCGTGAGATTCGGCCGACCGAGGCCGGGATTGCCGGCTGGCAGCGCGTTGGCCGCCGCCTGCGCCCGGTTGCCGCCTGAACCGCGGGCCCGGACCTGTCGCTGGATTGTCGGCCGCGCCCGCGCTAAGAGCGCATCAGGGCAGGGAGGCCGACCGATGCTGCGGGCGCTTTTTTCACGCAAGCCGATCACCAAGCTGGCTTTCGACCCGCCGGCGCCGGTTGCAGGCCGCGAGGGGCTGGCGCTGGTGCTGATCGTGCGCGACGAGGCGCGCCATATCGGCGAATGGGCCGAGTTTCACCGCCGTGCGGGCGTGGCGCATGTGGTGGTTTACGACAATGGGTGCACCGACGGGACCGTCGCGGTGTTGCGCGACGTCCTCGGCGCACGGCTGACCGTCATTCCCTGGAACCAGAAGCTGCGCGATGGCGTCACCGGGCGCGAGCTGCACAACCAGGTGCTGGCCTATGCCCATGCGCTGCGCAATTTCGGCGGGCGCTTTCGCTGGATGTCATGCATCGACGCGGACGAGTTCCTGGTGCCGAAGCGCGCCGACAGCCTGCCCCATGCGCTGGCGCATCTGGGCGATTGCGCCTCGATCTCGTTGCCCTGGCACAATTTCGGACGAAACGGGCATATGGGTCCGCCCGAGGGCGGGGTTCTGCAAAACTACACCCGCCGGGCGGCCGATCCGATGAGCGGTGCACGCGGGGTGACCAATTTCAAGTGGATTGCCGATGCCACGCGGGTGACGGCCGTGCGTGTGCACTCGGTCGAGGTGGATGGCGCGGCGGTGACCTGCAACGATCGTGGCCGGCGGGTTTCGCTGAAAGACCGCTTCAAGCGAAACTTCTATTCCGCCGAGCATATCCAGTTGAACCATTATTATTCCCGCTCCGAGGCGGAGCTGGCGGCCAAGATCGGGCGTGGATCGAACCAGACGGTGGCGGCAGACCGTCATGCCGCGCGTGTGCGCCGCAACGTCGAGAATATCGAGGCCCAAGAAGTCGAGGATCGTTGCGCGCCCGCCTTTCTGGAATGGCTGGATCGCTGAGGGCGCCCTTTCCCTTGTTTCACGAAATCGGAGCGGATAGACCGTTGCGAAACCTGAGATTGGGGGGCGGAATGAGCCGTGCATTCGTATTTCCGGGCCAGGGGGCGCAGACCGTGGGAATGGGCAAGGCCCTTGCCGATGCCTGTCCCGCTGCCCTTGCAGTGTTCGATGAGGTGGATGCGGCGCTTGGCGAAAAGCTGAGCACGCTGATCTGGGAGGGCGATCAGGACAGCCTGACGCTGACCCGAAACGCGCAGCCGGCGTTGATGGCCACCTCGCTGGCGGCGATGCGGGCGCTGGAGTCGGAAGGCGTGCGTATTGATGCCGCCGCCTTCGTGGCAGGGCATTCGCTGGGCGAGTATTCCGCGCTGGCCGCGGCCGGCGCGATCAGCGTGTCAGACGCGGCGCGACTGCTGCGCACACGCGGCGAGGCGATGCAGCAGGCGGTGCCGGTGGGCGAGGGGGCGATGGCCGCGTTGCTGGGGCTGGATCTTGCCACCGCTCGGAAGATCGCCGCCCGGGCGGCTGCCGATGTCGGCGAGGTCTGCCAGGCCGCCAATGACAACGATCCGGGCCAGGTCGTGATCTCGGGCCATGCGGGCGCGGTGAAACATGCGACCGAGCTGGCCGGTGCGGCCGGCGCCAGGCGGGCGATGCTGCTACCGGTCTCGGCCCCGTTCCACTGCGAATTGATGGAACCGGCGGCGCTGGCGATGGCCGAGGCGCTGAGCCATGTGCCGATCGAGGCACCGAAGGTGCCGCTTGTGGCGAATGTGCTGGCGCATGACGTGGCGCAGCCCGAGACCATCCGGTCGCTGCTGGTCGAGCAGGTAACGCATTCGGTGCGTTGGCGCGAATCCGTGCAATGGATGGTCGGGCAGGGCGTGACCGAGTTCTGGGAAATAGGCGCGGGCAAGGCACTGTCGGGCATGATCCGGCGTATCGAGCGCGGCGCTGTCACCCGCACGGTGGGCACGCCGGACGAGGTGAAGGCCGCGGCTGCAAGCATTGCGTGAAGGGAGCGATATGTTTGACTTGAGCGGAAAGACCGCACTGATAACCGGTGCCTCGGGCGGGATCGGGGGCGCGATTGCCACGGCGTTGCATGCGCAAGGCGCGACCGTCGGGCTGAGCGGCACGCGCGTGCCGCCGCTGGAAGAGCTGGCGGAGCGGCTGGGCGAGAGAGCGCATGTGCTGCCCTGTGACCTGGGTGATGACGCGGCACTGGCGGCCCTTCCCAAGAACGTCGTCAGCGCGATGGGCGGTCTCGACATCCTCGTGAACAACGCCGGCATTACCCGTGACAACATCTTCATGCGGATGAGCGATGACGAGTGGAACACGGTTCTGGACGTCAACCTGACCGCGGCGATGAAGCTGTGCCGCGGCGCGGTGCGGGGCATGATGAAGGCACGCTGGGGAAGGATCGTCAACATCACCTCGGTGGTGGGCGCCACGGGCAATCCGGGGCAGGCGAACTATGCCGCGGCCAAGGCCGGGCTGGTCGGCATGTCGAAATCTCTGGCCCATGAAGTGGCCAGCCGGGGGATCACGGTCAATTGCGTCGCGCCCGGCTTCATCACCACGGCGATGACCGACAAGCTGACCGACGACCAGAAGGCGGGCATTCTGGGGCAGGTGCCCTCGGGCCGCATGGGCGATCCGGCCGAAATAGGCGCCGCGGTGGCCTTTCTGGCCAGCGACGAGGCGGGTTATGTGAACGGGGCGACACTGCATGTGAATGGCGGTATGGCGATGTTCTGACAGGGGCGCCGGGAAATTTCCGAAAGCGTTTGCCAAGCTGTTACGATATGCTATAGGCGGCGCAGCTTTCGCGGCATCGACTTGCCTGGCACGGCATGTGAGTGGTCCGATGGGCCGGGATCAAGAGACGGGCAAAAGCCCAAGACCAATGAGG
>JADQCD010000251.1 GCA_016278285.1 Actibacterium sp.
TGTAACTCCGCCGGGGAGACCCATGCCTGGTTCGATTCCAGGGTCGCCCACCATTGCCCCCTTGTTGCCGGACATCAACCGGAGGCGGCACTGCCCCGCCCTTTTATTGACCGACGACTAACGCCGCTGACCGACGGAACGCCCGACACCCTCGGGCACCGGAAGCTTCGCATGGGCCGCCGCGATTTGCTGCAACCGCTCGGCAAGGACGCCTTCCGGAGGGGCCGGGCGGCGTGTTTTCAGGCTCACATGGATCAAAAGCGTCTCGCCCGTGGCCAGCAGATCGTCACCCGCATACATCATGTGAAACAGGTGCATTTTCTTGCCTGCCCCGTCGAGGCACTGGGTCTCGATCCGCAACCGGGTGCCGACATGCGCCTCTTGCAGAAAACGGATATGAGTCTCGGCCGTAAAGAAACTGCCACCCGAAGCGATATAATCGGCATCGCAGCCGATAATTTCCATGAAGCGGTCGGTGGCATCCGAAAACGCCTGCCCGTAACGCGGTTCGGTCATGTGGCCGTTGTAATCGGTCCAATCCAGCGGGACGGCATGGGCGCCGGTGACAATGGGCCGGGTGATATCCACCGCGTCGTCACGCATGATCCGGTCGACGTCGCGCAAATGCGCCCCGGCGGCGGAGCCCGCCCATTTCAACGCACGCATGACCGCCACCAGGTTCGCGTCGCGGATCCGCTCCAATTCACGCACCGAACCGGTCCCCGACTGCAGGTCCGACTGCGTGGAAATCCGCGCCGCAAGCGTGTCGGTCATCTCGGGCACATCCGTCAGACGGGTCCGTGGCCGTTCCGGACAGGAACCTGATTTTTCCATGAAACGGGGCATGTCGCCCTCACCGCCCGCGATACGACAGCTCTCGAACAGGCCCATCTGCGCCCAGCGCAGGCCGAACCCCATGCGGATCGCATCGTCGATCTCCGCAGTGGTGGCAACCTCGTCCCGCACCAGCCACAATGCCTCGCGCCAGACCGCTTCCAGCAGGCGGTCGGCGATATGCGCATCGATTTCCCGTCGCACATGCAGCACGAACATGCCCAGCCCGCTCAGCACCTCCCTGGCATGCTCGACCACGTCACGCGGGTTGGCGGGGCTGGCCACGAGCTCCACCAGCGGCAACAGGTAAACTGGGTTGAAGGGATGCGTGACCACGATCTGCTCGGGTCGGGCCGCGCCCGCCTGCAGGGCCGAAGGCGTGAATCCCGACGTGGAAGAGCCTATGATCGCGTCGGGACGGCAATACGCCTGAATCGAACGAAACAGCGCGTGTTTTTCCTCCAGCCGCTCGGGCAAGCTTTCCTGAATCCACTCGGCATCCGCAACCGCTTCTGCAACCGTGTCGTGAAAACTCAGCCGTCCCTCCTCCGGCATCGGGACGTCGAACAGGCCCGGCAGCGCCAAGCGGGCATTTTCCAACATCGCGGCGATGTTCCGCGCGGTCTCCGGGTCCGGGTCGACCACCCGCACGTCCCACCCCATCAACAGGAACCGAGCGGCCCAGCCGCCGCCGATGACCCCGCCGCCGATGATCGCCGCCAAACCGGTCATGTCCGATCCCACAGGCCCGTCCGTGCCGTCAAATGGTCCATGCCCCATCTCCCTTGCCCAAAGAGGACCGCAAGCCTGCCCCGGACGCAAGCCGTTTCCCGGCCCCGTCCCGCGCGCACTATCGCAGGGTCAAAACGGCAAGGGATGCGCCTTTTGCATCGCCGCGATCTCGGCCCGAACCTCTGTCGACAGGTTCACCCCCTCGGCACCGAGCAGCACCTTCAACTGCTTGGTCGAGGTGGCGCCGATGATCGGAATGACCGGAAAGGGCCGCGACATCACGAAGGCAATGGCCATCTGCACCGGGTCCATGCCGTGCTCCCTTGCAACGCCGAGATAGGCCGAAACCGCTTCCCACACCCGCGGCGAAATCCGGCCGCCCAGTTCGGGAATGCGCGCGCGCCGGGTGCCGTCAGGGGTCACGTCGCCGGCATATTTCCCGCTCAGAAGCCCCGCCGCCAGCGGCGAATAGGCCAGAAGCGTGACGTCCTCATTCACCCCCAACTCGGCCAGATCGGTATCGTACAGCCGGCATAACAACGAATATTCGTTCTGAATCGACACCGGTCGCGGTCCGTGCCCGGCCTCGGCCAGGCGCAGCCATTCGGCCATGCCCCAGGCGGTTTCGTTGGACAGGCCGAAATGCCGGACCTTGCCCGCCTTCACCAGCCCGTCCATGGTCTCGAGCGCCTCGATCATATGCGCCCGCGTCCGATCACGATCCTGGCCCGAGGGATCATAGGACCACAGCTTTCGAAAATGATACGATCCGCGATTAGGCCAGTGGAACTGATAGAGATCGATACGATCCGTCTTCAGCCGCCGCAGCGAATCGTCCACCGCTGACAGAATCGTCTGACGCGTGATCGGCGCACCGTCGCGCGCCGCCTTTTGCCCCTCGCCCGTGATCTTGGTCGCCAACACCACCTCGTCACGGCGCCCTGTCCTTTCGAACCATGCGCCGATTATCTCCTCGGTCCGGCCCAGCGTTTCGGCACTGACCGGGGCCACGGGGTACATCTCGGCCGTATCGATGAAATCGACTCCGTGGTCGAGGGCCATGTCGATCTGCGCATGGCCCTCTTCCATCGTGTTCTGGCTGCCCCAGGTCATCGACCCCAGACAGATCTCGCTGACTTCCAGGTCACTGCGCCCCAGCCGCATCTTCCGCATGTCTCGCCCCCGTTTTTCGACAGAGGCACAGTTATCGCAGCAGGCGGCAAGGACAACCCCCGATCAGGGCCGGACGTAGGCGTAGCCTTCTTCCTGCAACTCGACCAGCCGTACGACACCCGAAGGCACGACGCTTGCCTCACCCATCAGCTTGACCTCGTGCCCCGCCTTCGCGCTCATGTTGCGAAGCGTATTTCCGCAAGCCGCGAAGGTCAGGTTGTCCATCGCCAGCGACATCGTCGAAATGCGATCGGCGACCGGGCTCTTGCCCGGCACATACATGTTCAACCCGGGTCCATAGGCCACCACCTCGACCACGACCTCGTCGCCCTGACTTTCATAATAGCTGGTGACGTTCTGAACATTGTTCAGCGCCATGTTCATCACCCTCGGATCGTTCTGGTCCACATGAACCGCCAGGTAATGCGTTTGCCCCTCGGCCAGCGCGGATCCGGCGGCGAGGGTCGCGAAAATTCCGGCAAGTACGAGTGTCTTCATTGGTTCCTCCCTGTTTGAGAGTCGCAGCCTAGCAGAAATGTTCGAATTTCATGCAGAAAAATGAATGCTTCACTGTTTGCTTGCGCGCATATCGCGGGCATGGCTCACCTTGCTGAAAATACTCCGGGGTTTGGGGCAGCGCCCCAATCCGCGCGAAGCGCCAGATGGCTTGCGCCCGCAGGGCGCACATTCCGGTACCGGACAGGTGAAGGCCTGTTGAGAACATTTATAGAACATGGTAAATGTTTCGACATGCTCGCAGCAGCCTTCCTCAACCTTGCGTCGAAACATCCGCACCACCCTCTGACCGTTCTGGACGAGACCGCCTTCACACCGGCGCGCGCACATGAACTCTGCGGCCCCGCCCGGCGCATGCTGGCGCTGACCATCGCAGCTGCGCTCGACGGGCCGGTGGTCTGGATCCGGCCCGCATGGCAGCCCGACCGGCTGTGCCCGGACGCGGTGCGCCGCTTCGTCAATCCCGGGCGGCTGATCTTCGTCAGCCCGCAACGTCCAGAAGATCTACTCTGGGTGATGGAAGAAACGTTGCGCAGCGGGGCGGTGCCGCTGGTGGTGGCCGATCTGGCCGGCCCGCCCGCGCTGACGCCGGTGCGCCGGCTGCACCTGGCCGCCGAAACAGGGGCCGCGGCACGGCGTCCCGGACCGCTGGGCCTGTTGCTGACGCCGGGCGGCGGCGGCGCGCAGGGGGTGG
>JADQCD010000299.1 GCA_016278285.1 Actibacterium sp.
GTTCCGCCGGGCCACCGAAAGGTCCCGGCGTTCAGGACTGAAGGCGGCAATGCCACCGAGTGCGGAGAAATCGCCCCTGTGGCGACGCCATCGCCACGACTCGCGCAGGAAAATGGCCCATTCGCGGGCCCTTGGCAACAGGGACAGAAACCCTCTGGCGTGACGCGGCTCGTGGCTCTAACCTCCGGCCCATGCTTCGCTTCGCCGCCACGCGCCTCGTGTCACTGACGCTCAGCCTGATCGCCGCAAGCCTGGTGATCTTCGCCGTGATCCAGGTGGTTCCGGGTGACCCGGCATCGTTCATGCTGGGCCTGAACGCGCAGCCCGACACGGTGGCCGCCCTGCGGGACGAACTGGGCCTGAACGCGCCGCTGCCCGCGCGCTATCTGGACTGGGTCGGCGGCATGCTGACCGGGGATTTCGGGCGCAGCTATACCTATCGGGTTCCGGTATCGGATCTCATTCTCGACCGGCTGTGGGTGTCGCTGCCGCTGGCCGCCTATGCGCTGATCCTGTCCACGGCAATCGCCTTTCCCGTGGGGCTGATCGCGGCGGCGCGGCGCGGACGGCCCACGGATTTCACCATCATGGGGGCCACGCAGCTGGGTATCGCGGTTCCGAATTTCTGGTTCGCCATGCTGCTGGTCCTGTTCTTCGCCGTAAACCTGCGCTGGTTCTCGGCCGGCGGCTTTCCGGGATGGGAGGCCGGGGTGCTGCCCGCGCTCAAGGCATTGACGCTGCCGGCGGTGGCATTGGCGTTGCCGCAGGCTTCGATCCTGGCGCGCGTCATGCGCTCTGCCCTGATCGAGACACTGGGGCAGGACTATATCCGGACCGCCCGCGCCAAGGGGCTGAACCGGCGTCAGGCTTTGATCCGCCATGCGCTGCGCAACGCACTGATCCCGGTGCTGACGATCATCGGCCTGCAGTTTTCCTTCCTGTTGGCGGGGGCCATCATCATCGAGAACGTGTTCTATCTGCCGGGGCTGGGGCGGCTGATCTTTCAAGGCATCACCCAACGCGACCTGATCGTGGTGGAATCGGTGGTGATGCTGCTGGTCTTCGCTGTAATCCTGGTGACCTTTCTGGTCGATATCGCCTATGCGGTGGCCGACCCGCGGCTGAGGCACCGGCGATGAGGTGGCCGCTGCCGCTGGTTCTGGGGGCCGCGCTGACGCTGTTCTTTCTGCTGGCCGCGGCGCTGTCCTTCGTCTGGGTGCCGCACGCCGTCACGAATCTGTCGATCGGCGACAAGCTGCAATCCTCCTCGGCCACATATCCGCTGGGCACCGATCATTTCGGCCGCGACCTGCTGTCGATGCTCATGGTCGGTGCGCGCACGTCGATCGCCGTGGCCGTGGTCGCGGTGGGGATCGGGGTTGCCTGCGGCGTGCCGCTTGGGCTGGCCGCGGCGGCGCGTCGCGGCAGCCTGCTGGACGAGGTCATCATGCGCGGCAACGACTTGATCTTCGCCTTCCCCAGCCTGGTGATCGCAATCCTGATTACCGCGGTTTTCGGCCCCTCCGCGCTGAACGCGATCCTGGCCATCGGCATCTTCAACATCCCGGTCTTCGCCCGCGTCGCGCGCGGCGGAGCGCTTAGCCTCTGGACACTGGATTTCATCCTGGCCGCGCGCGTGGCGGGAAAGGGCACCGCACGGATCAGCGCCGAACATATACTGCCCAACATCGCGAACCTGCTGATCGTCCAGGGAACCATTCAGTTCTCGCTGGGCATCCTGGCCGAGGCCGGGTTGTCCTATGTCGGGCTGGGCGCACAACCGCCGACACCCAGCTGGGGCCGGATGCTGGCCGATGCGCAGACCATGATCTACACCGCGCCGCGGCTTGCCATCCTGCCCGGGCTGGCCATCGTCCTGATGGTGCTGGGGCTGAATCTGATGGGAGACGGGCTGCGGGATGTGCTGGACCCGAGGGTGCGGAGGGTTCGGTCTTGATCCGGGTACGCAACCTTTCGATGTCGATTCATGGTGTTCCGGTCCTGCGCGACGTTTCCTTCGACATCGAACGCGGACAGGTGTTCGGCCTGGTCGGGGAAAGCGGCTCTGGCAAATCCATGACGGCACTGGCCCTGATGCGGCTGCTGCCCGGCGGCGGCGGGACAACCGGCCGGGCGATGCTGGGCGGGATCGACCTGTTGACCTTGTCCGAGGCGCAGATGTGCGCCGTTCGCGGTAACCGGATCGGCATGATCTTTCAGGAACCGATGACCGCGCTGAACCCGGTTCAGACGATTGGCGACCAGGTGGCAGAAACGCTGGTGATCCATGGCCGCGCGGGCCGGTCCGAGGCGTTGCGCGCCGCCCGCGCCCGGCTGGACCGCGTGGGTCTGCCCGCGGCGCAGTTTCCCCTGTCACGCTTCCCGCACGAACTTTCGGGCGGTCAGCGCCAGCGCGTGTGTATTGCCATGGCCATTGCTCTGCGCCCCGAGCTGCTGATCGCGGACGAGCCCACGACAGCGCTGGATGTAACCACGCAGGCGCAGATTCTCGACCTGCTCAAGGGGTTGGTCGAGGAAGAGCAGATGGACCTGATGCTGATAACCCATGACCTGGCGGTGGTCGCGGGAATGGCCAACCAGCTGGCGGTGATGCAGAAGGGTGAAGTCGTCGAGCAGGGCCCGACCGCAGATCTGTTCCGGCATATGCGGCATCCCTATACCCGCCAGCTTTTCGAGGCATCGGGCCACCATCCCGACAGCACGGCGGGCGCGCGAAACGACACATTGCTGAAGGTGGACGAGGCGATCCGCGACTATCCGCAGCGCCGCAGCGGGCTGCTTCGTCCGGCCATCCCGTTCCGTGCGGTGAACCGCGTTTCCTTTGAGATCGGACGCGGTGAAAGCCTTGGCCTGGTCGGCGAATCCGGCTGTGGCAAGTCCACCCTGACCCGCGCGATATTGGGGCTGGAACCGTTACAGGGCGGCAAGATCACCCTGGATGGCGAGGCGATTCAGGCCGGTCAGGCGATGCCCGCTCATATGCGCCGCAAGATGCAGGTGGTCTTCCAGGATCCTTATGGCAGCTTCAACCCGCGCTGGAAAGTCGGTCGGCTGGTGGCCGAGCCGTTCCACCTTTTCGACCGTCCGGCTGACATCGGCAAGCGCGTGGGCGAAGCGTTGAGCGAGGTCGGCCTCGCCCCCGAGGATGCACAGAAATACATCCACGAGTTTTCCGGCGGCCAACGGCAGCGCATCGCCATCGCCCGCGCGCTGATCATGCGACCCGCACTGATCGTGCTGGATGAGGCAGTCTCGGCGCTGGACGTCCGGGTGCGGGCGCAGATTCTCGACTTGCTGACCAATCTTCGTGCCGCACATGGCCTTGCCTATCTGTTCATCAGCCATGACCTGAACGTGGTGCGCGCGATCACCGACCGGGTGCTGGTGATGAAGGCCGGCGAAATCGTGGAGCATGGCACGACAGAGACCGTCTTTGCCGCGCCGCACCATCCGTATACGCAACAACTCATTGCCGCTTCCCCGGTCATTCCGGTCGAGTGGCGTGACGAAAGAGGACAGCATGGACGACCTTTGGTTTGACCCATCACAGGTATTCATAGGTGGCGAATGGCACGCGTCCTCGGGCGGGACGACCCTTCCGCTGGAAGATCCCTCGACCGGCCGGCAGATCGGCGAAATCGCACGCGGTATGCCTGACGACATCGATACCGCCGTTGCCGCGGCGAAATCCGCGCGCGACGGCGACTGGGGCCGGATGAGTGCAACGGAACGCGGCCGCGTCTTGTCGCGTCTCGGCCAGCTGGTGGCAGAGCGCCGTGAACAGCTTGCCCGGATCGAGGCGCGGGATGTGGGCAAGCCGCTGACCCAGGCCCGCGCCGATGCGCAGGCGCTGGCCCGCTACATGGAATTCTATGGCGGCGCGGCGGACAAGGTGATGGGCCAG
>JADQCD010000236.1 GCA_016278285.1 Actibacterium sp.
GCTGCCCTTGTCGGCGATGATCAGCGTGCGCTCGAACTGGCCGGTATTCTCGGCATTGATGCGGAAATAGGTCGACAGTTCCATCGGGCAGCGCACGCCCGGCGGCACATAGACAAACGACCCGTCGGAAAACACCGCGCTGTTGAGCGTGGCATAGAAGTTGTCCGACTGCGGCACGACCGAACCGAGGTACTTCTTCACCAGCTCCGGATGATTCTGGATCGCGTCCGATATCGAGCAGAAAATCACGCCCGCCTTCTGCAATTCCTTCTGAAAGGTCGTGCCCACCGACACGCTGTCGAATACCGCGTCCACCGCGACCCGACGCTCGCTTTCGCGCCCTTCCGCCGGGGCCGCCTCGGCGCCCTCGACGCCGGCCAGGATCATCTGCTCCTTCAGCGGAATGCCCAGCTTTTCATAGGTGGCCAGCAGCTTCGGATCGACCTCGTCCAGCGATTTGGGCTTGCTCTCCATGCTCTTGGGCCGCGCATAATAATACTGGTTCTGAAAGTCGATCTGCGGATAGTCGACCATCGCCCAGGTCGGTTCGTCCTTCTCCAGCCAACGGCGATAGGCCGCCAGCCGCCAGTCGGTCATCCACTCCGGCTCGTTGTTCTTGGTCGAGATCAGTCGAACGATGTCCTCGCTCAGCCCCTTGGGCGCATAATCCATCTCGATCTCGGTTTCCCAGCCGTGCTTGTACTTGCCGGCCATCGACTGGACAGTCTCGACGGTTTCCCGGTCGACACCCTCGCGCACGTCGTTCTGCTTCACGGTATCCATTCGCATTTCCTCTCTGCGCCGCCGATGGCGCCGATCCCTGGTATGGTCTCACGCCGCGCGGGCGCGGAATTTCCTGTGTCGGTCCAGCCACGTCTCGGCAAATCGATCGACTTGCTCCGCCGTGGCATCCGGACCCAGCGACACGCGTAGCGCACTGGCCGCCTCATCTTCGGACAGACCGAACGACCGCAACACCCGACTGGCCCGAATCTTCCCGCTGGAACAGGCGGATCCGGCCGAAACCGCGAACCCGGCCAGATCCATCTGCATCACCTGGGTCTCGCCTTTCCAGCCGGGCGTAACGAAACAACTCGTGTTGGGCAGGCGCTTTCCACCTTTCCCGACAAAAATAGTCTCTTTTGATCCGGCTGCAATGCATGTTTCCAGCCTGTCCCGCAGGTTTTCGACATTCTCCCAGACACCGGCCGCCAGATCGCGCGCCGCCGCCTCGGCCGCGGCGCCGAAACCGGCAATGCCGATCACATTCTCGGTGCCTGCGCGCCGGCCCATCTCCTGACCGCCCCCGCAGATGCGCGCGGCCACATCCCGGCCACGCCGCAATACCAGCGCACCCACGCCCTTTGGCCCCCCCAGCTTGTGGGCCGAGACGATCGCCATGTCCACGCCTGACCAGTTGAACGCCAGGGGCAATTTGCCAAAGCCTTGCGTCATGTCGCTGACCGCAAGCCCCGGCGGCAGTGCCTGAACGATCCCGGTTTCGGAATTGACCTTCTGAAGGCAGGAGTGCGCCGGCTCACGCACCTCCACATGGCCATCAGCGTCAACCTCCAGATCGCATGTCACCCAGGCCGCCACCGCGTCATGTTCGATCGCACCGGCATGCAACCCCCGCCCGGCCAGCGCAAGTGCCGCCGCCTCGGTCGCCGACGAGGTGAACACCACATCGGCGCCCTCGGCCCCGAACGCCGCCGCGACCTGGCCGCGCGCCTTCTCGACCAGGGCCTTGGCCGCGCGGCCCTCGGCATGCACACTCGACGGATTGCCCACGACATCCAGCGCCGCGATCATCGCGTCCCGCGCCTCTGCCCGAAGCGGAGTTGTCGCGTTATGATCCAGATAGACGCGCCTCACCGTCCGTCCCCCTTCATCTTGCACCAAATACTCCGGGGTCCGGGGCAGCGCCCCGGCCCTTCGCGCCGGGCACGCAACGCAATGTGGCATGGCCCGCTCATGCCGTCGCGTCCTCAGCATCCTCGTCCACCACGGCGAACAGGTTGGGCACCGCGGGACAGGGCGCCAGGTCGTTTGCGATCACATCCGAAAGCCGCGCCTGATGCAGGAAGACATAGACATTCGCGCTCAGTCCTTCCCACAGGCGATTGGTCAGCGATTGCGCACGCGATCCCGACAGGCCGCCGCTGGCCCCAGCGCCGGTATGCATTGCACTCACGGTTTCGTCGACCGCGCCCAGCACGTCGGCCACACGAATCTCCGAGGCCGGCCGGGCCAGACGATAGCCCCCGCCGGGGCCGCGCACCGACTCGACAAGCTCGGCCCGGCGCAGCTTGACGAAAAGCTGCTCCAGATAGGCAAGCGAGATGTTCTGGCGGCGCGAGATCGCGGATAGCGAGGTCAGACCACCGGACGGCTGCAGCGCCAGATCGACCAGCGCAACCATCGCGTAACGCCCCTTGGTGCTCAGTTTCATCGCATGAACCTCACAAATGGTTGACGAGGGACCGCCGGATTATTACCTCACTGTCCACTCGCAACCGGAGCCCGCGCCCCGATTTAGAACTGTTCTAGGTTGCCCGAGGGATTTCGTCAAGAATGCCTTCCGGGTTCCGCAACAAAGAGACACATATGCCCGAGGTGATCTTTCCCGGCCCCGAAGGGCGGCTCGAAGGCCGCTATCACCCGCAAAAGGAAAAGGACGCACCGATCGCGATCATCCTGCACCCGCATCCGCAGTTCGGGGGCACGATGAACAACAAGGTGGTCTATAACCTGCATTATGCGTTCTACAAGATGGGCTTCACCGTCCTGCGGTTCAATTTCCGCAGCGTCGGGCGCAGTCAGGGCGAATACGACCAGGGCGTGGGCGAGCTGTCCGATGCCGCCTCGGCGCTGGACTACCTCCAGTCGATGAACCAGAACGCCAAGCATTGCTGGGTCGCGGGCTTCAGTTTCGGCGCGTGGATCGGCATGCAACTGCTGATGCGCCGCCCCGAGATCACCGGCTTCATCAGTGTATCGCCCCCTGCCAACATGTACGATTTCTCGTTCCTCGCGCCCTGCCCCAGTTCGGGCCTTATCATCAACGGGTCGGCCGACCGCGTGGCGCCGCCCGCCGACACCTATTCGCTGGTCGGCAAGTTGCAGGAGCAGAAGGGGATCACCGTCTCGCATGAAGAGATCCCGGGCGCCGGACATTTTTTCGAGGATCCTTATATGGATCCGATGATCGACAGCGTCGAACATTACGTGCGCCGCCGATTGACCGAGTCGACGCGGTAGGGGCCGGGAATGGGCGTTGTCGAGGATCTGGCCGACGCACTGGCCCGGGACGCGATCGAGGCGGCCGAACGGCTGGGCGATGACCGGCTTGTCGAGGAGGTGGCCAAGGTGATCGGCGCCGGATCGACAACCACCGAAGAGGCATATCTGACTGCCGTGCGTGTCCGCCTGGCCGCCGCGCGCGGGCGAAAATATCTTGCAGAGCGGATCGCGAAGGCCGAAGCCGCCGCCGAAAGTGACCCCGCCGAATCGCCCCGAAGCTAAACTCCTTGTCCGGTGGGCCGGGGTCGTACCGTTCACTCGCAGAATGTATACCTTTGCATACCCTTTCACGCCGCCACGCATTGCGCTATGACGCGCGCAAACGATTCATCCGATGATAAAGAGGGCACCCATGACCAAGATCAAAGTCGATAACCCGGTCGTCGAGCTTGACGGCGATGAGATGACGCGGATCATCTGGGACTTCATCAAGAAAAAGCTGATCGAGCCCTATCTCGACATCGATCTGCTGTATTACGACCTGAGCATCCAGGAACGCGACCGGACCGACGACCAGATCACCGTGGACGCGGCCGAGAAGATCAAGGAAATCGGCGTC
>JADQCD010000104.1 GCA_016278285.1 Actibacterium sp.
AATGAATCACAGCTTGGCTGATTTGGGAATCCTGTTAATGGGTATGTGACCTAGACTGGCCGCGAAAAACCGGGAGGCAGGGAATGAACGGCAATCGGTCGACAATGGCGGCGCGGTTCGCTTTGGGGGCGGTTGGCGCGATTGCTGGCGGTGCGCTTCATGTCGTGACGGAGATCCTGCCGGATCATCTGACAGGGCATCCGCGGCTGGTGTTGTTCGCCGCACTTCTCACGGTCACGTTCTTTATCGGCTGCCTAGCGCTGGCCGGGCCGCTCAGGTTGTGGCGCGCGGCAGCGGCCGCCGCCGTTCTGGCGCTGGTCGTCGCGGCCCTGGGCACATGGGCCAGCCTGCGGTTCGACGAAACCGGCGCCTTCATAGAAACCGGCCATCCGCTGGCGGCGTTGGCGATTCTGTCGTTTCTGCCGTTGCCTTTCGTCATGGCCGCGGATGTGGAGCGGCGCTGGAACGATTACCCGGCGCTCTTTGCACATTCATGGGATATCGTGGTGCGCAATGCCGCCGCCTGGGTCTTCGTGGGGCTGGTCTGGGGCATCGTCCTGCTGTCCGATGAGTTGTTGAAGCTTGTCGGACTGACCGTCATCGCCGACCTGCTGAAGATCGAGGTCGTGCCGTGGCTGCTGACGGGCACCGTGCTGGGCGTGGCGCTGGCGGTGGTCAACGAACTGTCGGACTATGTTTCGCCGTTTCTCGTGCTGCGGCTGCTGCGCCTGCTGCTGCCGGTGGTGACAATCGTGGTGCTGGTATTCCTTGCCGCGCTACCGATCCGCGGCCTGACTGGCCTGTTCGGCGGTGTCTCTGCCGCAGCGACGCTGATCGCGATGGCGGCGGGGGCCACGCTGCTGGTGACCACCGCGCTGGATGCGCGGGACGACGACGGGGCGCAGTCGCCGGGAATGCGCGCCGCGGTGCAGATCATGGCGCTTTTGTTGCCGGTGCTGGGCGGCATGGCCGGGGTGGCGATCGCCCAGCGCGTGGCGCAATACGGCTGGACGCCGGACCGGCTGGCCGCAGCGACGTTGGCCGCGCTGGTGCTGGCCTATGGCCTATCCTATGCAGGGATCGTGATTCTGCGCCGTAACTGGGCGGAGCGAATTCGTCGTGCCAATGTGGTGCTGGCGCTGGTTGTGATCGCCGTCGCCGCGGCATGGCTGACGCCCGCGTTCGATCCGCAGCGCCTGGCCACTGCCGATCAGATCGCGCGCTTGCGGTCGGGTCAGGTTTCGGCCCGGGCACTGGATCTCTGGACCATCGGGCGCGAATGGGGCCGGGCCGGCCGCGCCGGTCTGGACCGTCTGGCCGCGATCGACGATCCCGTTCTTGCCGAACGACTGAATGCGCTGGCCGCGGCGCCGTCGCGCTTTGCGTTCGAGCGGGGGACGCTGGCCGACCGGCGAAGTGATCCGGCGACGCGGCTGCGCGAGGCGATGCCGGTCCGGCCGGCGGGCGCCGAGATTCCGGCCCGGCTTTTAGAGGGCATGCACCCGTGGGAGGCGGACCGGATCGCGCATGCCTGCCTGCGGCGCAGCCCGATGGGAAATCCCGGATGTCTCTTGCTGGTGCTCGAACTGTCGGCGATTGCCCCCGGCGACGAGGTGGTCATTGCGACTCTCGGCCCCGGGGACATGCTGGATTTGATGGCCTATGTCGCGCAGGCGCCGGGATCCGCTTTCGAGCAGCGCCTTCCGACCGGCCCTTTCGATGCCGGCCCGATGCCGGAGGGGGCGGCGACGCTCGACCGGCTTTTCTCCGGTGATTATACGCTTTCGCCGATTGAAATGCGCACATTGGAAGTGGCTGGGCACAGGCTGTTCTTCGGTCCGTGAGAGGCTTCAGGTTTTATTAATGCCGGCCGCCTAACCTTCGCCTGCACGACGTGAGGTGAAAGATGCATGGTCTGATCAACAGGTCCATCCAGTGTTTCCTGCATGATACCTATGGGCCGGATTTCTGGTGGGGCGTGGCCGATGCGGCGGGAATTGGCCGCGACGGGTTCGAGACCATGTTGCATTACGACGATGCGCTGACCGAGGGGATTCTGCGCGGTGCTGGCGACCGCCTCGACAAACCGCGCGAAACCCTGCTCGAAGACCTGGGAACCTTTCTTGTCTCGAACCCCAGGCTGGAGGCGTTGCGCCGGTTGCTGCGCTTCGGGGGGGAGGATTTCGTGGAATTCCTGCAATCACTCGACGACCTTGCCGGCCGGGCCCGGCTTGCCGTGCCGGATCTGGACCTGCCCGATCTGGAATTGCTGGAGGAAGGGCCGCGCCGTTTCCGGCTGCTCTGCCGGTGGCACTTTCCCGGTGCCTGCCATGTGATGATGGGGATCCTGCGTGCACTTGCCGACGATTACGGTGCGCTCGTCGTGCTGAACTTGGCTGGTCCGACGGTCGGCGGCGCTGCGCTGGACATCGAACTCCTGGACAGCCGCTTCAGCGAAGGACGCGACTTCAGCCTGGCGATTCCGTTGGATCAAGGCGCGGCATGACCGAATCCATCGGCCTCTCGCCCACGGCTGTGGGGCGGCTTATGCCGATGCATGTCTTGCTGGCGCCGGACGGCCGCATTCGGCGCGTCGGGCCGACTTTGCAAAAACTGCGTCCGCGAAAGCTGATGACAGGGCACGGATTTCTTGATCTGTTTGAAGTGCGCCGACCGCGCGACGCCCGCAAAATCGAGGGGTTGATGCAGGCCGCGCGGGCGCGACTGCATCTGACCTTCCGGCATCCGCCCTGCACGGCGTTCAAGGGGCTTATCGTCGGACTGCGGCAAGAGGGCGCGCTGATCAACCTGTCCTTCGGGATCGGGGCGGCCGAGGCAGTGGCGCAATATGGCCTGACCATCGGCGATTTTGCCCCGACCGACCTCACGGTCGAGATGCTGTATCTGGTCGAAGCGAAAATGGCCGTCATGGACGAGACGCGAAAGCTTAACCAGCGGTTACAGTCCGCCCGCGTCGCTGCCGAGGAACAGGCTTTCACCGATACGCTGACCGGGTTGAAGAACCGCCGCGCCATGGAGCATGTCCTGGGCCGCCTTATCGAACAGGACAGGCCGTTCGGCCTGATGCATCTGGACCTGGATTATTTCAAGATGGTCAATGACAGTCTTGGTCATGCCGCCGGCGATCACGTTCTTCAGAAGGTTGCGGGCATTCTGGTGGGCGAAACCCGCCGAGAGGATACCGTGGCACGGATTGGCGGGGACGAATTCGTGATAATTTCAAAGGGTACCGTGGACGCCACCGAGATGGACATCATCGCCCGCCGGATCATCCGCCGTCTTGAGGCGCCAATTTCCTACGATGGCCGTCCCTGCCGCGTGTCCGCAAGCATCGGCATCACCGCATCGACCCTATATGGCCGGCCGGATCCGAAACTGATTCTGCACGACGCGGATATGGCGCTATATGCGTCGAAACGCGCCGGACGTGCCTGCGTGACCATGACCGACACGGTCCTGAAGGAGCGCCGCCGGTCTGGCCCGACAGCGTCATCATCCACGTCATGCCACCCGGACACGACCTGAAGCGGAAGGCCCTTGGCCGCGCGCGGGACATCCCGCGACCGGGTTGGAAGCCCCGAAGTGTACGGGTTGAGACCCATGGTGCCCGGTTTCGAGGAAAGCGGGACCGGAACCAGGGAGAACACGGTCACCAACTTATCGGAAACGACCCTGGGACCGGCCTCAGGTCATGCCAGCAAGTTCACGGTTCCCAGATCCGATCGAATCGAGGACATCGAAGTTTTTCGCGAAGTGGTGAGCCGTGCAGGATTCGAACCTGCGACCCACTGATTAAAAGTCAGTTGC
>JADQCD010000037.1 GCA_016278285.1 Actibacterium sp.
AGATCGATCTCTGGACATAGGCGATGCCGTCCTGAGTGGCGCCGTTGTAGTCGGTGTTGCGCGCAATTCCCAACGTTTCCGCTGCGTCCATGAATGCTTCGCACAATGGCTCCGGCGTATCGATATCGGTGACGATGAACGGCCCGGACCGGCCACGATAGAAATCGTCGCCGGGACCGATCCGGCGTTCGCATCGCTTGAAATAGGGCAAGACATCGGCATAGCGCCAACCGGGGTTGCCCTGGGCCGCCCAACGATCGAAATCTGCGGCGTGGCCGCGGGTGTAAACATGGCCGTTGATCGCACCGGTTCCCCCCAGAACCTTGCCCCGGCTTTGCAGGATTGAACGCCCCGCGGTTCCCCAGGACGGCGCAGTTCGGAACATCCAGTCTACTGTCGGGTTGCCCAGGGCATAGACCACGGCCGCTGGCACATGAATGGCAAGGTGCCGATCATGGCCGCCAGCCTCCAGAACGCAGACGGTGCCGGCATTGGCTTCGGACAGGCGCCCGGCCACGACCGACCCGGCGCTTCCGGCGCCGATCACCACATAGTCGAACGATTCATCCGCCTTCACAGCTTGATGCCGACATTCTTGGTCTGGACATAGCCCAGCAGCGCCTCTTGCCCTTTCTCGCGACCATATCCCGACCGTTTCATTCCGCCAAAGGGCGTTTCGACACCGCCGGCCCACCACTGGTTGACATAGACCTGACCTGCCACCAACCGGTCGGCCACCGTGTGGGCGAGCGCGAGGTCACGGGTATAGAGCCCGGCAGCGAGCCCGTAGTCTGTGCCGTTGGCAATAGCGATCGCTTCTTCGGTGGTGTCGAAGGGTATGATGACGACAACCGGGCCGAAAAATTCTTCCTGCGCGATGCGCATGTCGGGACGCACATCGGTAAACACGGTCGGTGCCATGAAGAACCCGTCCAGCCCGGCCACCCGCGCGCCGCCGGTCGCCAGCTTCGCGCCTTCCTCGACGCCGACGCGGCACAACGCCTCGACCCGCTCAAGCTGCCGTGCCGAGATCAGTGGACCAAGATCGGACCCTTCGATGCCGGGACCGACGCTCAGCGCCTCGGCCCTGGCGACAAGTCGTGTCACCACGTCGTCATGGATCGAGCGGTGAACGATCAGCCGCGAGCCGGCAGAGCAGATCTGGCCGGCATGCTTGAAGATCCCGGCGGCAGCGCTGGTTGCGACCTGGTCGAGGTCGGCGTCGGCAAAGACAATGCCGCCGGATTTCCCGCCAAGTTCCATCACGCAGGGGATCACCCGCTCGGCCGCCGCGCGAAGCACGCTCTTGCCGGTCTCGACCGACCCGGTAAAGACAATGTGGTCAATGTCGCGATGCGCGGCCAGCGCAGCGCCGGCTTCGTTGCCGAACCCGCAGACGATATTGACCGCGCCTGCCGGCACGCCGGCGCGCTCGCACGCCTCGGCGAAAAGGACGAGGCTGAGCGGCGAATCCTCGGGTGACTTCAGAACCACGGTGTTTCCCGTCACCAGCGCGCAGGCGATTGAACGTGCGCCAACCGGGAGCGGACCGTTCCACGGCACGATTTGCGCCGACACGCCGAAGGGCGCATGGATGGTGTAGTCCAGAAAGCCCCTGCCCAGCGGGATTTGCCGCCCCTCCAGCTTGTCGGCCATGCCGCCATAATAGCGCAGGTAGCGTTGGGTCAGCGGGATTTCCGCGCGGCCATTGGCCAGTGTTTTCCCGTTGTCGAAACATTCAACCTTGGCGATTTCCTCGGTGGTCTTTTCCAGTTCGTCGGCAATTCGGAACATCATCGCGCCGCGTTCATGTGGTGTCATGTCCTGCAAAACACGCGAGTTGAAACAGGTGCGGGCGGCGGCGACGGCGGCATCGATGTCTTCCGCGGTGCCGCGCGCAATTTCGCAGATCGGCTGTCCGGTCGCCGGGTCGGTCACGCTTATCCGACCACCACCGAAGCCGTCGGCCCAAGTTCCGCCGATGTAGTTTTTCCAATAGGGACGGATTTCGAAGGACATGGCGTGCTCTCCCGGGACTCGGACCTGGCCCCGTCCGAACCGGAGCCGATGACGCTCCGATCATCGCGGCAGATCGGCTCTGAATCGAATGCTGAAATCGGATGCCTTCATGCCGAAACCGCATGCGTCACAGTGCTCGTTTCAAGCCGCAAGTCGTTCTGCTAACTTGGGTGCGGATGGTCATCGGCCAAGTTTGAGCCATGCAAGGAAAACGGGATGGAAATAAAGTGGTTGCTGGACTTTCTGTCGCTTGCCGACACGCGGAACTTCTCGCGCTCCGCCGATGTCCGGGCAACCACTCAGCCTGCTTTCAGCCGGCGGATCAAGGCGCTTGAAGAATGGATCGGCGCGACTCTCTTTGACCGAAGCAGCCAGCCGATCGAGCTGACGACGGCCGGTGAGAAATTCCGCCCGGTCGCCGAAGAGGTCCTGAGGCGTCTTTTGCAGTCCCGCGAGGAAATCCGGAATCTCGGAAAGCAAACGGAAGACACGATCTCCTTTGCCGCGACGCACAGCCTGTCCTTGGTGTTTTTTCCCGGCTGGATCAGGTCGATCGAGGCGGATACCGGGATTCTGAGAACGAAGCTCGAGTCAAACCGGATCGACAAGTGCATGCAGTCCTTGCAGCGTGGGGATTGCCATTTCATGATCAGCCCGACCCACGCCACGGTGGAAATGCAACTGCCCGATGACCGGTTCATTTCGCTGGCCATCGGTGAGGACCGGCTGATGCCGGTATCGGCACCGGATGATACGGGAACCCCGATACATCGCCTGCCGGGAAGCGCGGATCAGCCGGTGGATTATCTTGCATATGTCGGGTCGGCGGCCAGCGGACGCGCGGTCGAGTTCCTGTTGACGCATCACGACCGTGCGCCGGTGCTGCAACCGGTTTTCGATTCACACATGGCCGGGGTTCTCAAATCCATGGCGGTGTTGGGCCGCGGTGTTGCATGGCTGCCGGAAAGCGAGATCCTGCCCGAGCTGGAAAACGGTGGCCTGGTTCTTGCCGGAGACAGTTCTTATGTGATCCCGTCGGAAATCCGCCTGTTCCGCAGCCGCGAGCCGCTGTCGCGCGCGGCCGAGGAGTTCTGGCGGCATCTGGCTGATGCAGGAACGGCATTGGTATAGGCGGACCTTGCATTGGTCGACCTCGGTCAACGCAGCTAAGTTTGCGGCAAAACCAACAAGAGGTCTGAACATATGTCCGAACAACAGCCGTGCCGGGTCGCTCTTCTTGGGCTGATGCTGGAAAGCAATAGCTTCGCTCCGGTAACCACAGAAGAGGACTTTGTCAGGCGTGTCTACCTTGCCGGTGACGAGATCCTTGCAGACATGGCCAGTTCGGATTCGATGTTGCCGACCGAATTGCGCAGTTTCTGCCGGGAGATGGACCGCCATGTCGACTGGACGCCCGTGCCGATACTGGTGGGGTTGGTCGAGGCGGGTGGACCGATGGATCACGGTTTTTTCGAACTGACCCGGGATGAGATGAAGCGTCGGCTGATGGCGGCCATGCCGTTGGACGCGGTTTATATCTCGAACCACGGTGCGATGATCACGACCGAGGAAAATGATCCAGATGGCGAGATTTTCGCGATGGTGCGTGAGATCGTGGGGCCGGACGTTCCGGTCGTGGTGACGCTGGACCTGCACGGAAATGTCTCGCAACGCATGGTCGATTGCGCCGATGTGATCGTGGCGTATCGGACCAATCCCCATGTCGACATGCTGGAGCGCGGCAAGGAAGCCGCCGGTGTGCTGCTGGAACTCTTCGCCGGAATGAC
>JADQCD010000045.1 GCA_016278285.1 Actibacterium sp.
CCAGCCGACCCGTCCCGCGCTGGCCCGCCGTTCGGCCATGAAGGCGATGATGAAAAGCAGCGCCACATAACCGACGCAGACAGCGACCAGGATATCGAACGGGATCATGACTCGCCCTCGCGGTCGCCCCCCGCATCGCTGCCGTCTTCATCCACGCGGCTCAACCTTCGGGCCAGCAGACCTGCCACCACGATCAGGCCGAACCAGACCGAAAAGAGATAGACAAGCGTCGCCGACGTGCCGACCGGGCCGCTGGTCTGATGCAGAAGCGGAAGCAGGAACAGGAACAGACCCGCCACTGGCAGAAGTCGCGACAGGTCGATCATTCGCCGGCTGCGATAACCCTGGCGTGCCAGGAATACGGGACGCGGAGGCAATGGCGTCTTCATGGCGCGGCCAACTCGCGCACGGCGGCCAGCATGTCGGCGTTCGAGAACGGTTTGGTCATGAAACGGCTGGCGCCCAGGCTTTCGGCCATTGCGCGGTCCCTGGACTGCCCCTTGGCGGTCAGCATCAGCACCGGCAGGGCGGCCAGTTCGGCGCAGGCGCGGATGTCGCGCAGAATGTCAAAACCCGACCGGCCCGGGAGCATCACGTCGAGGATCACCAGATCGGGGCGCGCGCGTTGCACCGCGTCCAGCGCGCTGGTGCCTTCGGAATGGGTCTGAACATGCCAGCCGTCGCGCGACAGGATGAAGCGGATCGCTTCGATGATATTCGGCTCATCCTCGATCAGAAGGACATTACGGCCCATCGCTCCCCCCTGAACAAGCGCGCTCATGTCGTGCCGGTCAACTATCACCAAACCGGGCGGCGCTGTCAAAGATCATGGCGGCCGTCGATCCTTCGGCCGGTCTACAGCCCGTCGGCCAGGATCGACGCTTCGCGTCGGGCGGGGCAATCCGCGCGCGGGCAGATCCGGCAGGATGTTCCGATCGGCTGCGCCGGCGCCGCGTCCTCCGGTGGCCCCGGCAGAATCAGCATCGAGGATTCCAGGACCTGCGGGCCGTCGAACCCGTTTCCCGCCACCGGTGTGCAGATCGCGTAGGTCATGAAACGCCGCGCCGGCCGCCCGGCCAGATCGACTGTCGTGCGAATTGGCGCCATCGGCCGCGAAAGCGCCTGATACAGCGGCCAGAGCGGGCAGGCCGCCCCGAAGCGCGGCAATGCGAAGCCCGCAACCCGCTTGCGGAAAGTCAGCGTGCCGGAACCGTCGCAGATCACCAGGCCGACATTCACCCCGGCGCTGGCCCCGGGCAGCGCGGCGAGGCGCCGGAAGACGATTGCCGGGTCCAGCCCGAAATGTTGTGCCAGCGCCCCCGGATCCAGTCCCAGCCGTACAACCTGCCGAAGCAGCGGTGCCAATGGAAGGCGGGCAGCGTCCTCGGCATAACGCGCCAGGTAGCGCCGCGCCAGGTCGCGCCCCGAGGCGGTGACCAGTTCGTCCGCGCCGGCGATCAGCGTGTCGACCGGGGCCGTGCCATCCTCCAGCTCGGCGACATGATGGTCACGCGCAGTCAGGAAATCCTCGAGTTCCTCCTGCGGCAAGCTCTGGCGTCCTGCGACGTCGGCGCTGTCGTCAAGATACCCCACCAGGGCCTGTGCGCCTTCGGCAAGGCGGCGGCTATCGTCGCGCAGGTTGCGGTGGAACCGCGCCTGCCAGTCCGGATCCAGATCGTCGGTTTCGGCCAGGATCGCCGCGGTGGACCGGATGGCCGTGACCGTCGAAAGCACCTCGTGCAGCGAAGCCGACAGGAACGGGTCGTGGGTCAGCCGATCCGAGAGCATCTCGACCACACGCTCAAGCTCGGCGACCCGGCGGTGACGCTCCGCGAGGAGCTTCGCCCAGCCGGGGAAGCGACCTGAAAATTCCTCGATCCGCGACAGGTCGGCCCGCGCCGCCACATGCTGCGCCGCGGCGTCCCGCAAGGCGCCAAGCAGAGCCGAATCCACCCCTTCGGTCAGGACCGACGTCTCGATATCCAGCGCCCTGCCTATATCCACCAGAAGCTTGCCACCGATCCGGCGGCGATTATGCTCGATCAGATTGAGATAGGAGGCCGATATTCCCACCGTGCGCGCGAGGTCGGATTGCTTTAGCCCCAGCATCAGCCGCCGCTCGCGGATTCGCGTCCCTGTCATTGTGCTGCTTCGCGGCATGGGCAATCCCGTTGATTCGCGTGGCTTTTCCGGGCAGGAATGACAACTTGTTTACAGATTTTCCGGCGCCCTTGTTTATTAGTTTACAAAAAAATTGTTTTACTGAAAGGATTTGTTGCGAAATTTTCCATGCTTCGCCGATAATGCAAGCGCCCTGAAAAGGGTTGCGGCCAGCGCGGAGGAGGTGCTGGCACGCGCATCAATCACGGGAGGATTACATGTCCAAATCGAATCTGACTCGTCGTGGTGTGCTCAGGACCGGCGCGATTGCCGGTGCCGGGCTTGCCATGCCGACGTTTTTCACTGCAGGGTCCGCATCCGCCTTCGTCAACGATCCGGGCGACGGCCCGGTGACGCTGGGCTTCAACGTGCCGCAGACCGGCCCTTATGCCGATGAGGGCGCGGATGAGTTGCGCGCCTATCAGCTGGCCGTGGAACACCTGAACGGCGAAGGCGATGGCGGCATGCTGAACACCTTCTCATCGAAGGCGCTGCAGGGCAACGGGATCAATGGCCACAAGGTCGAATTCGTCACCGGCGACACCCAGACCAAGTCGGACGCCGCGCGCGCCTCGGCCCAATCGATGATCCAGAAGGATGGCGCGATCATGATCACCGGCGGCTCGTCGTCGGGCGTGGCCATCGCGGTTCAGGGCCTGTGCCAGGAGGCCGGCGTTATCTTCATGGCCGGTCTGACCCACTCCAACGACACCACGGGCAAGGACAAGAAGGCCAACGGATTCCGCCATTTCTTCAACGCCTATCAGTCCGCCGCCGCGCTGGCGCCGGTGCTGGCCAGCCGTTACGGCGACGACCGCAAGTTCTATATGCTGACGGCCGACTATACCTGGGGCTGGACGCAGGCCGCATCGATGAAGGCCTTCATGGAAGACCAGGGCTGGACCATGGTCGAGGACGTGCGCACGCCGCTTTCGGCAACGGACTTTTCGTCCTACCTGGCGCCGGTCCTGAACTCGGGCGCCGACGTGCTGATCCTCAACCACTACGGCGGCAACATGGTGAATTCGCTCACCAACGCCGTGCAGTTCGGCCTCAAGGACAAGATGGTCAACGGCAAGCAGTTCGAGATCGTCGTTCCGCTTTATTCGCGCCTGATGGCTGCGGGTGCCGGCGAGGCGGTGAAAGGCATCCTGGGCTCGACCAACTGGCACTGGTCGCTGCAGGACAGCGACGAGGCTTCGGCCGCGTTCGTCAAGTCCTTCGGCACCAAATACGGATTCCCGCCCAGCCAGGCAGCGCATACCTGTTATGTGCAGACGCTGCTGTATGCCGATGCGGTGACGCGGGCCAATTCGTTCAACCCCTGCGCCGTGGTCGAAGCCCTGGAAGGTTACGAGTTCGACGGCCTTGGCAACGGCCCGACCTTGTACCGCGCCGACGACCATCAATGCTTCAAGGACGTTCTGGTCGTGCAGGGCAAGCAGAACCCTGAAAGCCAGTTCGACCTGCTTGAAGTCGTCGAGAAGACGCCGGCCGACAAGGTCATGTATGCGCCGGACAACGAGTTCTTCGCCGGCGGCGACCTGGGCACCTGCAACCCCGGCGCCTGATGGCCTGAAACGATGCCGGTTGCGCCGCCGCGCGCAACCGGCTGCTCGTCGCGGCCGGCAA
>JADQCD010000169.1 GCA_016278285.1 Actibacterium sp.
CCATCGCTGATGCGTCCCTTGCTCCGGGTTCGCGCGGGGGATAGCCGATGGGCGACCCGGGGGCAAGAAGCGCCGCGAAAAGGGCGGGTGCATTTCCCGCCGATGTCATGCAATGTCGAGCCAAGTCAGGGAGCGGAAATGAACGACGACAGGATCACCTTTCTGGAAGAGCGCGTCGCGTATCTCGGCGCGGCGATCGACGACTTGTCGGACATTGTCACCCGGCAGTCGGATCAGATCGACCGGCTGAGCCGGCGGCTGGGCCTGCTGCTGGAGCGCGAAGCCGAGCGCGAGGCGGCAGAAGGCGGGGCCGTGCCCCTGGCCGACCAGGCGCCGCCGCATTGGTAGATTGCGCGCCTTCGGCGCAAGAGGATTTTGCGCGCTGCGCGCGGATTGGGGCGCTGCCCCAAACCCCGGAGTATTTTCCGCAAGATGAACCAGCGGGCGCCGCTTGGCCAATATGAGTTGACCCAGATTGGCGGATTCGGGTCGAAAAACCGGCAGAGCGCCATGCCGACATGTCGCCCGGCCCGGGTGACGTATCGCCTTGATCGCCCGGCTGTGCAATCATCGTGCGTGCGATGTCTCAAGCCTTGTCGCGCGGGATCTCGCAATCCCATGCATGCCGATGCACAAGGTGACCGTCCTCGTGTGCAGACAGTCTTGCGCGAATGCGGAAATGGGTCGGCGTTGCGTTGAAATCGGTCTCGGTCCGGGTGGTGATCGATCAGTTGTCGCGTGACAGCGCATAATCGGAAACCACCCGCGCATGGAACGAGCCCCAATCCCCGTCGTCGAAACCGTAGGTCTCGACGGTGGCGCCGTCGAAGGCCATCCCGCTGTCGGCAAAGCGCAAGCTGCCAGCGTCATCGGCAATTGCGACTCGAACCGTTCCGGTTGAATGGTTTTCGGACACGGTCCAGTCGTAATGTTGCGGGCCGCAATGTTTCCCCCGGCACCGGTGCGTTGGTCTGCGGCCGCCCCAGATCGCGCGGCGCGGGGCCGTTGTCGGGCCGACGAACCGGAAGGATCAGCTGTGTCGCGCCGGTGTCCAGCGTCAGAGTCACCGGTTCGGGCGCGGGCCAGGCCACCGGGAAATAGCTTGTCGACACCGCCAGCCGGAGGCGGTGTCCGGCGCGGAAGGTCTGCGCGACATGCTTGAAGGGCACGCGGGCGGTGTAGGTTTCGCCCGGGGTCAATTCGTCGGGTGTCTCGTGGCTGTCGCGGTGGGTCAGGTTCAACAGGCCATAGCTGACCCGCGTGGCCGCGCCGTCGGGGCCACGTCGACAAGCCGCACGGCCACCTGCGCCGCCGGTCTGTCCACGGCGAAGGTCATCTCCAGCGCCGCATCGCCGGCGATTTCCAGCGGGTTGGAGAGCGGCGCCGTTTCGAACACGAGGCTGCCGGCATCGTCGCGCCGCTGATCCACCGGCTGATCGTCCGGCTTGGCATAGGAGCACCACTTGCCGCCGGCGATGCCGACCCCCATGGGCGAGCGGATCTTCAGCTTGCCGTGCGTGGGCTCGACCGCTCCTTCGGCAGCGAGCGTGCCGTCGCTCTCAAGCCTGAACGGCGTGCGGAAGACGTTGGTTGACGGCCATGACGGTTCCTCGACCCAGCGGCCATCACGGTGCTCGCAAGAGCCCGCGGGTTGGGCGTGGTCCTGCATGAAAAGCCGCAGCCGCGGTTCATCCATGATGCCGGTCTTTCGGCCCTTGAGCCACTGGTCCCACCAGCGCAGCTCTTCCGCGTGCCAGTCGATCGCCGGGCCAGGCTGGCCGACATGCGGGTAATTGTGAGCCCAGGGTCCGACCAGCCCCTTGCTGGGGCCTTGCAGGCTTTCCATCAGGCGAAACACCGTTCGGCAATAGCCATCGGCCCAGCCGCTGATCGCATAGACAGGTACCTGGATGCGGCTGATATCCTCGCAGACCGACCCGTGTTTCCAGAAACCGTCGCGGGTCTGATGCTCCAGCCAGTTCTTCAGCCACAGGCCGGAGCCGGTCAGCCGTTCCATCCACAGTTCGCGCCAGGTCTCGCCGACCAGATCCGGATCGGGCGGCAGTGTATTGATGCCGAACATGTAGGACGCCCAGGAGATCTGGTCGATGACCATTGTCCCGCCCATGTAATGAACGTCGTCGGCATAGCGATCATCGGTCGAGCAGAGCGAGATTACCGCCTTCAGCGCAGGGGGCTGAAGCGCGGCCACCTGCAGGGCGTTGAACCCGCCCCAGGAAATGCCGACCATGCCGACATTGCCATCGCACCACGCTTGACCGGCGATCCAGGCAATCACGTCGCAGCCGTCCTGAAGTTCTTGAGCGGTATATTCGTCGACCAAAACGCCCCGGGATTCGCCCGTGCCGCGCAGATCTACGCGCACACAGGCATAGCCTTGTTCCGCGAAATAGGGCGCGCGCGCCAGGTCGCGGGCCAAGGTGCCATCGCCCTTGCGATAGGGCAGGTATTCAAGGATCGCCGGCACCGGCCGACCATCCGCCGGGCGCCAGATCCGTGCGGCGAGGATACAGCCATCGGGCATCGGAATCTCGACATGGCGCTGTTCGACAACGTCCTGCCCGGCCGGTCCTTTCCGGTTCATCCCTGTCGTATCCCGTTTGCGTTGCCGCCCGGGCCCTTCACGCCTGAAGGCCGGCGTCCAGCGCGGCGATCACGGCATCACCCATTTGCGAGGTCGTGGCGGGGGTCGCGCCTGCACTCTGCATCAGGTCGGCGGTGCGCACGCCATCGGCCAGCACCTGTTGCACGGCCTGCTCAAGCCGGGTCGCCTCATCGCCCTGGTCGAAGGAATAGCGCAGCGCCATGGCGAAGCTCAGGATGCAGGCGCAGGGATTGGCCTTGCCCTGCCCGGCGATGTCGGGGGCGGAACCGTGGACCGGTTCATACAATGCCTTGGGCCGGCCGTTCGCCATCGGCGCGCCAAGGCTGGCCGAGGGCAGCATCCCGAGGCTGCCTGTCAGCATCGCCGCCAGATCCGACAAGAGATCGCCGAACAGGTTGTCGGTCACGATGACGTCGAACTGCTTGGGCCAGCGGGTCAGCTGCATCGCCCCGGCGTCGGCATACATGTGGCTCAACTCCACGTCCGGATACTCGGCGTCGTGCACTTCCTGCACCACGTCGCGCCACAACACGCCGGATTCCATGACGTTCGCCTTTTCCATCGAGCAGACGCGGTTGTCCCGCTTGCGAGCGAGTTCGAAGGCGGATCGCGCCACGCGGGCGATCTCGGACTCGGTGTAGCGCTGGGTGTTGATACCCACACGTTCGTTGCCTTCCTTGATGATCCCGCGCGGCTCGCCGAAATAGACGCCCGAGGTCAGTTCGCGGATGATCATGATGTCCAGGCCCGCCACCACGTCGTGCTTGAGCGACGAGAAATCGGCCAGCGCGTCGAAGCACTGGGCCGGGCGCAGGTTGGCGTAAAGATCCATCTCCTTGCGCAGGCGCAGCAAGCCTCGCTCGGGCTTGACCGAGAAATCGAGGCTGTCGTATTTCGGCCCGCCGACGGCACCCAGAAGCACCGCGTCCACCTCCTGCGCCTTCGCCATCGTCGCGTCGGTCAGCGGCGTTCCATGCTTGTCATAGGCGCATCCGCCGACAAGATCCTCGCTCACCTCGAAGGCCAGGCCGCGCCTTGTGCCGAACCAGTCGATGATCTTGCGCACCTCGGCCATCACCTCGGGGCCGATGCCGTCGCCGGGAAGGATCAGAAGGGAAGGGTTGCTCATCGGTGAAAATCCTCGTTCCGCTGGGTCG
>JADQCD010000273.1 GCA_016278285.1 Actibacterium sp.
GGTGATCCTCTATGCCGATCGCATTACCGGCAGCATGGAGCGCGCCATGGCCGAGACCGACCGCCGCCGCGAAAAGCAGATCGCCTATAACGAGGCCCATGGCATCACGCCCCAGACAATCCGCAAGAATGTCGAGGACATCCTGCAGGGTCTCTACAAGGGTGACGTCGACATGAACCGCGTCACCGCCAAGATCGACAAACCCCTGCACGGCGCCAACCTGGAGGCGCATCTCGACGGGCTGCGCACCGACATGCGCAAGGCCGCCGAGAACCTGGAATTCGAAGAGGCGGCACGCCTGCGCGATGAGATCAAGCGACTGGAGGCCGTGGACCTGGCCATCGCCGACGATCCGCTGGCCCGCCAGCAGGCGGTCGAGGCCGCCAGCGCCGCCGCCACCGGGGCCAAGGGCCGCTCGACCGCCGGCCGGGGTGGCCAGAGGGGTGGCGTGAAGCGACGGGGCAAGGGAACGGGACGCTGAGCATCGCCAGACATTCTTTCAATGCCTCACCTGCCTAAGGGGCTCGACATTCCTGGTTCCGCTTTCGTATTGCAAGATCGCCGCCTCGGACCTGGTCAGGTTTCGACGGGCGAAATCGCCATAGGCATGCGGGTCGTCGGCGATCGCGGGAAAACGCGCCAACAGTGATGCGCGCTGAACCGGATCGATGCCGTCGAGCGACGTTCCGGCGGGATGAAAGCTTTCGGTTTCCAGACCATTGGCCCAGACGATCTGGTGTTGTTCCAGCATGAGATGGACATAGGTCACATCGCGCAGGGCATGATCGGTCAGGATGCTGCTGTCGTTGATCAGGTCGCGCGCGGCGACCAGAACCTCGGGCGTCCGGAACAGGATTTCGGCGGCGCGGCCCCGCACCAGCACCCGGTGTTCGGGCGAGACCAGCAAATCGCCCTCGGGTCTGTCCTGGCCCAACGCCCCCGTGCGAATCCGCACCGGCCGCAGATGCGGCATCGCGTGCAGCCGCGCGCCCGACATCCGGCGCGACCCCCGCCACAGGATGGGCCGCGGACCATTGTCACGGGTCAGAACGCGGTGGCCTTCTTCCAGCGTCTCGACCGGACGAGGACCGTCCGGGGTGACAATCAGCGTGCCGCGCGCGAAACAGATTACCCCGGACGGGGTTTCCGTATGGCGCGTGATGGGGGGGGGCTCATCGATCTGGCGCACCACCCAAAGGTCGATCCCGATCGGCGGAAGCGCGTCGATGAACATCAGCAGCGTAACCCGCGACTCTTCGGCCGATATTTCGGTGACGGTATAGCTTTTTGTACCATCGGTAAGCACGAAGCCGCGGTCATGCAGCGGCGGTTCTGGCGCATGGTGGATGGATTTACCTGGGTTCAGCGCCGCGCCGACCAAGCGGTTCACCGCCCGTGCCGCACGCCGACGCAGGTCTGTCTCCCCTTCGGCATCGCCCAGAAGCAACAGATCGTCGGGTCCGTCGATCCGCATCGCCGCGCCCAGCCGACGCCAGGTCGACCCCACGGTCAGCGCGCCCACCGGCGCTGCCTGCACCCCGTCCACTTCCGTCTGCGACCAGGGGATGACAAACGTGCCGCGAAAGCCCGTTTTCATACCTGTCTGCCTGCCTCGATAGTTTTATTATTAAGAGGGAGTTAGCACATATTGTTAATGCATGGAAGTGGCCGATTCGCGCAGATCAGAAATTGATGCGGAAATTCAACGTCCCGACCAGTTGGGTATCGCTCTGCCCGACGAATTCCTTGCCGAGCCAGGTCACACCGTAAAAAACACCGTGACGTTGCCCCTGCCACTTGACGCCCGCGCGCAATCTCTTTCGCGTATCGGTAAGCCTGTAACCCCGAGACGAAGGCAGGTAGTGGCTGTCTGCCACCCAGGCCGCATCGCCACCCAGCACAAGCGACAGGCCCGGCGTCCCGCCCCGCGTGGCAGTATAGAACTGGCCCGTGTCCGGCTCGCGCACCAGCAGATCGCCCTGCCCCCAGGTGCCGATGATGATGTCGCCCCCCGCGCGGATCAGGGTCTCGGCCCCGGCCTGGGCAGCGATGAAGGGGCGCGCCATGATCCGGTCGGACAGCCCGAGCGGGCGCGCGATTTGGGCCGAGACGGTGGGATAAACGGCATTTGCGATCTGGTTGTTCAGCACCGTGGCGGACGGCGGCGCGATGCCGATCCGTTCATGAACCCATCTTTGCCTGGCCCCATGTCTGGTCTGGGGACCGGTGACCGCAACCCCGCCCCCCAAGGCAACATCGAATCCACGATGCCGGAAATGCGTATGGATACCGAAACCAAGCGTTCCGGCATAGGGCCGGTCGCCCGCGGCGGGTCTGGACAGATTCGCAGGCGCCAAGGTCGATGTCCGGAAACGATATTCCAGAACCTTTCCGGGGGCTTCTGGCAAACGACCGGTCCATTCCGGACCGCGCAGCCAGCTGACGGTATAGGACGAGGACCGCCAGCGGTCGAACCCGTCACCCAGAAAGTCATTGTTGAATATGCTGCTCCAGCCCAGTGTCTGTCGTTCCTGGGCCTGCGCGGCCGGCGCCGCAAGAACGGCCAACGCAACCGCCGCCCGTATCAGAAAGTTCCGTTGAATCATTGCCCCTGCCCGCTGTCATGCTGCCTTTTTTCGTTCTTCAGCCGAAGGTTAGCCGAAAAAAGCGGCGGATGCATGACCCGAATGCAGCAAACAGGCGTCATCGGGTTGCACCCATTGCGGGAAGAGACCCGCCAACGCAAAGGCGCCGCCCGACCGGGCGGCGCCTGAATATCCGTCGGGGCGGGATCTCAGAAACCCAGGCCGGCGTATTTGTTCTTGAATTTGGACACGCGGCCACCGGTGTCCATCAGACGCGACGAACCGCCGGTCCAGGCCGGATGCACCGACGGGTCGATGTCCAGCGACAGGGTATCGCCCTCGGAACCGTAGGTCGATTTCATCTGCACGACGGTTCCATCGGTCAGCTTCACGTCGATGATGTGATAGTCGGGGTGAATGTTCTTTTTCATCGCTCCGGTCCTTACGCTTCGGCGCCCGCTTTGGGCTTGTAATTCGACTGCTCGGCAATGCGGGCCGACTTGCCGCGGCGCGAACGCAGATAATAGAGCTTGGCACGGCGCACCTTGCCGCGGCGCACGACCTCGATGCTTTCAATGTTGGTCGAATACAGCGGAAACACCCGTTCGACGCCTTCGCCGAACGAGATCTTGCGCACGGTAAACGAGCCGGCGATGCCGCTTCCGTTCTTGCGAGAGATGCAGACACCTTCATAGGCCTGCACACGGGTACGGGTGCCCTCGGTCACCTTATAGCCGACGCGGATCGTGTCACCGGCCTTGAAATCCGGAATCTTCTTTTCGAGGTCAGCAATCTGCTCGGCCTCGAGTTGCGCGATAAGGTCCATCGCTTCTCTCCTAAGTGCTCACGGTTTTTCCCGCGAAGTTGATGCGCGTCCTCAGAGCTCTTGGTCTCCTTCCGGGTCCCTACCGTGTTTCGCACAGTAAGCCCGCCAGAGGTCAGGTCGGCGTTCCTTTGTCAGCCTTTCGGCCATGGCCCTCCGCCAGGCGGCTATCTTCGCGTGATGGCCGGACAGGAGAATGTCCGGAATCTCGCGGCCGTGCCAGATGGCGGGCCTTGTGTACTGCGGATGCTCAAGCAGACCGTCAGAGAATGACTCTTCCTCGGTGGATGCCTGATTCCCGAGCACGCGGGGTATAAGCCGGACCGTCGCGTCAATC
>JADQCD010000234.1 GCA_016278285.1 Actibacterium sp.
GATCCGCCGGATCCTGCCCAACACCGGCGGGCTGGACCTGGCGCCGCTGATCGTCCTGATCGGCATCTATGCGCTGCGGATCGTCATCGGAAACAACCTTTACGCTTTCGCCTGAGGCCTTGCCCCCGGAATCGCGGCATGGGATGATCGTCGGCATAACGAGCAGACGATCAAACAGACGCAGGATCCATGCCGCGCGCAGATGAGCTGTTAGCCACCGTTTTCGGCTTCGATACGTTCCGTCCCGGACAGGAAGAGATCGTGGCCGCCGTCACCGCCGGGCGCAACACGCTGGCGATCATGCCCACGGGCGGGGGCAAGTCGCTTTGCTTTCAGCTTCCTGCGCTGTGCCGCGACGGCGTGACCATCGTGATTTCGCCGCTGATCGCGCTGATGCGCGATCAGGTGCGCGCCCTGCGCGAGGCCGGCGTGGCCGCAGGGGCGCTGACCTCGGGCAATACCGATGAGGAAACTGACGCCGTGTTCCGCGCCCTGGATGCGGGTGAGCTCAAGTTGCTCTACATGGCGCCGGAACGGCTGGCTTCGGGCGGGACGATCAACCTGTTGCGCCGGGCGGGCGTCGGCCTGATCGCGGTGGACGAGGCACATTGCGTCAGCCAGTGGGGCCATGATTTCCGCCCCGACTATCTGCGCATCGGAGAGTTGCGGCGCAGCCTGGACGTGCCGCTGGCCGCCTTCACCGCCACCGCCGATGCCGAAACCCGGGCCGAGATCGTCACCCGCCTGTTCGACGGCACGGCGCCCGAAACCTTTCTGCACGGTTTTGACAGGCCCAACATCCACCTGTCCTTCGAAGCCAAGAATTCGCCCAGGCAGCAGATCCTGGACTTTGCCGGTGCCCGGAAGGGACAGTCAGGCATCGTCTATTGCGGCACGCGGGCCAAGACCGAAACCCTGGCCGCCGCGCTGCGCGACGCCGGGCATGTCGCATGCCACTATCACGGCGGGATGGATGCCGCCGACCGGCGAGAGGTCGAACGCCGCTTCCAGCAGGAGGATGACCTGATCGTGGTGGCAACCGTCGCCTTCGGGATGGGGGTGGACAAGCCCGATATCCGCTGGGTGGCGCATGCCGATCTGCCCAAGTCGATCGAGACCTATTACCAGGAGATCGGCCGCGCCGGCCGCGATGGGGCTGCGGCCGAGACGCTGACCCTGTTCGGCCCCGAAGATATCCGCCTGCGCCGCAGCCAGATCGACGAAAGCCTCGCCCCGCCCGAACGGCGCGACGCCGATCACGCCCGGCTGAACGCGCTTCTGGGTCTCGCCGAGGCGCTGCATTGCCGCCGCCAGCACCTGCTGCGCTATTTTGACGAGACGGCCGCCCCCTGCGGAAATTGCGATCTGTGCGACAGCCCGCCCGAGCTGTTCGACGCCACCGAGGCCGTGCAGAAAGCCCTGTCCGCCATGTTGCGCACCGGCGAAAGCTTCGGCGCAGGGCATCTTATCGACATCCTGACCGGCACCACGACCGACAGGATCGGTGCGCGCGGGCACGACGCCCTGCCGACCTTTGGTGTCGGGCGCGAATTCGACAAGCGCGGCTGGCAGGCGGTCTATCGTCAGATGATGGGCCGCGACCTCGTTCGGCCGGACCCGGAACGTCACGGCGCCCTGCGCATGACCGAAGCCGCGCGGCCGATCCTGCGGGGCGAGGCGCGCATCGAGCTTCGCCGCGATTCGATCCGCAAGGCCCCCGCACGCCCGGCCGTGAAAACGCTGGTCAGTCCGGAGGACGCGCCGCTGCTGTCGGCGCTGAAGGCGCGGCGCCGTGCCTTCGCCGAAGAGGCCGGGTTGCCCGCCTATATGGTGTTCAACGACCGCACCCTGATCGAGATGGCCCAGACACGGCCCGAAACGCTGGACCAGATGGCGCGGATCGGCGGTGTCGGGGCAAAAAAACTCGAACGTTACGGCACGGCGTTCCTTGAGGTCATTACCGGCGCGGACGTGGCACCGGTGCACCCAAGCCGCCGCAAGCTGGCCGGCCGCGCGGCGGGCGCGTTGTATGATCGCCTGCTCGAGGCCCAGACCGATCTGGCGCGCGGGTCCGCGGGCATCGACAAACCGCTCAGCTGCTCGGCGGCGCAGCTTGCGAAACTGGCCGAGCTGCGCCCGCGCGACATGGGCACCCTGACCCGCGTTCTGGGCGATCGGCGGGCCGAACGCTTTGGCGCGGCCTTCCTGCGGGTGCTTGAGACCGGATGAAACTGGACGGTCCGGCGCGGGCTGCTAGGTTGCGGCCCGGAACCGGAATGAGGGGTGTTGATGCTTGTCGTGATTTCACCTGCAAAACGTCTGGATGAAACGCCGCTTCCGGGGCTGCCGGCGACCCGCCCGGATTTCGCGGCCGACGCAGCGCATCTGGCCGGTCATGCCCGCCGGCTGGACCTGTGCCAGTTGCAGAAACTGATGGGGATCAGCCAGGCGCTCGCGCGCCTGAATGCAGATCGCTTCGCCGGCTTCGCGACCGACCCCGCGCCCGACGAAACCAAGCAGGCGGCGCTGCTCTTCGCCGGCGATACCTATGCCGGGCTGGAGGCACGCACGCTGTCCACGGACGATCTTCGCTGGGCGCAGTCGCATCTGCGGATTCTGTCCGGGCTCTACGGGCTGCTCCGCCCGCTGGACGCGGTCCAGCCTTACCGGCTTGAGATGGGCAGCCGCCTGAAAACCGAACGTGGCGCCAACCTTTACGCGTATTGGGGCGACCGGCTGGCGCGCGCCCTGAACGCGGCCGCATCGGATTCCGGGGCGCAGGTGCTGGTGAACTGCGCCAGTCAGGAATATTTCGGCGCCGTTGACCGCGACACGCTGAGCTTGCGGGTCGTCACGCCGGTCTTCATGGAAGATAAGGCAGGCACGCCAAAGGTCGTGAGTTTCCATGCCAAGAAGGCGCGCGGGGCGATGGCCCGCTTCGTCGTCGAACACCGCCTGACCGATCCGGAAAGCCTGAAGGATTTCGATACCGGCGGCTATCGGTTCGATGCCGGCCTGTCCGAGGGCGACCGCTGGGTGTTCCTGCGGGACGGGGCCGCAAGGCAGCCTGCCGCGTCATGATCGCCTGGCCAGTTGCCGGGGTTCCTGTGCCGTCGCATCGGTCGTCGTGGCGTCCGGCGGCAGGCACCCGGGCGGGTGATACATGGCGATCATGTCCATGATCGCGTCCTTTTTCAGCGGCTTGGTCAGGTAATGGTCCAGCCCCGCGGCAAGGATGTCTTCCGCGTCGCCTTCCAGCGCATGCGCGGTCAGCGCGACGATGGGCACCGGTGCGGTGCCGGACCGCGCGTCCTGCGCGCGCAGGGCACGGGTGGCCTCTTTGCCGTCCATTTCGGGCATGGAGATATCCATGAAGATCAGATCGGGACGCTGTTGCCGCACGGCCTCGATCGCCTCGGTGCCGTTTTCGGCAAAGGTCAGATCGATTTGCAGCCCTTTCAACATGCGTGAGAACACCAGGCGGTTGGTCGCATTGTCCTCGGCCGCAAGAATCCGCATCCGACGCGGCCGGTCATCCGGCGCGGCGTCGCCGGCCGGGCCGATCATCTCGAACACCGCGTGGTGCAGCGCCCGTCGCAGAACGGGCTTGCTCATCACCCTGTCGATCGCCGCCCCGTCTTCCAAGGCGGCATGGCCGGAACTCAGCAACAGGACCGGCGCCACGCAGCCCTGCTCGCGCAAGTTGGCGGCCAGCCCGACCCCGTCCATGCCCGGCATCCGATGATCGCAGATGACCAGATCGAAGGGACCCTGCGCCGTCAACCCGTCCAGGGCCGCAACGCCGGAGTCATGCAAAATCACCTCCAGTCCGATCTGCCGCAACTGACGATCCAGGATCGTGCGGTTGATCTGCTGGTCGTCGACCACAAGAACCCGCCCCGCCCGCACCTTCAACTGCGGCGGGTTCAGGCGGGGCGCCTCGGCCAGGGGCAGTGTCAACCGGAAACCGAAGCATGATCCCGCACCCTTTTCGGAGTCCACCCAGATTTCGCCGCCCAGCAACTGGACCAGTTGGCGGCTGATGGCCAGCCCCAGGCCAGTGCCCTCGAATTTGCGGTTTTGCTGATCTTCGACCTGATTGAACTCTCCGAAAATATGGTCGCGCATTTCCGGGGCGATGCCGATTCCGGTATCCTCGATCGTGACATGCACTTGCTGGTGGCCGGGCCTTTCCGCCGGCAGGCCGACGACCCGGACCAGGACGTGACCGGTTTCGGTGAATTTCACCGCATTGCCGATCAGGTTTGTCAGGATCTGACGTATCCGGCCGCAATCGCCCTCGAACCGTGTGGGCTGGAACATGTCATAGTCGATGATCAGGTCCAGCGCCTTGCTTTGTGCCGAGGGTTGCAGCAGCATCGCGACCTCGTGGATTGTCCGTTCCAGGTCGAACGGCTCGGAGTGAAGGATCAGTTTTTCCGCCTCGATCTTCGAATAGTCCAGAACGTCGTTCAGCAGCGCCAGCAGTGCCTCGCCCGAATTTCGCATGGTTTCGGCATATTGCCGCTGTTCTTCGTTCAGCGGGGTGTCGCACAGCAGCTCGGCCATGCCGACGACGCCGTTCATCGGTGTGCGCAACTCGTGGCTCATGTTGGCCAGAAAGGCGGACTTGGCCCGGCTTGCGGACTCGGCGGCAAGGCGGGCCTCGTCCAGTGCCTTTTGCTGGCGCTTCTGTTCGGTGATGTCCACGCGCAAACCCACCACCCCGCCATCGGGGGTGCGCTGTTCCAACACGCGCAGCCAGCGCCCGCCACTCAGTTCCTGCTCGCTCACGCCATCGGCGCGTTGATGTCGGGTCAGCCGTTCGCTCAACCAGGCCGCCTCGCGGCCAGCGGCCTCGGGATATTGTCCATTCTCCAGGCCATGGCGCAGGATCTCCTCGAAACTGGCGCCGGGCAGGATGGCATCGGCCGACACGCCATAGATCTCGCGATAACGGTCGTTGCACATCAGCAGCCGGTCATCATGGTCGAACAGGACGAAGCCGTCCGGCACCGCCTCGACCGCGGCCCACATGCGCATCATCTCGGTGATATTGATGTTCAGGCTGACGGTGTCGCCATCGGGAGTGCGCCGGTCGATCAGCTTGACATACTGCCCGTTCCACAGCCGGATCACCTTGTCCGGGATCGGATCGCTGGACCAGCGCGCCAGCATGTCGTCAATCCAGGCCTGCGGTTTCTTTCCCTCGGTATCGACGATTCCTTCCTCGGCGGTCAGCCGGACCACGTCGGCGTAACGCACACCCAGCGAAACGGCATCCAGCCCGTCGAAGATCGACAGGAAGGCGCGGTTGGCGGCGATCATGCGGCTGTCGGTATCGAACACGGCGAAACCGTCGCGAATCGTTTCCAATGAGTTCCACAACCGGCGCTCGGCGATGGCGAAAGCCTGGCTCACCTCCTCCAGCTCTTCGCGCACCTGACTGTTCTGGCCGCGCAATGTCTCGGCCTCGTTGCGGGTCTCGACGATCTCATCCGACAGGGTCCGGGCATGGGCGGCCAGCTTGCGGTTGGCATCGAACAGTTCGCGGCTTTTTTGTTCGAGAAGGCGTTCGGCGGCCAGCCGCCCACGCCGTTCCTCGGCCAGTTTCTCGCTCAGGCTCATGCAGTTCTCCGCACCGTCCGTCGCAAGCATCCTTTTCGTTCAGGGTGAAAACAGGGTTAACAGCGCTGAGGAATCGTTGCGCTGGCGCGGCCCAACGTGGCACCATTGACGTGCCCGATTTCCGGAGACATTTTTTCATGCGCCGCGTTCTGTTTTCCGCCCTGCTTGTCCTTTTGACACCCGTTGCCCCGACGATCGCGCAGCAGGCGCCCGACCCCGTCCCCGAGCGGCATATCGCCGTGTCGCGCGATATGGATTTTCCCGGTGGCGACATCCGTTCGATCTTCGACAGCAGCTTCGAGGCCTGCGAACGCGCCTGCCTGAGCGATGCGGCCTGCACTGCCTTCACCTTCAACACACGCTCGGGCAGCTGTTTTCCGAAATCCTCGGTCAACGGGCGCACGCCCTATCAGGGGGCTCTGTCGGCCATCGTGATTGCAGCAGATCCGGCCATGCTGGACCGCGTGCCGCAACGGGTTGACGAACTGGGCTTTCTTGCCCTCCCGGATCTGCAAGCGGCGCGGGAATTGGCCAGGACGCTGCCGCGGCGTCATTATGTCAACGGCCGAAGCGCGGCAGACCTGATCGACGCCGCCCGTACCGCACGGGCACGGGGGGATCTGGCCACCGCGCTGCAATTCACCGGGGCGGCGTTGACATTGACCGATTCCGCGGCGGGCTGGCTGGATTATGCCGATCTGACCATGTCGATCCGGCATGACAACGACGACGCCCGGCGTGACGCGATCGCGCGTGCCCTGTCCGCCGCCATCAACGGTTATCTGCGCGCGGACGATCCGCAGACCCGCGCCACCGCCTTGATATTCATGGCGCGCGCGCTGGAGCAGGTAGGTCGGGGGCGCGAGATGATCCCGGCGCTGCGGCTATCGCAAGCCCTGGCCCCGCGCGACGACACCGCGGCGATGCTGGATGACGCGATTGGCAAATTCGGCTTCCGCATCGTCGGCACCGAGGTCGAGAGCGATAGCGCCGAACCGCGCATCTGCGCCACCTTTTCCGAAGGTCTCGTGCCCGCCGGGGTGGATTACGCACCATATGTTCAACTTCCCGAACCGGGGCTGGCCGTCATCCGGCAGGACCGTCAGCTTTGTGTTGCGGGGGTGCAGCATGGCCAGCGCTATCGCATCACTTTTCGCGAAGGCCTGCCCGCGGCAAGCGGCGAGCGGACGACGAAAGACGTGACCGTCATCCAGTATGTGCGCGACCGCGCCCCCGCGCTGCGGTTTCCCGGTCGCAACTATGTGCTGCCCAGGGGCGGCAAGACGGCGCTGCCGATCGTTACCGTGAATGTCGACGAAGTGGCGCTGACCCTGCGCCGCGTCCCGGAGCGCAACCTCCTGCGCGCCATGCAGGAGGATTTTTTCGGCCGTCCTCTGTCCCCCTGGCAGGAACGCGATTTCACCGACATGCTGGCCGAGCAGGTCTGGCAAGGCACCGCCACAGTCGAGCGCGACCTGAACCGCGAAGTGACGACGCGCCTGCCGATGGCGCAGGTCGTGGGCGATCTGCCGACCGGCATCTACGCGTTGCGGGCGGCGATCCCCGGCGCTGACCCGTATCAAACGCCACCGGCGATGCAGTGGTTCGTGGTCAGCGATCTGGGCCTTGCGACGATGGGCGGTGTGGACGGGCTGCATGTTTTCGTCCGCTCGCTGAGCACGGCAGAGCCGAAGGCCGACGTCACCGCGACCCTTCTGTCGCAATCCAACCGGGTTCTGGGCACCGTCAAGACCGATGCGCAGGGCCATGCCATCTTTGCCCCCGGACTGACGCGCGGCACGGGCGGGGCCGCACCGGCACTGGTCACCGTTCAGCAGGAAGAGCGGGACATCGCCTTTCTTTCCTTGACCGAGCCGGCCTTCGACCTGTCCGACCGTGGCGTCGAGGGGCGCGAACCCGCCCCGCCGATCGACGTGTTCCTGACCACGGATCGCGGCGCCTATCGCGCGGGCGAGACGGTTCACGCCACTGCCCTGACCCGTGATGCCGATATGCGGGCGATACACGATTTGCCGATCACCGCGATCCTGGCGCGGCCCGACGGGGTCGAGTATGCGCGCACGCTGTCACAGGACGCGGTGCAGGGCGGTCACGTCTTCCACCTGCCCCTTGCCGCGGGCGTTCCACGCGGGACCTGGACGCTGGATCTGCATGCCGACCCGGGCGCGCCGCCGCTTGCCAGCACCCGGTTTCTGGTCGAGGATTTCCTGCCCGAGCGTATCGATTTCGATCTCGGCCTGCCCGACGGGCCGCTGCGTCCCACCGACCGCCCCGTGCTGAAGCTCTCGGCGCGTTACCTTTTCGGCGCCCCGGCCGGCCATCTGCCGGTCGAAGGCGAGGTTGCGTTGGAGGCCACCGAAACGCTGGAGGCTTTCCCCGGCTATCGCTTCGGGCGACATGACGCGCAGACCCCGCGCCGGGTGAACGTCTTGCAGGATGGCATCCGCACCGACGGGGCCGGCAATGCCGCCGTGCCGGTGGTCTTTCCGGAAATCGAGGCCCCGTCAGGCCCGATTCGGGCGACCATCGCCGTGCGGGTGTCGGAAGGGTCCGGCCGTCCGGTCGAACGCAGCCTGACCCGAACCCTGGCCCCGGACGGTCCGTTGATCGGTATCCGCCCGCTCTTTGATGGCGTCGTGGACGAGGGCACCGAGGCCCGGTTCGACCTGCTGGCCGTCCGCCCCGACCTTCAGCCGCGTGAAATGCGCGTGCGCTGGACGCTGAACCGCATCAACACGCGTTATCAATGGTACAGCCAGTACGGCAACTGGAACTGGGAACCGGTTACGACCCGCTCACGCATCGCCAGCGAAGAGGTGACCTTGCCGGACGGCCGTCTGTCGATCGCCGTGCCGGTCGACTGGGGCCATTACGAACTGGTCGTTGAACAGGTCGGCGGCGACCATGCCGCCGCATCGACCGATTTCGACGTCGGCTGGTATGCGCCTGCCGGAGCCGCGGATACGCCCGACATGCTGGAAATGTCTCTGGACAAGCCCGCCTATGTGCCCGGAGACACCGCAACGCTGCGGATCGTTCCGCGCTATGCGGGCAAGGCGCTGGTCACCGTCATGTCGAACCACCTGATCGAAATGAAGCCGGTCGATCTGTCCGAGGGCGAAAACATCCTGACCCTGCCGGTGACAGATGACTGGGGCGCCGGCGCCTATGTCAGCGCCACGCTGATCCGTCCGATGGACGTGGCGGCGGGACACAACCCGGCGCGGGCGCTGGGGCTGGCCCATGCACAGGTCGATCCCGGCCCGCGGCAGCTGTCCGCCACGTTCGACACCCCGGCCGCAACCGACCCGCGCGGGCCCATGCCCGTGGCGCTGAAGGTGGAAGGCGTGCAGCCGGGCGAAACGGCCTTTGCCACCATCGCGGCAGTGGATGTCGGCATCCTGAACCTGACCGCCTTCGATGCGCCCGATCCGTCGGGCCATTATTTCGGACAGCGCAAGCTGGGGATGCAGCTGCGCGACGTTTACGGCCGGCTGATCGACGGGATGAACGGCGCAATGGGACAGGTCCGCTCGGGCGGGGACGCGGCGGCGCGGATGCGGATGCAGGCGCCGCCACCGACCGAGGAGCTGGTCGCGTTCTTTTCCGGCCCCGTGAGGATCGGCGCGGATGGTTACGCACGGACCACCCTGGACCTGCCCGCTTTCAATGGCACGATCCGGCTGATGGCAGTGGCCTGGTCGGCCACCGGCGTCGGGCAAGCGCAGGCCGATGTCCTGGTCCGCGACCCGGTCGTTGTCAACGCATCGTTGCCGCGCTTCATGGCACCGGGAGACCGGTCGCGCCTGTTGCTGGAAATCACCCATGCCACCGGCCCTGCCGGGCGAATGGGCCTGGAC
Source organism: Actibacterium sp. (assembly GCA_016278285.1). Lineage (GTDB taxonomy): Bacteria > Pseudomonadota > Alphaproteobacteria > Rhodobacterales > Rhodobacteraceae > JADQCB01. The sequence goes on from JADQCD010000234.1 coordinate 9,510, forward strand.
GTGACCGCCGATGGCGTGGCGCTGGACCCGGCGGCAGTGCCCTCGGGCCTGACGCTGGAAAAGCAAGGCAAGGCCACGCTTTCGATCCCGCTGACAGCAGTTGCACCGGGCCAGCACCAGATCACCGTGGTGCTGACCACACCGGACGGGCGGCAACTGGACAAGCGCCTGACCCTGCCGGTGCAGCTCAACGATCCCGAGGTGACACGGACAAGCCGCTTCACCCTTGCAACCGGCGACAGTTTCACGCTGGGACCGGATGTGTTTACCGATCTGCGGCCTGGCACCGGCAGCGCGACGCTGGCGATCGGCCCGATGGCGCGCTTTGATGTGCCGGGACTGTTGCAGGCGCTCGATCGCTATCCCTATGGCTGCACCGAGCAGGTCGCCAGCACGGCCATGCCGCTGCTCTATTTCGACCAGGTGGCGCAGGTGATGGGACTGGCCGAACGCCGGGGAATCGCCACGCGCATCGACCAGGCGATCACGCAGGTTCTGACTAACCAGTCGGCCAGCGGCGCCTTCGGCCTGTGGCAACCCGATGCGGGCGATTTCTGGCTGGACGCCTATGTGACCGACTTTCTCAGCCGTGCCCGTGCAAAGGGCTTCGCGGTGCCGCAGACGGCTTTCCGCTCAGCGCTGGACAACCTGCGAAATCAGGTCAACCATGCCCCCGATTTCGATCGCGGCGGCGAGGCGCTCGCTTATGCGCTGATGGTGCTGGCGCGCGAGGGCGCCGCCGCCATCGGCGATTTGCGATATTACGCTGACGTCAAGGCGGATGCTTTCGCCACGCCGCTGGCGCTGGCGCAGCTGGGTGCGGCGCTGGCCTCTTACGGCGACCAGCCGCGCGCGGACGCGATGTTTGCGCGCGCGGTCGCCATGTCAAACGCCCGCATGAAACGCGCGGAAGCCCCGCTCTGGCGCAGCGATTACGGCACGGATCGCCGCGACGCGGCCGGGGTGCTGGCGCTGGCGACAGAGGCGGACTCGGCGGTTGCCGGCAACGTGCAGCTCTCCGGCCTGGCCGGAAACGCAGACCGCCCCGCATCGACGCAGGAAGCCGTCTGGACCCTGCTGGCCGCCAATGCGCTGATCGACAGCGCGGGCGGCGAAGGGTTCAGCGTGAACGGCAACCCGGTGGATGGCCCGCTTGTTCGGGTGATCGAGGATCAGGCCGGGACCGCGCCGCTGAAGATTGTCAACGGATCCGGCCGGGACGCACAGCTGACGCTGACGACCTTCGGCGTGCCCGCGACGCCGCTTCGGGCGGGCGGCAACGGCTTTGCCATCACCCGCAGCTATTTCACCATGGAAGGCACGCCCGCGAATCCGGACCGCGTGGCCGCCGGAACCCGCCTCGTGACGGTGATCGAGGTTACACCGCTGGGTTCCGCCGAAGCGCGCCTGATGGTCCGTGACCCTCTGCCCGCCGGGTTCGAGATCGACAATCCCGATCTTTTGCGAGGCGGCGACATCCGCGCGCTGGACTGGCTGGACGTGATCGAAGAGACACGCAGAGCCGAGTTCCGCCAGGACCGGTTCCTCGCTGCGGTGGACTGGACCAGGGACGCGCCTTTCCGGCTGGCCTATATCGTGCGGGCGACGACGCCGGGCGCGTATCATCACCCGGCCGCCTCGGTCGAGGACATGTACCGGCCCGACAGACGGGCCTGGACCGGCGCGGGCCGCGTGACCGTGACGGAATGAACCGGTTCGCACTTTTCGCAGTGGTTGCACTGCTGTGGGGCGCGGCGGGGGCACGCGATGCGCTGGACGCCTGGGTGGCGGCGACGGATCTGCCCCCGTTGGTCACCGAAACCTCGACCGAGGTTCTGGCCCGCGACGGAACGCTGCTGCGCGCCTATACGGTCACCGAGGGGCGCTGGCGGCTGGCGACCTCGGTCGATGCGGTGGATCCAGCCTATGTTCGAATGCTCGTCGCCTATGAGGACAAGCGGTTCTTCCGCCACGCGGGCGTCGATCTTCCGGCGCTGGCGCGGGCAGCTGCGCAAGCCGCCTGGAACGGGCAAATCGTATCTGGCGGGTCGACCCTGACGATGCAGGTGGCGCGCCTGCTCGAAGACGGGCCGACCGGGCGTTGGCCCGGCAAACTGCGTCAGATCCGGGTTGCCCTGGCGCTGGAGCGTCGGCTGGACAAACAGGCGATTCTGAACCTTTACCTCAACCATGCGCCTTTCGGCGGCAATCTCGAAGGGGTTCGCGCCGCGACCCGCGCCTGGTTTGGCAAGGTCCCGCGCCGCCTGACCGCCGCGCAGGCGGCACTGCTGGTTGCGCTGCCCCAATCGCCCGAAACCCGGCGCCCGGACCGCTTTCCAAACGCCGCGCGGGCGGCCCGCGACCGCGTTCTGGCCAGGCTGGCGAAAAACGGCGTGCTGGACCGTGCCAGCGCCCTTGCCGCCCGGCGCGAACCGGTCCCCAATGTCCGCCGCCCGTTTCCCGCCCTGGCGCCGCATCTTGCCGACCGGGCACTTGCCGACCGGCCGCTGTCCGCGCGTCACCACCTGACCATCGACGCCCGCCTGCAGGCCCGTATGCAGGATCTCGCGCGGCGTGCGGTGCGCAACCGTGGCGATCGCCTGTCGGCCGCGCTCGTCGTGGCCGACCACCGGACCGGCGAGATCCTGGCTTCCGTCGGCTCTCCCGATTTTACTGATCAGGGTCGGCAGGGCTTCGTCGACATGACGCAGGCGTCACGCTCGCCCGGATCGACGCTGAAACCACTGATTTACGGCCTGGCCTTCGATCAGGGGCTTGGTCATCCGGATACCCTGATCGCCGACCGGCCCACAGCCTTCGGAAACTACGCCCCGACAAATTTCGACGGGGCCTATCGCGGCGACATCCGGATGCGCGAGGCGTTGCAATTGTCGCTGAACATCCCCGCCGTGGCGCTGACCGAGGCGCTGGGGCCCGCCCGCCTCATGGCGCATATGCGTCGCGCCGGCATGCAGCCGGACCTGCCCGGCCAGGCGCCGCCGGGTCTGGCAATCGCGTTGGGGGGCCTGGGCGTGACGCTTGAGGACCTGGCGCGGCTCTATGCCACGTTCGGCAACGCGGGGCGCAAGGTGCCGCTTCACTGGCGCGCGGATACCGAACCGCCCGAGCCCGGGCCGGAGGTTCTGTCCGAAGTCGCGGCCTGGCAGGTCGCCGATATCCTTCGCGGCACGCCGCCACCGATTGCATCGGCACGGAGCGGGCTGGCCTTCAAGACCGGAACTTCCTACGGGCACCACGATGCCTGGGCCGCCGGCTTCGATGGACGGCACGTCATCGCGGTCTGGATCGGGCGCGCCGACGGCACGTCGGTTCCGGGCGCTTTCGGCGGCGACCTGGCAGCACCGGTCCTGTTCGAGGCTTTCGCGCGGTTGAAGCCGCAGTTGGACCCGTTGCCTCCGCCCCCGCCCGGCACGCTGCGCGTGACCAACGCAGAATTGCCGCCGCCCCTGCACCGCTTCCGCGCGCCGGGGGCGGCCCTTGCCGCGACGGCGCCTGACGCGCCGCAACTGATCTATCCGCCGGACGGGGTGAAGCTGGAGCTTGGCGGTCTGGGCCTGGTCGTCAAGCTGCGCGCGGGCGTCCCACCCTTTACCGTTCTGGCCAACGGCACAGCTCTGGCCACCGGCCAGCGGGCGCGCGAAATCACCCTGCCCGCACCCGGCACCGGTTTCGTGGCGCTTTCGGTGATCGATGCCAAGGGCCGCGCGGCACGGGCAGATCTGGACCTGCGATAGCGCGGAACGCGGGCTGGAACGAATCCCGGCTTCATCTTGCCCAAATACTCCCGCCGGAGGCATGCGATATGACGCGTGAAAACCGGGAATGCGTGTTGCCGAACGGCCGTTCTCAGATCCGTTCGATGGCGATCGCGATGCCCTGCCCGCCCCCGATGCACATTGTAATCAGCGCGGTCCTGCCACCCGCCCGTTCCAACTCGTACAGGGCCTTGACGGTCAGGATCGCGCCGGTGGCACCCACCGGATGCCCCAACGCAATGGCGCCGCCATTGGGATTGACCTTTGCCGGATCCAACCCCAGCTTCTTGTTCACGGCCAACGCCTGTGCCGCGAAAGCTTCGTTGCTTTCGATCACGTCGAAATCTTCCGCCTTCAGCCCGGTCTTCGCCATCAGCGCCTCGACGGCGGGCACCGGTCCGATGCCCATCACCTCGGGGCGAACGCCGGCGTGGGCGTAGCCCAGCACCCGGGCACGCGGCGTCAGGCCTGCGCCAGAGGCGGCCTCTTCGCGGGCGAACACCAGGGCCGCCGCCCCGTCATTGATGCCGCTGGCATTGCCTGCCGTCACGCTGCCATCCTTCTGGAACGCCGGGCGCAGCCCGGCCAGCGCCTCGGCCGAAGTCGCTTTCGGGTGTTCATCGGTGTCGAATGTCACGGTATCACGTTTCACGCGCAGTTCGATCGGCACGATCTGATCCTTGAACCGATCTTCGGCAATCGCGCGTGTGGCGCGGGTCTGGCTTTCCAGCGCAAAGGCGTCTTGTGCCGCGCGCGTGATCGAGTGCTCGGCGGCCACGTTCTCGGCGGTCACGCCCATGTGGCCCGTGCCGAACGGGCAGCTGAGCGCGCCCAGCATCATGTCCTGCGCCCCCGCATCGCCCATCTTCTGGCCCCAGCGCGCGGCCGGCAGGATATGGGGCGACCGGCTCATGTTCTCGGCTCCGCCGGCCAGGCCGAACTCGGCGTCGCCCAGCATCAGCGATTGCACGACCGAAACGATCGCCTGTGCACCCGAACCGCACAGCCGGTTCACGTTCATCGCAGGCGTCGTATCGGGGATTCCCGCCTGCATCGCCGCGACGCGCGACAGGTACATGTCGCGCGGTTCGGTATTGATGACATGGCCGAACGCAACATGGCCGATCTGACGGCCCTCGACGCCTGCACGCCCGAGCGCGGCGCGGGCGACCACGGTCCCCAGTTCGATGGGCGGGGTCCCCGCCAGCGTCCCGCCGAACGTGCCGATAGCGGTGCGCGCACCGCCGAGAATGACGATTCCGGTCATGACAAACCTCCGTTGTGTCGGAACCGGCGGCGCCGACTCCGTCCGTGAAACCCGGATCTGTTTTCGCCCGGTTCGGGGTCGGAGCGCAATCGCCAAAGTCGGGCCGGGGCGCAGCAACGCGCATGTCCGGCATCGGGTGACCCCGGAAGGGGACCAGCCCGGGTCCGTTCCTGCCTTTCGGCAATGTTCCGGTCAATGCGGCCTTGTTTCAGTCGATATTACGTCGCCCCGGCATCGAAAAGCCCCGGCCTTCGAGCATTCGGACAAACCCTTTGCCCGTCTCGCCATCAAGCGGCATGAGCGGGGGCCTGACATTGCGCCAGGTTTCATCGCCCGTCGCCCACGCGATCGCCGCCTTCAGCGCAGGGATCATCGGATAGGCTGAAACGGCCTCTCGGAAATCAGTGACGGCTGCCTGCTGCTTGTCCGCGTCCGGTGCCTGCCAGGACTTGTAGAGCCGACTGATAGCCGCCGGGTTTATGTTCGCGGTCGCGCTGATACACCCGGCGCCACCCCCGCGCAGCGTGGACAACAGAAAGGTCTCGGAGCCGGCGAAGACATCGAAATTTTCGAAACGGTCGAGCATGGCGCTCGTGTTCGCCCAATCCCCCGAGCTGTCCTTTATGCCCGCAATCGTGTCGGGATAGGCTTTCAGAAGGCGTTCGATGAGATCAAGGCTGATCGGGACCTGGCTGACCGGAGGAATATGATAGAGATAGATGCGCAGCCTTGCATCGCCCACCGCCTGGATTACCCGATCGTAAAAGGCGAACAAACCGTCGTCGGAAACGCCCTTGTAATAGAACGGCGGGAGCATGAGAACACCGGCGCATCCGCCTTCCACCGCGCGGCGCGTCAGGGTCACCGCGTCGGGCAGCGCGCAAGCGCCCGTTCCCGGCATCATCCGGGCGGGATCGAGATCCGCCTCAAACGCGGCGTCCAGAAGCGTGAGCCGTTCGTCGAGCGAAAGCGAATTCGCCTCGCTGTTGGTGCCGAACACGGCCAGCCCGCAATCCTGCGACAGCAGCCACCGGCTATGCTCGATCCAGCGTTTCGTGTCGGGTTTCAAATCCGCATCAAAGGGCGTGACGACCGGTGAGAGGAGGCCACGAAGAGTTTTTTCTGTCATCAGTCTTCTTTCCAAAAGCGGCGCGTTCGGATCGCGCCAGTCAGATCCGGCCCATGCGAGAGCGGGGCCGCGAATGGCCCCAAGGTCACCCGAATGGCGCCAGACGATTTTCCCAGGCACCTTCGCCCCGGAACGCGCGCAGATTCTGCGCGAAGATCCTTCCCCATCGCTCGGCGAAATAGGGGCTTGCGCCGGCAAAGTGGGCGGTCAACACGACTTTTTCGCAGGACCAAAGGGCGGAATCTTCCGGCAAGGGCTCAATCTCGGTGACATCCAGACCGGCGCCGCGCAACTCGCCCTGCGTCAGGGCCGAAAGCAGCGCCTCACCATCCACGAGGCTGCCACGCCCGACATTCACCAACCAACCCGCACCGAGAAGATCGAGTTCCCTTGCCCCGACCAGCGGTGTGCCGTCGGCATTTGCCGGCGCCGAGATCATCAGGATATCGGCCCAGTCACAGAGATCGTGAAGGTCGCTAGGGCCATGCACCTTGTCGAGGCAACCCGCATAGGTCTCGGGCCGGCGTTTGATGCCCGCGACGTCCATTCCCCAGCATTTTGCCCGCACGGCGATCTCTTCGCCGATCCGGCCCATGCCGACAATGGCGATCTTCTTGCCGGCAAGCTCTTCACCCGTCATCCGGACCCAGCGGTGTTCCGTCATGTGGCGCACCGCCTCACCGATTCGGCGGGTCAATGACAGCAGCAGGGCAAAGCCGTGCTCGGCGACGGTTGTCGAATGCACGCCGACGGCTGTGGTCAACGTCACGTCGTGTCCGTCCAGCAGATCAAGGGGGTATTGCTCTGCGCCGGCGCCCGTTCCCGCGATCCAGCGCAGCGAAGGCGTCAGGAATTCCTCACGCCAGGTCTGGGTCACCAGGACCTCGGCGCCGGATTGCAGCGCGGCCGCGACCCCTTCGTCGTCTTCCGGCCTTTCGAGGTCAATACCCGCCATCGAGTCCAGGACCTGATCGATACCGTCCGGGTGGACGGGATGAAGCACGACATGTGCAGGGGGGGGCATTGCGTCCCTCCGAAGGTTTCAAGGTGAAAGTTCAAAGAGTCTCCGGTGCCCGGCCGGAGCCGGTGTGGCGTGGATCCAGAACATCCCTGACGGCGTCGCCCAGAACATTGAAGGCGAGCATCAGCAGGACAAGGGCCGCGGCAGGGCATATCACCAGCCAAGGCGCGACGGTGATGAAATCGCGGGCCTTCGACAGCATGTTCCCCCAATCCGCCTGAGGGGGGCTGACCCCCAGCCCGAGAAAGGACAGGGAAGCATAGGCAAGCTGGGCCGTCGACATGCTGAGCGCCGCCAGGACGATCACGGGCGGCAACACGTTTGGCAGCATGTGCCGCACGAGGATTACCGGCGTGCCGACCCCGGCAAGACGGGCGGCATCGAAGTATTCATGGCTTTTGACACTTAGCGCGGTCGCGCGTGCCATTCGCGCAAAGCGCGGCGAATAGACGATGGCGATCGCAAGGGATGCATTGACCAGGCCGGGCCCCAGAACCGCGACCATGATGATGGCAAGCAGAAGCGTCGGAAACGCGAACAGGATGTCCTGGCTTCGGTTGAGAATGGAGTCGACGATACCACCGAAGTACCCGGCGATGATCCCGATAACGACGCCGACGGCCATGCCCACCGATACAGAGATGAAAGCGACGCCGATCGCGATGCGGGATCCGTCGATCACACGGCTAAGCGTGTCACGCCCCAGAACGTCGGTGCCGAACCAATGGGCCTCCGAGGGGGGCGAAAGAAGCGCCTTCATGTCGCTGGCATTCGGATCATACGGTGCGACCCAGTGTCCGAAGAGCGCCAGGAAGATGAAAAACGCCAGAACGGCAAGGCCGAATGCGCCGCCCTTGTGCCGAAACAGATCGCGCAGGAACGGAACGCGCGGAAGACGGAACCGCGCCGGGGCCTTGGAAACGACACCAATGTCGGGGCTTGTATTCATGTCAACGTTGCCTCGGGTCGAGCAGGGGATACAGTAGATCGACGATCACGTTTATCGCAACGAATGCGAAGGCGAAGACCAGTGCCGTGGCTGTCACCATCGGGTAGTCGCGGGTGTTTATCGCGTCGAGCATCCCGCGCCCGAGGCCGGGCAGGCTGAAGATCTGTTCAACCACGATCAGCCCGCCCAGCAGAATGCCGAACTGAAAGCCGATGAACGTGACGATCGGCGGCAGGGCGCTGCGCAGGGCGTGGAGATATTCAACCCGCCTTTCGCGAACGCCGCCGGCGCGCGCCGTCGTGATGAACGGCTCATGCAGGACTTCCAGCATGGCCCCGCGCACCATCTGCATCGTCATCGCGGTGATCGGAAAGGCGATCGTGAGAAGCGGCATGATCATCGAGCGGATGTGCAGCATCGGATCTTCCGACCATGGGACATAGGACACCTGGAACATCCCCGGGAAATACCGTGACCCGACCAGCAGAAGCAGAATGCCGATGACGAAGATCGGCACCGAGAACGTGAACAGAAGAATGCCGCGCACGATGAAATCGAGGCGGCGATTGGCGTGCACCGCGGCCAGGATTCCGGCCGGCAGACCCAGAATGGTCGAGAAAACCAGTGTCAGGGTTGCCAGTTCCAGTGAAACGGGAATCTGCTGTGCCAGGTCCGACGCAATTGCACGGCCCGTGATCGGCGAGGTGCCGAAATCCCCGGTCAGCGCGTTGCCCAGCCACGACACATAGCGGACGGGAAGCGGTCGATCGAGCCCCAGGCGGCGGCGCACTTCGGCAAACTGCTCGTCGGTGGCGCCTTCCTGCCCGACGATCACGCTGGTCAGATCGCCGGGGATCAGACTGCCCATTGCGAAGACAAGCGCCGAGACGGCGAGCAGGACGAAGACGGCCCCCATCAGCCGCTTCAGGATGAGCCTTGCCATTACGCGGTCTCCGTTGCGTTTGCGCCCGTGCCCCGTGGACCGGGGACAGCCTCGGTTATCGTCGGTGTCCTTTCGGGGAAATGGCAGGCAACCATATGTGCATTCCCGATCTTGCGCAGCTGCGGCTTTTCGCGGGCGCAGATGTCGACCGCCAGCGGACAGCGGGTATGGAAACGGCACCCGGATGGCGGGTCGAGCGGGCTTGGCACATCCCCCTTCAGCAGGACATGCGGCCTGTTTCTTTCCCTCTTGGGGTCGGCGACCAATGTGGCCGACCGCAGCGAAACCGAATACGGGTGCAACGGCTGGCGCGAAAACTCTTCGACCGTTGTCGCCTCGACCACTTCGCCCAGATACATCACGACGATTCGGTGGCTGATCATTTGAACCGCTGCCAGGTCGTGACTGATGAAGAGATAAGACGTTCCCATTTCCTGTTGCAGGTCCAGCAGGAGATTCAGGATCTGCGCCTGCAAGGAGATATCCAGAGAGGCGATCGATTCGTCATGAACCACGAGGCTCGGGTTCGATATAAGGGCGCGGGCGATCGAGGCGCGTTGCTGCTGTCCGCCGGACAGCTGGTGCGGACGGCGCGCCGCAAAATCCGGATTGAGGCCGACCCGCTCCAGCATCGCGGCCACGGCCTGACGGGTTTTGCTCCCATCCCTGGCCCGCAGTGGTTCGGCAACACTCGCGCCGACAGATCGTCGCGGGTTCATCGAGCCCGAGGGGTTCTGAAAGACCATCTGAAAGGACGCGCGCCGCGTGCGGCCTGCCTTGCCCGGCGCCCAGATATCGCCGCCCTCGGTCAGAATCCGACCGTCGGTCGGACGTTCCAGCCCGACCACCATCCGCGCCAGAGTGGACTTTCCACAACCGGATTCGCCCACGATACCCAGCGTTTCACCGTGGGCCAGATGAAGCGACACGCCATCCACCGCACGCAGCCTGGCTTTTTCGCCGCGCGACTCGACCTGGAATTCCTTCCTTACGCCCTCGACTTCGAGGAGCGGCCTGTTCTCAGACGGCATTCGCGGTCTCCGATCTGTTCCCGGCCGTGTCGAATGCCTCTCCGGCCTGCGCGGGCCAGCAGCGTGACTTGTGGCCGTTGCCGATTTCCAGCAGATCGGGATGTGTGGCGCATCTTTCGTCGGCAAAGGCGCAGCGGGGGCGGAAACGGCACCCGGTCTGGGGTTGGCTCATGTCGGGCGGCTCACCCGGCAATGTCGGCATCTTTTCGCGGGGCCGCGCCCCGTCGGGAACCGACCGCAACAGCCCGCGGGTATAGGGGTGCCGCGCATTCTCGAAAATCTCGTCGACCGGGGCCTCTTCGACGATCTCCCCGGCATACATCACTGCCACGCGATCGCACATGCGCGCGATGACCCCCATGTTGTGCGTAATGAGCAGAAGCGCCGCGCCCTTGTCGCGCGTCAGGTTCTTCATGAGTTCGAGAACCTGGGCCTGGATCGTCACGTCCAGCGCGGTGGTCGGCTCATCCGCGATGAGGAGTTGCGGCTCGTTTATCAGCCCCATGGCGATCACCACGCGCTGTCGCATTCCGCCTGACATCTGATGCGGAAAGGACCTTGCCTGGCGATGCGGATCCGGCATGCCGACGTCGCGAAGCGCGTTCTCTATGATCTTCTCGCGACCATGCGACCGGCCATGGGCCTTCAGGGCCTCCCCCATCTGCCAGCCGATGGAAAAGACGGGGTTGAGCGCGGTCATCGGATTCTGGAACACCATGCCGTATTCGGTGCCACGACGTTTTCGGATGTCGTCCTGGGAAAGCGGCAGGATGTCGACGCCGTTCAGTACGACCCGGCCACCTTCGATATGTCCGGGCCGTCCGACCAGGCGAAGAAGCGACATGGCCGTCGCACTTTTCCCCGAGCCGGATTCGCCGACCAGGCCGAGCGTCTCGCCGCGGCGGACGGAAAACGAAACATGATCGACCGCAATCAGCCCCTTTCCGGGGGGGCCGAAACGCGTGACCAGATCTTCCACTCTCAGAACGGGTATGTCCGACAATTGATCAGTTCCATCACAGGCAAGGGTTTCGGGCCGAATGGCGGCGGCCCGCCGCATGAACGGCAGGCCGACTTTCAGTCGGACTCAATCCAGCGCGACGTCTGCAAGGAAGGTCCGCGAAAGAATTGCGGTCGGGTTGACCGAATCCTCTGCGACAGCGTCCGAGAATGCGACCCAGGCATTTCGCGATGCGACAGTGATGTCGGGAAATACCAGGTCGTCCTGCATGCGCTCCAGGTCGGCCAGGTTCGACGTGTAGTCTGCCGCCGGGCCCGTTTGCGCCTTTTCGATCAGGGCCTGCATTTCGGGCGGGGTCGGGCCCTGCCGGCCAGGGCGAGGCATCAGGTAGAACAGAGGGTCCGCCTGATACGCATATTCATTCGTCATGATGTCGTAATTGGCGTTGTTCTGCTTGTCGAGCCATACGGCGGTCTGGTTGGCCTCGATGGTCACCCGGATTCCGGCCTCTGCCATGTTCTGCTTGATGATGGCGGCAAACCGGTCCAGATAGCTGGCATAACCTGCCAGATGGTTGAGCGTGATGTCGACACCATCCGGATAGCCGGCCTTGGCCAACAGTTCCTTGGCCTTTTCGATATCCTGATGCTGGTATTTCAGCTCCGAGGGATCAGACCCCCAGGCATAGGCCGGAGGAACCGGCGCGCTCGGGGTGGCTTCGCCAAGAAACGCGCCGGAAACCACGTCTTCGCGGCTAAGCGCCAGCGACATTGCCCGGCGGAAATCCACATTGCTGAAAGGCTCCTTGTTGGTGTTGATGTTGATCCGCACCGTGTTCGTGGAGGCAACCGCTTTGGTCGAGATATTATCCATCCGCGAAAGTTGCAGCATGCTTTCCGAGCTGGGGAACATCAGGTCGATCTGCCCCGAGACGAGCCCGGCAATCTGGGCCGATTGCTCCGGCATGTAGCGGATAGTCATGTTTTCGACTTCCGCAGCCTCCTCGGCGTTCCAATAGTTCTCGTTGCGTTTCAGGACCAGTTCCTGGTTCGGCACGTAAGAGACCATTTCGAACGGTCCGGTACCCATCATCGACGTCTTCGGGTCATTGTTTTCGAGCCATTCCTTGCTCATCACGGCCGATCCGACGACGAACGGGTTTCCGAGGTTCAGAAGGAACCCGGCGTCCGGGCTGGACAGGGTGAACCGCACCTTGCCGTTTTCGGTCGCCTCGACAGTTTCAACCGACTTGAAGCGGTCCTGTGCATAGGGCAGGCCATCCGCTTTCAGGCGCGTGAAGGATGCCACGACATCCTCTGCCGCAACCGGCGTTCCGTCGGAAAACTTGACGCCTTCGCGCAAGGTGAATTCGTATGTCAGCCCGTCGTCGCTTGCCGTCCAGCTCGTTGCAAGCATCGGCTTGAGCGTCCCGTCGAGCTCGGCCCGCAGAAGACCCTCATATACCAGTTGCCACATGTACCATGTGCGGATCTGGGATGACTGGATCGGGTCGAAGGTTTGCGGCGGGACGTCCTCGGCGACGACCAATGTGTCCGCTTCCTGTGCCAATGCCGATGTTGGACCCGCGAACAGGAGCGCGCCGGCCAGGACGCTGCCCAACAGATCACGATAGTTCAGCTTCATTTTCCTAATCCCTGTTGTTGTTTCTGATCGAGGCGCGACACTGCGCCGATGCGGTGCTGCAACCTGTGCGCATCGGAGAACACGCCTTGTTCGCAGCGATCGCCTGCTCGGGGCCGGGCTGTTGCCGGCGCCCTGAATTCGAATGATCGGCGTGCATTTCCGGTTGACTCCGCCATGGCTCAGAAACCTTCGACCGGCACGGTCACTGTGGCGATCTCTGTCATGGCCTCGAGCGTGTGGCGCCCGCCGATTCGCCCCACGCCACTTTGCGTGCGACTGCCGCCCCCGAACGGAACATGAAGCTCCCAGAAATTGCTGCGCTCGTTGATATTGACGATACCGGCCCGAAGCTGGACAGCCATGGACATCGCCTTGCCCACGTCGTGGGAAAAGATGCCCATGCTCAGGCCATAATCGGTATCCTTGGCAACGCTCATCAGGGCCTCGTCGTCCTCCAGCGACAGGATTGGAACAACCGGGCCGAACGTCTCGTAACGTGCGATGTCCATGTCCGGTGTGATCCCGGACAGGACCGTGGGCTCGAAGAACAGCTCGCTGCCCAGGTCGGGGCGGCTCTTGCCGCCGGTGAGGCAGCGCGCCCCGGCCCGGATCGCATCCTCGACATGTGCGCGGGTCTTTTCGAGCACACCCTGATTGTTGAGCGGCCCCATGGTGACACCCTGATGCAGGGGATTGCCCAGGACATGGGCCTCGGCCTTTTCCCGGACCCGCTCGGCCAGGGCTTCTGCGATACGCCTGTCGGCGAGAACGCGCCCCGTCGCGGCGCAGATCTGCCCGGCATTGGCAAAGGCGCCGACCGCGGCCGCTTCCGCCGCTTTTTCGATATCCGCATCCGCGCGCACGATCAGGGGGCCGTTGCCGCCAAGTTCCAGAAGCAGCGGCTTGCCGGCGCCGCGCTCCGCGATCCGGCGCCCGGTCGCCGCGCTGCCGGTAAACCCGATCGCGGCCGTGCCCGGGTTGGAAACGATTTCGTCGCCAACGACCGCCCCCTCGCCCAGAACCAGATTGACAACGCCGTCAGGCAGGCCGGCCTCGGCAAGAACCGCCATGAACTCGACCGCGATCAGCGAGGTGGACGGCGCAGGAACCCAGACCACCGCATTACCCGTTGCGATCGCCGGCGCCAGATATTCCACCGGAATGTTGACCGGAAAATTCCACGGGGTGATTACCGCATAGACTCCGCGCGGGCGGCGGTGCGTCACGACCAGGCGCCCGCGCGTTTCCGTCGGGATCGTCTCTCCGGTCATGTATTTCCCGAGATCCGCCGCCAGCCTGAATCCATCGGCGGCCTTGCCGATTTCTCCGGCAGCCTGTGCGAGCGGTTTTCCCTGATCCACGCAAAGTATGTACGCCAGGTGTTCCGAGGATGCGTCGATTGCATCAGCCAGTTTTCGACACATCTCCGCACGGCGCCAGGCGCCGGCGGCGTCCCAGGCGGGTTGCGCGTCCGCGGCGGCCGAGATCGCCCGCTGCGCCGTCTTGCGCGGGCTGTTTGGCACCTGCGCCAGAACCTCACCGGTCGCGGGGTTGATCACGGGCATCCAATCGGCGGCATCGCATTCCCATGCACCACCAATGAAATTTCCCGGGGGGCGGCTCAAAAAATCCTTCATGGCGCGGTTCTCCTGATTGCCGCAGATCACACCGCGCCGCCGCTGCAATCATGCGTCATCGGGGCGCCGGAACTTCCTTTTACGGATTGAAGACGACTCAGCATGGCGTTTCCGATGCCCGTCTCCTGGGTCGGCGCGATTCCAACCCTTCCAGAAACGCTACCATGACGCCTGACGCATGGTCAAAATTTTTTTAACTTTTATATCATTTATTGAGCGATCCGCTTGATAATGATTTGCGTGTGCAAATTCCAGACCCTGCGTGACAGTGCCCTCAATCGCAAAGAGGGCGCGTCACGTCTTCGTCAAAATTCGAGACGAACTGCTGCTTCAGCCTGCGCAGTTTCTCCATTGCGTGATCGCGCGAACGGATCGCCGCCCCGAAGGCGAGAAGGTCGATCACCGCAAGATAGGAATATCGCATCGACGTCGGTCCGAGCACATCCCCGTCATTGCGCAGCACCGAAATCCCCAGCGCCAAATCCACGGCCTTGGCAAGCGGGCTGCCCTCCTGGGTCATGGCGATCGTTCTGGCGCCGTAGTTTCGCGCGATGCGCGCCGCAGTCACAAGCTCGTCGTTGACCCCGCCAAGCGAAAAGCAGAGCACCACGTCACCGCGGTCGAGTGACGCAGCCAACATTGCCTGCATCACGCCATCCCGGCACGGCACGACACGCACGCCAAGCCGGAAAAAGCGGTTCTGAACCTCCTCGACAAGCCAGCTCGACACGCCCCCGCTGCCGAAGGCATAAAGCGTTCCGCCACCCAGTATGTCATCGATTGCGCGCTCAAGCTTCTCGTCGGGGATGCGCACCGCCTCCGCGATCGCGCCATGCGCCCGCATCGAGACCTGTTCGCGCACATTTTCAAGCGTTTGAGGCGGGTCCGGGGGCTCCAGATAGCGCGGCCCGACCCGCATCGCGCCCATCACCTGCAGCTTGAGGTCACGCAGTCCGCCACAGCCGGCAAACCGGCAAAAGCGGATGATCGTCGGCGCCGACACGCCGATCCAGTCGCAAAGATCCCTCACCGGCTTTTCGACAAACAGCCGCGGATAGCCAAGCACCGCTTGCGCGATCTTGTGTTGTGATCGCGACATCTCGGGTTCGAGGTCGCGGATCCGGGCAAGAATGTCGCCGGTTGCACCATCGCTTGGAATATCCTGCTCCGGGTCGCCCTCGGGTGTCGATTCAGAGGTCAATTCTTTCATCCCTGTCCGTCATTGCCTTTTAATTGTAAATCACTTTTGATACGAAAGTTAAATATAGATGATCGTGATTCGCCGAAAACCCTATGCGCGCCGGTGCGGGGGCCCGGCGCCCATCCGCGGGAAACTTGGTGCGAACGATCGTATATCGATTGACCATGGGGAGGTTGCCTGGCGCGCGCCCCGCATCCAGGCAGGGAGGAAGCGGCGCCAGCAACGCCCGTGAAAAATAATGGCTTCGATTGTATCGATCCTGTGTCCTCCCCTGCCGTGTCCCGGCGCTGTGCGTGCCACGAGCCTTCCGGTCACGGTTGGCGCGATCGGCGGAAACGCCGCGCCGTTTCCGGCCGATCATACGCGACCGGGACACGGCAGGCCATGAAGAAGCGGATCTTCGTCTATCCCCGGGTCATACATGACGAAGAGGCCACGGTTGTCGGTCAGCGGCTTTTCTCGGCCGGAATTTCGTCTGTGGCCAACGCTGGAAACCCCCGAATCCTTGAAAATCGCGCTCGACGCTGCGCATCAGAGCAACGCCGCGGCGGTCGGTTTCTACAATTATGGCCATCTGCACCTCAGCGCCCTCGACCGGATCGAAAGGCAGACCGATCGAGAGCGCCGGCTGCGAAAAACCATCAACGGCACTTTGCGCAGCGGTGCAAAGAATTCGGGCGACAGGTTGTCGTCCCAAGGACACGAAGAGGAGACGGAATTGTATGATCTCATATTGAAGGGCGGCCGGGTAATGGATCCGGCACAGAATCTGGATGCGCCACGCGACGTCGCGTTCACGAATGGGAAGGTCGCGGCGATCGGCGCCGACCTGCCGGTCGATAGCGCCAGGCAGACCCGCGATGTGCGCGGCAAGATCGTGACTCCCGGCCTGATTGACCTGCATACTCACGTCTACTGGGGGGGCACCTCGCTTGGCGTGGATGCCGATCCGATCGCCCGGCGCAGCGGAACCACGACATTTATCGATGCCGGAAGCGCCGGCGCCGGGAATTTCGCGGGGTTCCGAAAACATGTGATCGAACGGTCCGTGCCGCGTATCCTGGCCTATATCAACGTGTCCTTCGCCGGGATCTATGCGTTCAGCAAACATGTCATGGTCGGGGAATGCGGTGACATGCGGCTTGTCCATCCGCATGAATGCCTGCGTGTCGCGCGTGACAATCTCGACGTTCTGGTTGGCGTCAAGGCACGGATCGGGGCAAAGGCCGGCGGCAACTCGGGCCTGGCACCGCTGCATCTGGCGATCGAAGTGGCCGATCAGCTTGGCCTTCCGGTCATGGCGCATATCGACATGCCGCCGCCCAGCCAGCGCGAGGTTCTGAATATCCTGCGCCCCGGCGATGTGCTTACGCACTGTTTCCGGCCTTTTCCCCTGGCGCCGGTGCATGCGGATCGCTCAATCCGGGAAGAGGTTCTTGCCGCGCGCGATCGTGGCGTCATTTTCGATATCGGGCATGGCTATGGCGGTTTCTCTTTCGACTCCTGCCGCGCCATGATGGAACAGGGAATCATGGCCGATGCGATCAGCAGCGACGTTCATGCCCTTTGCGTCGACGGGCCGGCTCACGATCTGCTGTCGGTGATGTCGAAATTTCTCGCACTCGGGATGCCGTTGCCCGAAGTGATTCGCGCCACTACGCAGAATGTCGCAAAGGCGATCCGGCGCGAAGATCTCGGCACCTTCGCGGTCGGCGCGGCCGGTGATGCGACCATTCTGGAAATGCGCAACGAAACCGTCGAGCATGTCGATGTGGTGGGCCAGGTCGTGCGATCCGACGAACAACTGGCCAGCAGCGGCATGGTCATCGCAGGCGAATGGTGGCCGGACCCGCAGGACGCGTGACGCCGCCTGCAAGGCACCATATCCGCATCGCCAATATCGGAGACTCGACCATGGCCACCAACCGGACCCCGCAGCATCACCCCACCGGCCCCATCCCCGACGAGATCATCGAAACACCGGCTTTCGTCATCGATGAGGCTGCGGTTATCCGCAACCTTGAACGATCGCTTTCGGCGGCCGGCGGTGCCGCGCGCTTCATGCCACATGTAAAGACCCATCGCGCGCCATGGGTGACGCGTCTTTTGCGCGAAATGGGTGTCGAGACGTTCAAGACCGCGACGCTGGCCGAGGTCGAAATGGTGGCTTCCTGTGGCGCCCGAAGCGTCACGCTGGCCTATCCGACGGTCAACCCCGCCACCGTCGCCCGCTTCGCTCAATGTGCCCAGGCGAACCCGGCGACCGATTTTGTCGGCATGATCGACTCGCGTTTCGGTCTGGATGTATGGCAGGCTCAGCTCAAGGATGGTCCGGCCAATATCCGCATGCGGGTCGATCTTGACCCGGGCTTCGGACGGACCGGCGCACTCATGGGACAGGCCGCCATCGATCTGGCGCGCGCGCTTTACGAGGCGGGCCGTTTCGCCGGCTGGCACCTTTACGACGGGCATGTACATGGCGAACGCGCCGAGCGGCGCGCGACGGTCGATGAAGAGGTGCGGGCGGTCGAGCGCCTGAACCAGCGTCTGGCGGACGAAGGAATCGCCGGTGACCTGGTTGCCGGCGGCAGTTACACCTTCGACCTCTGGCCGCGGGACGTGGCGCAATATGTATCCCCGGGCAGCTGGACCTATTCCAGCGCTCAGCACGACATCGAGTTGCCGGAACTGAAGTGGGAACCGGCGGCATTCGTTCTTTCCACGGTGATTTCCGCACATGACGGGACGATCACTCTGGATGCGGGCGCAAAGGCGATCGCGCCGGACAAGCCCCTGAAAAAGCGGTTCCGGACCGACGGCGAGATCCTGCTGATGAGTGAGGAACACTGCGTCGTTCGGACCGAGGGTCCGGCCGTTGGCGACAGGCTGCTGCTCATGCCCCAGCACGCCTGCACCACGGCGTATCTTCATGACCGGGCTTGGGTGCATACGGCCTCCGGCACTTGGGAAATGCGCGAACAGCTGGGAAATACGCGCTAGCAGCACGCCGAATTCCGCCATGATCGGGTCTCATACTTCAGCAAGAAAGGACATCCGGATGCCTCAGGACAAGACGAGCGAACAAAGACTGGCAGATCTCGGAATCGAACTTCCCGCGGCGCTCCCGCCCGGGGGAACCTATGTTCCCGTGCGCCGTGACGGAGACATGATCTACGTTTCCGGTCAAGGACCGCGCCGGCCGGACGGCAGTCGCCACACCGGCCAGCTCGGGCAGAATGTCACGGTCGAGGAAGGATACGAACATGCAAGGCTAG
The DNA here is from genome assembly GCA_016278285.1 of Actibacterium sp. Taxonomy (GTDB): domain Bacteria; phylum Pseudomonadota; class Alphaproteobacteria; order Rhodobacterales; family Rhodobacteraceae; genus JADQCB01. The sequence continues at coordinate 28,344 of JADQCD010000234.1, forward strand.
CCGGGCTTTCCATCCTGGGCCTTGCAAGGGCCGAGGCCGGCAGCCTCGATGCGTTGAGGGTCGTGAAGGTGTTCGGCATGGTTAACGCCGTGCCCGGTTTCGGCGATCAGGCCAAGGTCATCAATGGGTGCTCGGACCTTCTCGTCCAGGTTCTGGGCGAGGATGGTCAGCACGCGCGCTCTGCCGTCGGAATGGGGTCGCTGCCCGGAAACATGACGGTCGAGGTCGAGGCGATTTTTCGTATCAAGGGGTAGAACGCGGCCCCGTCGAAGCGTGACGGATCGATGGGGTGCCCCTCCCCCCCGGATCGGGGGAGGGCCGGGGAGGGGGGTGATGCAAGGGAATGCGCGCCAGCGCGCCGTCAGGTCAGGCCTTGAAATCGAAAAACCCCGCCCCCGCCCGCGCCAGCAGCTGCGCACCCATTGCCCGGCCCATCTCTGCCCCGTCCTCGACCGGCGCCGTCGCCTCGTCGGACAATTGCTCGGACCCGTCCGGGCGCAGTATCTCGCCCCGCAAGCGCAGCGTGCCGCCTTCACGTTCGGCCAGCCCGCCGATCGGCGTCTCGCAGGACCCGTCCAGCGCTGCCAGAAAGGCCCGCTCCGCCGCCAGAAGCCGTGCCGTGGGCGCATCGTGGATGGCTTCCAGCATTCCGGCCACGCGGTGATCGTCGGCGCGCCGCTCGATCCCGATCGCACCCTGGGCCACGGCGGGCAGCATGTCCTCGGTCGCCACGGCCGATTGCGCCACACCGGCCATTCCCAGCCGGTTCAGCCCCGCCATCGCAAGGAAGGTGGCCACCGCCACGCCGTCCTCCAGCTTGCGCAGCCGCGTCTGCACGTTGCCGCGAAACTCCACCACCTTCAGGTCGGGGCGCCGCACCAGCAGCTGCGCGCGGCGGCGCAGGCTGGACGTGCCGACCACCGCGCCCGCGGGCAGATCCGGCAATCGGGTCACATGCGGCGACACGAAAGCGTCGCGCGGATCCTCGCGCGGGAGGTAACAGTCCAGCAACAGGCCCTCGGGCTGGACCACCGGCATGTCCTTCATCGAATGCACGGCGATGTCGATGCCGCCGGTCAGCAGTGCCGCCTCGATTTCCCGCACGAACAGCCCCTTGCCGCCGATCTCTTTCAGCGGGCGGTCCGCGTCGATCATCTTGCGGTTGTCGCCGGTGGTCTTGATGGCCACGACCTCGAATGCCTCTTGCGGCAGGTCGAAGGCGGCGGCCAGCCGGTCGCGCGTCTCATGCGCCTGCGCCAGCGCCAGCGGAGAGCCGCGCGTGCCGATCCTGAGGGGCGTGGCGGGGGTGGGAAGCGTCAGTGTCATGGCCCGTCTCTATCCGGGCTTGGCGGGGCTGGCAATCCGCATGGTATTGACATGCCGACGCAGCCGGGTGACGAGGCCGCGGACGGTTCGGACGGGGAAAGACAATGGCTGCGACCAAGAAGAAACTGATGCGTGCAATGGCGGGCGAGGTTCAGGCGGTTCCGCCGGTCTGGCTGATGCGGCAGGCCGGCCGCTATCTGCCGGAATACAAGGCCACGCGGGCCAGGGCCGGGGATTTCCTGACGCTGTGCTACACGCCGGAACTGGCGGCAGAGGTCACGCTGCAACCGATCCGCCGCTATGGTTTCGACGGGGCGATCCTGTTTGCCGACATCCTGCTGGTGCCACAGGCCCTGGGGGCCGATCTGTGGTTCGTTGCCGGCGAGGGGCCGCGCCTGTCCACGATCACGTCGCAAGGCGATTTCGATGCCTTGCGGGGTGTCGAGGATATCCACGAAACGCTTTCTCCGGTCTATGAAACGCTAGGGCTGGTGAAACCCGAGCTTCCGTCGGACGTAACGCTGATCGGCTTTGCCGGGGCGCCCTGGACGGTGGCAACCTACATGATCGCCGGGCGCGGCACCAAGGACCAGGGTCCCGCCCATGCCTTGAAACACGAAAACCCGGCGATATTCGACGCGCTGATCGACCGCATCACCGCTGCCACGGTCGAATACCTGTCGGCCCAGATCGACGCAGGTGCCGAGGTGGTCAAGCTGTTCGACAGCTGGGCCGGATCGCTGAAGGGCGCGGATTTTCACCGTTATGCGCTTGAACCTGCGAAAAGGATCATTTCCGAACTGAAAGCACGCCACCCCGGCACTCCGGTCATCGCCTTCCCGCGCGAGGCGGGCGAGAATTATGTCGGCTTTGCCCGGGCCACCGGCGCCGATTGCGTGGCGCTTGACAATTCGGTCAGCGCCGAGTGGGCGGCGGCCAGGGTGCAGGTGGACGGCTGTGTTCAGGGAAACCTCGACCCCAGACACATGGTCACCGGCGGACAAGCCATGATCGACGAGACCCGGCGCATCATGCGGGCTTTCTCGGACGGGCCGCATATCTTCAACCTGGGCCATGGCATCACGCCGGATGCCGACCCGGATAATGTGTCGCGCATGCTGGAGGCGATTCGCGGCTGAACCACCGCGCATTCCGGACCCATGATGCCGAAAGGCACGACCCGCTCGGCGTCTGCGGGTTTCGCTGGACGCCTGTGACCTGCTGCGCTAGCCATGATGGTATACCATCAGGCAAGCGGCCAGGGGGGTTGAGTCATTCCATTAACAAGCGCCACGCCCGGGGTTTTCACGCCAGGGCAGCAATATGCGCAAAATCTGCGCGGGCTGATCTTCATGGCCGCCGGGTTCTTTCTTTTTTCGGCGGTGGACACTCAGGCCAAGTTTCTGACCCAGACGCTCCACCCCATCCAGATCGTATGGACGCGGCAGCTTGGCCTGCTGATCGGCGTGCTTTTCCTGTTGCGACTGCGCGGGCTGGCGGTGCTGAGGACCAAGACGCCGCTGTTGCAAATGTCGCGCGGGGCATTGGCGGCGACATCGGCCACGCTGTTCATCGTCGGTGTCAGTTTCGTGCCGCTGGCCGATGCAGTGGCGATCAGCTTCGTCGCGCCGTTCTTCGTAACCATGCTGGGTGCGCTGATCCTGCGAGAGCCGGTGGGAATACGGCGATGGACCGCGATCATCGTGGGGTTCGGCGGCACGCTGATCGTGATCCGGCCGGGACTGGGCGTGATCCATCCCGGCGCGCTGCTGGTGATGCTGGCGGCGTTTCTGTTCGCGCTGCGCCAGATCCTGTCGCGGATGCTCAGCGGCGGCGACCGGACCGAGACGACGGTGGCCTACACCGCGCTGACTGGCAGCGCGCTGCTGACGCTGCCACTGCCCTTTTTCTGGCACTGGCCGGAAACCTTGCTGGAGCTGGGCCTGCTGGCTGGCATCGCCCTGCTGGCGGCCCTGGGGGAGTTCCTTATCATTCGCGCGCTGGAGGTGGGACAGGCCGTGGTCGTCGCGCCAATGCAGTATTCGATGATGATCTGGGGCACCTTCTACGGGTTCGTCGTTTTCGGTGATTTCCCCGATTTCTGGACCTGGGTCGGCGCGGCGGTGATCGTGGCGTCGGGCATCTACACCTTCTACCGCGAACGGCAGGTCATGAAAAACGCCGAGACGTGAGGTCGACCTCGCGCCACGCCCCGCTGTCCAGCCCGTCCAGCGTCCATTCGCCGATGCGCCAGCGGATCAGCCGCAAGGTCGGATGACCCACCGTGGCGGTCATCCGGCGGATCTGGCGGTTACGCCCCTCGGTCACGGTGATTTCCAGCCAGCAGTCCGGCACGGTCTTGCGAAACCGCACCGGCGGGATGCGCGGCCACAAAGCGGACGGCGTGTCTATTCGGCGCACCTGCGCGGGCCGGGTCGGACCGTCCTTCAAGGTCACGCCATCACGCAGGCGTTGCAGGGCGGCATCGTCGGGCAGGCCCTCGACCTGCGCCAGATAGGTCTTGGGCATCTTGTGGCGCGGGTTCGAGATGCGGTGTTGCAGCTTGCCGTCATCGGTCAGCAGCAGCAGGCCTTCGCTGTCGCGGTCAAGCCGCCCGGCGGGATAGACGGCGGGCACGTCCAGGAAATCCGACAGGGTGGGCCGGCGGGTTCCAAGGGTGCCGCTGTCGGTAAACTGCGACAGCACATTGAATGGCTTGTTGAACAGGATCAGCCGGGTCACGCGATGCTCAGGGCCACTTGGCCAGCGGTGGCAGGCTCATCAGCACGGCATTGGCATCGTGTCCGGTTTCCAGCCCGAATTTCGTACCCCGGTCATAGACCAGGTTGTATTCGGCATAGAGCCCGCGATGAATCAATTGCGTGTCGCGGTCGGCCTCGGTCCACTCGGTGTCGCGGCGTCTCTCGACGATCGGGACGAAGGCCGGCAGGAAGGCGCGGCCGACATCCTGGATGAAGGCGAAATCCGCTTCCCAGTCTCCGGTGTTGTGATCGTCCAGGAAAATGCCGCCGACGCCGCGCGCCCGGTGGCGGTGCGGGATATAGAAATACGCGTCGGCCCAAGCCTTGAAGCGCGGATAAAAGACCGGGTCGTGACGATCACAATGCGCCTTCTGCTCGGCGTGGAAATGCGCGGTGTCCTCGGCATATTCGATGCACGGGTTCAGGTCCGAACCACCGCCGAACCACCAGGCATGCGGCGTCCAGAACATCCGCGTGTTCATGTGCACCGCCGGGGTGTGCGGGTTCTGCATATGCGCCACCAGGCTGATACCCGAGGCCCAGAACCGCGGATCCTCGGCCATGCCCGGCACACCGCGCGCGGCCATCGCCTTTTGCGCCTTGTCGCCCAGCTGTCCGTAAACTTCAGAGATGTTGACGCCGACCTTCTCGAACACCCGGCCGCCCCGCATCACGCTCATCAGTCCGCCGCCCGCATCAGAGCCGTCGTCGGATGTGCGGCTTGTCCGCGTCACCTCGAACCGACCGGCGGGGGCATCGGCGAACGGGCCAGTGGCCTGGCTGTCCTCCAGCGCCTCGAAGGCGGCCACGATCTCGTCGCGCAGCGCCCGGAACCAGTCGGCGGCGCGGGCTTTGCGTGTATCGAAATCATCGCTCATGGGCGTCCTCCTGCGACTGTCGCGCCGGGGTTAGCAGCTTTGAAACCCTGCCGCCAGTATGCGGATTGTCCGGCCTGCCGCGCGGGCGTATATTCATGGAATCCTGCTAACGGAGCCCGCCGATGCGCCGCCTCGCCCTGATTCTTCTGATCCCGCTGGCCGCCTGCGCCACGCCGCGCCAGCAATGCGAACGCGACGCCGTGCGCGAACTGACCACCGTCAGCAAGCTGATCGTCGAGCTGGAACAGAACATCGCCCGCGGCTATGCGATCGAACGCAGGGTGGAACCGCGGATCGTCAGCCGGTTCTGCTTTGGTGAGCGGGACAACGACAATCCGGGGTTTGTGTTCTGCCAGGAGGTCGAGCCGCGCGTGATCGAGCGCGCCGTGGCGATCGACATCGCCGCCGAAAGGGACAAGCTGGCCGCGCTGCGCGCGAAACAGTCGCAATTGCGGCGCAGCACCGCCGACGCGCTGGCGCGCTGCGCCGCGCTCTACCCCGCCTCCTGAAACCTGGCCCGGACGAATGATGGGGCGGACTCGACTCCGCATTCCGACAAGACTAGAACAAAGAGCGAACACAAGGCACGCCGATCATGCCCGCCCGCCGAATACTCTCGCTATGGTTTCCCCATCTCGACGCCGAAAGGTTGTTGCGCCGGGGGGTCGTTGCGCCCGACATCCCCTTTGCGGTGGTGCACGAAATGGGCCGGATGCAGCAGATCCGGTCGCTTTCGGCGGCCGCGCGGGAGGGTGGCCTGCGCCCCGGCCAGCCACTGCGCGATGCGCAGGCGATCTGCCCCGGGCTAGTGACACGCCAGCACGACCCGCAGGCCGAGGCGCTGTTCCTGAGCGGGTTGCGCCGCTGGGCCGGAAAGTTTTCTCCTTGGGTGGCCGAAGAGCCGCCGGCGGGGCTGATCATCGACCTGACCGGCTGTGCCCATCTGTTCGGTGGCGAAGAGCCGCTGCTGGAACAGGCGGTGCAGGATTGCGCCGACATGGGTTTGACGGTGCGGGCGGGGCTGGCCGATACGGTGGGCGCGGCCTGGGCGCTGGCACGCCACGCCGGGCAGACGGCCGGCAGTCCCCGCTCGGGCGACGACATAGCGCAGGAGGCCCGCGCCACCCGCTCGCGCGCTGTCAAGCGGCGCCACTGGGAACGGGGCGGCGCCGCGCCGCAGACCGGCCAGCACCCTGTCGCCGCGCCGGGACAGACCCGGCAGGCCATCGCGCCGCTGCCGCTGGCCGCGCTGCGGCTATCGGACGATGCGATGAACGGGCTTGCGCGTCTCGGGCTGCGCCAGGTGGGCGATCTGATGGGGATTCCGCGCGCGGCGCTGGCCCGCCGGTTTGGCCGCGACGTGGTGCGGCGGCTGGATCAGGCCCTGGGGTTAGAGCCCGAGCCCGTCTCGCCCGCGCGCGTGCCGCTGCATTTCGCGGCACGGCTGAGCCTGCCCGATCCGATCGGGCTGGAAGCCGACATCATGGCAGGAATCGATCGCCTTCTGCCGCCGCTCTGTGCCCGGCTGAGCGAAAAGGGTCGCGTCGCGCGACGGGTGCGCCTGCACCTGTTTCGCGCCGATCACACGATGCAGAGCATCGAGGTCGGCCTCGCCCGCGCCAGCGCCGAGCCCGACCGCATCCGCCAGCTTCTGGCGATGAAGATGGAAGAGGTGGACGCGGGATTCGGCATCGACCGCCTGCGGATCGAGGCGCATGTGACCGAGCCGGTCCATGCCCGCCAGTTCGCCGGCCACATGGACGCCGCCCGTGCCGCCAGCGACCGGCTGACCCGCGACACAACGCTGGACGACCTGATCGGCCGGATCGGTGCGCGGGTGGGACTGGAGGCGATCACCCGACACCATCCCGGCGACAGCCATATCCCGGAAAAGGGGTTCCAGACGCTGGCCGCCGCC
>JADQCD010000005.1 GCA_016278285.1 Actibacterium sp.
GCCGGCGGTGCCGGTGGCGCCGATCACCGACAGGGTGATGTCCTTGGCGGTGACGCCGGGGCGCAGCTGGCCGGTGATCTCGACCTTCATGTTCTTCGATTTCTGCTGGATCAGCGTCTGGGTGGCCAGCACATGCTCGACCTCCGAGGTGCCGATGCCATGCGCCAGCGCGCCGAAGGCGCCGTGCGTGGCGGTATGACTGTCGCCACAGACCACGGTCATGCCCGGCAGGGTCCAGCCCTGTTCGGGGCCGACGATATGCACGATGCCCTGCCGCACGTCGCTGACCGGATAATAGTGGATGCCGAAATCCCTGGCATTCTTGTCAAGCGCGGCGACCTGTATGCGGCTGTCCTCGGGCATCTGGTCGGGGTTCTCGCGGCCGTCCGTTGTCGGCACGTTGTGATCGGGCACGGCGATGGTCTTTTCCGGCGCGTGGACGGTGCGGCCGGCCATGCGCAGACCCTCGAAGGCCTGCGGGCTGGTCACCTCATGCACCAGGTGCCGATCGATATACAGCAGGCAGGTGCCATCCTCGGCTTCGTCCACCAGGTGGGCATCCCAGATCTTGTCATAGAGCGTTTTCGGGGCGGTCATGTGGTCCTCTCCCGCAAGTGATTTTCGAAAAATGGTCGGTCAGACAGGGCGCGCGCCTCATGGGCGGGCGAGAACACTCAGCGATGCGCCGAAAAAGCGCCAGGGCAGGCGCGCACGGTCGTCCATGTCGAAAATCCGTTTCATGGATGATCAGATATCCCTTCGCCCCGCCGCTATCAAGAGCACAGGCTTGCCGCGGCGCAGCGCAGCCTGTGAAAGACAGCGCCACCGTAAATGCGTAATCCGGCAACAACCTGGCGCAAGTTTTCCGTGCCCAGGTTGGAATCGACCCGGTTTGTTGCTAAATTGAAATCGTGGCCTGCGCCGGGGCCGTGCCGGCGCGTCGACAAGGAGGACATTGTCCTGTCTCATCATGCAGAAGCGGTGCATGACACACCCGCGACGGACCTGCGCATGACGCAGTTTTCGCAAGACGTGACAAGTGAAGAGCTGCTTGCTCGCATCAAAGACATCCTCGACGAGAACAAGGCCGAAGACATCGTGACAATCGACCTGCGCGGCAAATCCGCAATGGCCGATTACATGGTGATCTGTTCAGGGCGCTCGACCCGGCAGGTCACATCGATCGCCGGCAAGCTCGCCGATACGCTGAAAAAGGATTTGGGCCGTTCGTCCAAGGTCGAGGGAAAGGAGCTGGGCGACTGGGTGCTGATCGACACGGGCGACGTGATCGTCCATATCTTCCGCCCCGAGGTGCGCGAGTTCTATCAGCTTGAAAAGATGTGGATGCCTGCCGGGCCGGCGACGGCGCGGGCCTGAATGCGCGTGCATGTCTGCGCGGTGGGCCGCCTGCGCGGCGGCCCGGAACGCGCGCTGATCGAAGATTATTCCACCCGGTTCGACCGGACCGGGCGGGCCTTGGGCCTTGGGCCGCTTGCCATTCGCGAGGTCGAGGACAGGAAGGGCGGCGGCATGGCAGCCGAGGCCGCGCTTCTGGATCGCGCGATGCCCAAAAGTGCCCTGATCTGCGCGCTGGACGAGCGTGGCACGCAAATGACCTCGCCCCAATTCGCAGGGATGCTTTCCCGGTGGCGCGACGCCGGGCGCGGTGACGTTGCCTTCGTGATCGGTGGCGCCGACGGCATCGACCCGGCCCTGCGGCAGCATGCCGATGCCAGCCTGTCCTTCGGGCGCATGGTCTGGCCGCACATGCTGGCCCGTGTCATGCTGATCGAACAGCTTTATCGCGCCGCCGCGATCCTGGCCGGAAGCCCTTATCACCGCGCCTGACAGGCCCGGGCGCTCAATGGTCCCGCGGTGTCCATTCATCGGCCGCCCTCGTGCCGCGCCCGCGCAACCGCAGGGCAAGGCCAAGCGCGACGCCGACTCCGATCGCAACCGTCAGGTCCACCAGCACCGTCAGAACCAGCGTGACCAGCAGCAAGAGACGGTCCGCGGCGGGTCCGCGCAGGTATTCGCGCCATTTGTCGGGCTCGCTCATGTTCCAGGCGGTCACGATCAGAAGTGCGGCCATGGCGGGCATGGCCAGAAGCCCCGCCAACGGGGCGGCGACTAGCAGGACCATCAGGATTGTCAACGCGTGAACGACCCCCGCCACCGGCGTCCGCCCGCCCGAGCGCACATTGGTAGCGGTGCGCGCGATGGCGCCGGTTACCGGCAGCCCGCCGAACAGCGCCGAGGACAGGTTCGCCGCCCCCTGCGCCACAACCTCGGCCCGCGGCCTGTGGCTGCCGCCGATCATCCGGTCGGCCACGACCGCGGACAGCAAGGATTCGATCCCTGCGAGAAACGCAATGACGAAGGCCGAGGGCAACAGTTCCCGCACCCTGGTGACGCTGATTTCAGGCAGATGCGGCAGGGGAAGGCGGCTGGGCAGGGCGCCGAACCGCGCGCCGATGGTATCGACATCCATCCAGGGCAAGGCTGCCAGTGCCGAGGTCATTGCGACCGCGACGATCAGGCTGGGCCAGCGCCGGGGCAACAATCGGCGCAATCCGACGATCAGCACGACCGTCAACAGCCCGATCCCCAGGGTCGAGGGGCTGAGCGTATCCCGCACCCCCCAGAGCACGGCGGCCTTGTCGATGAAATCCGCCGGCATCTCCGGCGCCGTCAGGCCCAGGAAATCCTTCAACTGGCTGACGGCGATGATTATCGCGATCCCCAGGGTGAAGCCGTTGATGACCGGTTCGGGCACATGCGCGATCAGGTTGCCGATGCGCAGATACCCCGCCGCCAGCAGGATGATCCCTGCCATGAAAGTCGCCAGCACCAGCCCGTCATAGCCATGCGTGGCGATCACGTCATAGACCACCACGATGAAGGCGCCGGTGGGGCCGCCGATCTGCACCCGGCTGCCACCCAGGGCCGAAACCACGAAGCCGCCGATAATGGCGGTGATCAGCCCCTGCGCCGGCGATGCGCCCGAAGCGATGGCAATCGCCAGGCTCAGCGGGATCGCGACCATTGCCACGGTAATGCCCGCGAAGAGGTCGGCCGTAAACTGCGGCCGCGAATAGCTTTTCAGCGTCGTTACGATCTTCGGTGTCATCTCGGATTTCGGTCTTGGAAGATGGCGTCAGCCTAGCGCCGCGCGGCGCCGGCTGCACGCGGTTTCTTGTCACGGCGGTTGTCCCATCGTCCGTGACGTCCTAGAACCGGATCGACCCAGCAGGAGTGTCGAGCATGACCCACCCCAAACCCGTCGTCCTTTGCATCCTCGATGGCTGGGGCTTGCGCGCCGAGACCGAGGCGAACGCCGTGGCCCTGGCCGACACCCCGACATTCGACCGGCTGATGGCGACATGCCCCAACGCGCAGCTTGTCACCCACGGCCACGACGTCGGGTTGCCCGAGGGACAGATGGGCAATTCCGAGGTCGGCCACACCAATATCGGCGCGGGCCGGGTGGTGGCGATGGACCTGGGCCAGATCGACCTGGCGATAGAGGACGGCAGTTTTTTCGACAATGCGGCCATCCTGTCCTTCATCGACAAGGTGAAAACCGCTGGCGGGACCGCGCATCTGATGGGCGTGGTGTCCGACGGGGGGGTGCACGGCCATATCCGGCATTTGCTGGCCGCCGCGCGGATGATCGTCGGCGCCGGTGTTCCCGTGGCGATTCACGCGATCACCGACGGCCGCGACGTGGCGCCCAGAT
>JADQCD010000223.1 GCA_016278285.1 Actibacterium sp.
CGAACCCTATGAGCGCGACCCGCGCGGCACCGCCGAAAAGGCCGAGGCCTATCTGAAGTCCAGCGGTATCGGCGACACCTCGTTCTGGGGGCCCGAGGCGGAGTTCTTCATCTTCGACGATGTGCGCTTCTCAGTCGAGATGAACAAGGTGTCCTACGAGGTCGACTCGATCGACGCATCCTGGAACACGGACACCGAATACGAGATGGGCAACATGGGCCACCGGCCCGGCGTCAAGGGCGGCTATTTCCCGGTCAACCCGACCGACGACGCACAGGACCTGCGCTCCGAGATGCTGTCGACGATGAAGCGCATGGGCATGAAGGTGGACAAGCACCACCACGAGGTCGCCTCGTGCCAGCATGAGCTGGGGCTGATCTTCGGCAGCCTGACCGAGCAGGCCGACAACATGCAGAAATACAAGTATGTCATCCACAACGTCGCCCAGGCCTATGGCAAGACCGCGACCTTCATGCCCAAGCCGATCGCTGGCGACAACGGCACCGGCATGCATGTGAACATGTCGATCTGGAAGGACGGCAAGCCGCTTTTTGCGGGGGACAAATATGCCGATCTCAGCCAGGAGGCGCTGTATTTCATCGGGGGCGTCCTGAAACACGCCAAGACGCTGAATGCTTTCACGAACCCGTCGACCAACAGCTACAAGCGGCTGATCCCGGGGTTCGAGGCACCGGTGCTGCGGGCCTATTCGGCCCGCAACCGTTCAGGCTGCGTGCGCATCCCGTGGACAGAAAGTCCCAAGGCCAAGCGCGTCGAGGCCCGCTTCCCCGACCCGGCGGCAAACCCCTATCTGGCGTTCTCGGCGCTGCTGATGGCCGGCCTGGACGGGATCAAGAACAAGATCGACCCGGGCGAGGCGATGGACAAGAACCTCTACGATCTGCCGCCCGAAGAGCTGGAGGGCATTCCGACCGTCTGCGCCAGCCTGCGCGAGGCGCTGGAGAACCTGGAAGCCGATCACGAATTCCTGCTGGCCGGCGACGTGTTCACCAAGGACCAGATCGACGGCTACCTGGCGCTGAAATGGGAAGAGGTCTATGCCTTCGAGCACACCCCGCACCCGATCGAGTTCAAGCTCTACTACAGCTGCTGACCGGGTCCGATCCGGAAACAACGCGGGGCGCCCATCCGGGCGCCCCTTTTTCGTTCGCACGAACCGAACGGCCTGACGAATCACCAGGCAACCTGTCTAAATGGACAAGCCGGCTTGTGCCGCCCGCCCCCGCGCCGCGCCTCGAATGACAAAAACCCGCCATTCTGGGAAACAATACGGCAACCAGCAGGGTCTTCGGCTCGAATAAGGCAACATGTTTGGATTTGTGAAGGATTTGCCGAGAATTAAATTCGACTTGGCCAAATTGTTTCCGCATTTCGCCTTCAGGTTCCGGGCATCGGATGAACTCCGAGCAATGGAGAGAAACAAGGTCGGATCAAACCAGCCGCACCCGCGCATCGCTCCTGTTCGATGGCCCTGTGGATCTGGACTTCACCAGCCTGGTTCATGAGTTGCAGCGCGTGTTCCGCAACATCGCCGTGGAATTTGACGAGACCGCTGTCGCCGAAGGCAGCCATGCGCTGTTTCTGAGCGAGGGGATGATCCTGCGCGTCGCACTGTCCGATCAGGTGGTCGATCCGGACGCGCTGCGCCAGGCGCAGCGCCCGCTTCAACCCAAGGTCAGCATCTCGATCGTCGATGCCCTGCTGGACGACGTCAGCCACCAGGTCGATGTGTCGGTGGAACCCGGCCAGGGCCGCGCCCTGCCCGACCGGACACGGCTGGCCGCCTGCTATCATGTCGTGCGCCACATGCTGCGCCGCCATGAGGCCAGCCTGGTGCTGTGGCACCAGACCGAAACCATCTTTACCGCCGAGGAATTCGAGAACCCGCTGGCGATTGGCGCGCCCCAGCCGCGCCGTCCCGAACGCAGCTCGGCCCGCCGGGCCAGCAAGCGCCCGGCCGGCTTTGGCACCACCAGCAAGGTGGCAGGCTTCCAGTCCGCGCATATGAAGGTGAACGAGACGCATGACCGGCTGGACGGCGACATGGCCGCGGCGATGTCCGCCGCCCGCGAACGGTTGCGCGATGAGGCCGATATCGAGGATGGCGAAGAACGGCTTCGCCGCAGCCGCGCCGAGATCTTCGACGCCAGTCTTCTGACCACCGCACAGGAAACCGAATCCCGCCCGCGCGAAGAGATCGGACGGATCGAGCAGATCTCGGTTTACCTGATGACCGTCACGATCATGCTGTTGTGGTTCCCGGTGGGCATCGCGATGCTGATTTACAACGTGCTGCGGGGCGAGAACCTGAATGCGACGGCACGGGCGATGGCGGTGACCTCGGTGGGTATCGGCCTGACCTCGCTGGCCGGCTCGGGGGCACTTCAGGCCTTGATCTGATACTTGCATCCGGGGCGGATGTCCGGCGGGTCGCCATTGCGACCCGCCTTTTCGCGTGCGGGGACGCGGGTTGACGGTTTCCCGGCCGGTCAGGCTGCGTTATTATCGCGTCAAAACGGGCAGGCAGGAAAATGGGCGGTCTGATCAGGATTGCGGTGCTGTGGCTGGGGCTGGCCACGGCTGCGGCAGGGCAGGAATTGTCGGCGCTGGCGCAGGTGGATACCGCCCGGTCCGGGATAATGGACACGGGAAACGGCATCGTTCTGAGCCTCGGGCTGAGCCAGCCCGTCCCCTATCGCGTGCGCCTGCTGGACCGGCCCCGACGCCTGGTGGTGGATTTTCGCGAAGTGGATTGGCGCGGCGTCGATACGGCGGCGCTGGACCGGTCGGCACGGGTCAGTGCGGTGCAGGCCGGACCCCTGCGCCCGGGCTGGTCGCGGCTGGTGCTGGAACTGAGCGCTCCCCAGGCCCTGGAGCGGGCCGAGATGACCGACGACCCGCTGACCGGGCGGGCACAATTGACGATGCGTCTGGAGCCCGTCACGCCGGCGGCGTTCGCCGAACGATCGGTCGAGGCGCAATCGGCGCTGTGGGGGCTGCCCGAAGCGCGCGAACTGCCCCCACCACGACGGCGCCAGGACGGATCGCGCCCGCTGCGCGTCGTCCTGGACCCGGGTCATGGCGGCGTCGACCCGGGCGCAGAGGTTGCCGGAACGGTCGAGGCACATCTGATGCTGACCTTCGCGCGCGAGCTTCAGGCGGTTCTGCGCCGGGCCGGCATGCAGGCGGTCCTGACCCGCAACGACGACGTTTTCGTCCCGTTGGAAACGCGGATTTCGCGCAGCCATGCCGCGCGGGCCGACGTGATGCTGTCGCTCCATGCCGATGCCCTGCCCGAAGGATACGCCACCGGTGCCACGATCTATACGCTGTCCGAGAAAGCCTCGAACCGGGCGGCGCAACTGCTGGTCGAACGCCACGAACGCGCCGACCTGTTGGCGGGGGTCGATCTCAGCGGGCAGGACGACGCCATCGCGGGCGTGCTGATGGACCTGGCCCGCACGGACACTGCGCCGCGAAGCGAGGCCCTGGCCCGGGCGCTGGTCGCCGGGCTGCGCCGCGCCGGGCTGCCGCTGCACAAGCACCCGAACCAATCGGCGGGATTCTCGGTTCTCAAGGCACCGGACTTCCCCTCGGCCCTGGTCGAACTGGGATTTTTGTCCGCGCCCCGCGACCGCGCGCGGCTGACCGACCCCGAATGG
>JADQCD010000062.1 GCA_016278285.1 Actibacterium sp.
TGGCGGCGATGTCGATTACGTCGGCGCCACCGGCGTCGAACTGATCGGCCCCGGCGAAGCGGCCGGCACATACCGCGAATACACGATCACGGACGGCGATTACGAAACCGTCCAGTTCCGCTGATCGCCGTTCACGACAAGAAGCAGCCCGGGATTTTTCAGGTCCCGGGCTGCGTCGCACCCGGCAACAAGAAGAACAATGGCCGCAAGGGGAAAGGCGATGATCGTCGCCCATGACATTCACAAGCATTTCGGCGGATTTCACGCGGTCGATGGCGCGTCAATCGAGATTGCCGAAGGTTCCATTACCGGGCTGATCGGCCCAAACGGAGCCGGAAAATCTACTCTTTTCAATGTCATAGCCGGCGTTCTTCCACCCACGTCGGGCACCGTGACGATGCAGGGCGAGGATATTACCGGCCTGCCCCCACACGAACTTTTCCACAAGGGGCTTCTGCGCACCTTCCAGATCGCGCATGAATTCGCCTCGATGACCGTGCGCGAGAATCTGATGATGGTCCCCTCGGGCCAGGCGGGTGAAACGCTCTGGAACACATGGTTCAACCGCGGCCGCATCGCGAGGGAAGAACGGGCGCTGGCAAAGAAGGCCGAAGATGTCCTTGAATTCCTGACCATCGACCATCTGGCCGACGAACGCGCGGGCAACCTGTCGGGCGGGCAGAAAAAGCTGCTGGAACTGGGCCGAACGATGATGGTGGATGCCAGGGTGGTGTTTCTGGACGAGGTCGGCGCGGGCGTGAACCGAACGCTGCTCAACACCATCGGCGACGCCATCGTGCGGCTGAACCGCGAGCGTGGCTATACCTTCTGCCTGATCGAACATGACATGGATTTCATTGCCCGCCTGTGCGACCCAGTCATCGTGATGGCCGAGGGCAAAGTCCTGGCCAAGGGACCAGCCGACCACATCATGGAAAACGAGGCGGTGATCGAGGCCTATCTGGGCACCGGCCTGAAAAACACGGTGACGGCGGGATGACGGAAAACGCGGACCGCCCCTGCCGGGAAACGGGAATCGAAACGGGTGTGCGGCATGGCTGAACCTTTCCTGATCGGCGAGAACATGACCGGCGGCTATGGCGGCGCGGACATTCTGCACGGCTGCACCGTGGCGGTGGAAAAAGGCCAGATCGCGGTGATCGTGGGGCCCAATGGCGCGGGCAAGTCCACCGCGATGAAGGCCGTGTTCGGGATGCTGCCATTGCGCGCGGGCACGGTGCGGCTGAACGGCGAGGACATCACCACGCTGTCACCCCAGGATCGGGTGGCCAGGGGCATGGCCTTCGTGCCGCAGAACCAGAACATCTTTACCTCGATGTCGGTCGAGGAAAACCTTGAAATGGGCGCCTTCCTGCGTCGTGACGACATCCGCGCGACGATCGAAGAGGTGTATGCCCTGTTTCCGATTCTGCGTGACAAGCGGCGCCAGGCGGCCGGAGAGCTGTCGGGCGGGCAACGCCAGCAGGTCGCGGTCGGCCGGGCGCTGATGACCCAGCCCAGCCTGCTGATGCTGGACGAGCCGACCGCCGGCGTCAGCCCCATCGTGATGGATGAATTGTTCGACCGGATCATCGAGGTGGCGCGCAGCGGAATCTCGATTCTCATGGTCGAACAGAATGCGCGACAGGCGCTGGAAATCGCGGACAAGGGATATGTGCTGGTGCAGGGAAGCAATGCTTACACCGACACCGGCAAGGCATTGCTGGCGGATCCCGAGGTCCGGCGAACATTCCTGGGGGGCTGAGCGATGGATTTCCTGAACGCGATCGTGGTGCTGGCCAATTTCGTGCTGATCCCCGCCACCGCCTATGGCGCGCAGCTGGCGTTGGGGGCGCTTGGGGTCACGCTGATTTACGGCATCCTGCGATTTTCGAATTTCGCGCATGGCGACACGATGGCCTTCGGCACGATGGTCACGATCCTTGTCACCTGGTGGTTTCAGTCGATGGGCATCGGCCTGGGGCCCCTGCCCACGGCGCTGCTGGCGCTTCCGGCGGGCATCGCGGCGACGGCCGTTCTGCTGCTGGCAACCGACCGGATCGTGTTCCGTTTCTATCGCAAGCAGAAGGCGGTGCCGGTCACCCTTGTGATCGTGTCCATCGGGGTGATGTTCATCCTGAACGGGCTGGTGCGGTTCATCATCGGCCCCGACGATCAGCGTTTTGCGGACGGCGCGCGCTTCATCGTTAACGTGCGCCAATTCGAGGCATGGTCCGGTCTGGAAGAGGGCTTGGCGATCCGAACCACGCAGGGCATCACGGTAATCACCGCAGTGCTCACCGTGGCGCTGCTGTTCTGGTTTCTCAACCACACGCGAACGGGCAAGTCGATGCGGGCCTTCAGCGACAACGAGGATCTGGCGCTGTTGTCGGGCATCAATCCCGAGCGGGTGGTGATGATAACCTGGATCATCGTCGCCGCGCTGGCGACCATTGCGGGCGTACTCTATGGTCTCGACAAGAGCTTCAAGCCCTTCACCTATTTCCAGCTGCTGCTGCCGATCTTCGCCGCCGCCATCGTCGGCGGTCTGGGCAATCCGCTGGGGGCCATCGCCGGTGGCTTCGTGATCGCCTATTCCGAGGTTGCGGTCACCTATGCGTTCAAGAAGGTGCTCGGCTACCTCCTGCCCCAGCAACTGGAGCCGGACGGCCTGGTGCAGCTTCTGTCCACCGATTACAAGTTCGCGGTTTCCTTCGCGATTCTCGTGATCGTGCTTCTGTTCCGGCCGACCGGCCTTTTCCGGGGGAAATCGGTATGACCCGACGTGACGCGATGCTGTTCGTGCTGGTGGCACTGCTGATCCTGGGCACCGGGGTCGTGCAAAGCTGGAACACGGCGCTGCTGATCCTGAACATGGGGCTGATCTCGGCGGTGATGGCACTGGGCGTGAACATGCAGTGGGGCTATGCGGGGCTGTTCAACGTGGGCGTCATGGGGTTCGTCGCACTGGGGGGGGCTGGGCGTGGTCATCACCTCGGTTCCGCCCGTCGGCGCGGCCTGGGCTGCGGGCGGGTTGCGCGTGCTGCTGGGGCTGGCCGCGGGTGCCGGCGTGATCGCCGGTGCGGTGCTGATCTGGAAGCGGCTGAACGCGGGCCGGACGCGGGCGCTGGCGATGCTGGGCTGGCTGGTTGCAGGTTTTTTCGTCTATCGCTGGATCTTCGATCCGGGCGTCACGGCGGTCGAGGCGGTCAATCCCGCCGCGACCGGCTTTTTGGGCGGGCTGGGCCTGCCGGTGCTGTTCGCCTGGCCGGTGGGCGGGCTGTTGGCGGCCGCTGCAGCCTGGGCCATCGGCAAGACGGCGCTGGGGCTGCGCTCGGACTATCTGGCGATCGCCACGCTGGGCATCGCCGAAATCGTCATCGCCGTGCTGAAGAACGAGGACTGGCTGAGCCGCGGCGTCAAGAACGTGGCCGGTCTGCCGCGCCCGGTGCCCTACGAGATAAACCTGCAGCAAAGCGCCGCTTTCGCGGAACGGGCCCGGGCGCTCGGGCTTGATCCTGTGATCGCCTCGTCCCTGTTCGTGAAGCTGTGCTATGCAGGGCTGTTCACGGTGGTCCTGCTGATCCTGATCTGGCTGTCCGAGAGGGCGCTCAATTCGCCCTGGGGGCGGATGATGCGCGCGATCCGCGACAACGAGACCGCCGCCGAGGCGATGGGAAAG
>JADQCD010000079.1 GCA_016278285.1 Actibacterium sp.
CCGCCAACTTCAAGCGGCCGCCTGATCAAGCGTCACCAACTTTTGCCCATATCTCTATGTCCCGCGCCGCAAGTCAGAGGCGTCGTATGAAGAACTGCTCGAAGCGGCAGAGCGTATCGAAAAAGGCGTTCCGCTGACCCCGGCGCTCGACCAGGCCCTCAACCACGGCACGTCGATTGGCGGCGCGCGCCCAAAGGCGCTTATTGATCGCGGCGACCGGAAGCTGATCGCGAAGTTCTCGTCAAGCACGGACCTATACAGCGTGGTGAAGGCCGAATTTATCGCCATGCAGCTTGCCGCTGCATGCGACCTGAACGTCGCTCCCGTCTCCATGATCGAGGCCGGCGGGAAGGACGTGTTGCTGATCGAACGCTTCGACCGCATTAAAGCCGATAGCGGCTGGAACCGAAAGGCCATGGTGTCAGTCCTAACGATGCTCGGCCTCGATGAGATGATGGCACGCTATGCGTCCTATGAGGACCTCGCAGAAATCATCCGCCACCGCTTCACCGCCCCGAAGGACACGCTCAAGGAGCTCTACGGCCGGATCGTATTCAACATCCTGAGCGGCAATACGGACGACCATGCCCGCAACCATGCCGCTTTCTGGGACGGCAAGAGGCTCACCCTCACCCCGGCCTATGACATTTGTCCGCAAGGCAGAACGGGCAACGAAGCAACGCAGGCCATGCTAATCAAGGATGAAATCCGGATGAGCACGCTCGCGAGTTGTTTGACTGCGGCCCCTGATTATCTGCTGAGCGACGACGATGCCGCGACGATCATCGAGGAACAAATCGCCACCATCGCAGCCGAATGGGGGAGAATCTGCGCACGTGCAAACCTGACCGAAACGGACCAGAAGCTCTTTGCCGGCCGGCAATTCCTGAACGTCTATTGCATCGAGGGCCTGACCGGTAACCAAGCTTTGCAAGATGCTTTTCATGGCGCACGGGAAACGCTGATGAAGGGCGGAGCCGCTTGATACGCCGCACGACAATTCTGCCAAGTTGGCGATGCAATAATCAATCCCCATCGCGCTTCATACCATAGCCGCGCCCACGCCCGCGCCGATGGCCTTTTTCCTGCGCGCGCTTCTTCCAGCTTTTGCGCGGGCTGCGGCCGACCTCGCCCTCCCCGTCATCGGTACTGTCATAACGCCGGGCTTGCGCGGCTTCGTCAAACTCCTCCCGTAGCGCATCCTCTTCCAAAAGCCGCGGATCGGCGCGGGCATCGATCTCCACGACGGCCTCGGCCCGTTCGCGCGCTTCCCCGTCATCGTCGATCCGAGCGACTGCCGGATCGTCCACATCGTGCGCCGAATCATGCCGCTCGAGTGGATTGCCTCGCAATCCTGATCTCTGGGTGAACTGATGCGGTTGTCTAATCGCATCAGTTCAACGCTGTTCAACCCCGAGCACCTCGCCCCACATGATCCATTCACCCAAGGCTCCTCGTTAACAACGTCGCTAAGGGCTCGTCTCAGGAGGGCGCTGATGATCCCGACTTTTTTTGCGGACCGGGACGACAGGGACTGCAAGCCGAATTTGTTTCCGACGCCCGCCGCGCGCGCGAACGGGCGCAACAACAGGGCCATATGGTCCCAAGCCGGGTTGGTTGGTATATTTTTTGGCAGAAATGACAAAAATCAGTATAACATATTGATAATTCTATAAACGTGGAGGCGAGTACCGGAATCGAACCGGTGTACACGGATTTGCAATCCGCTGCGTAACCACTCCGCCAACTCGCCAGAGTGCTGTCGTGCTTAGGTTTTCCAGATGCTGACGTCAAGTCGTTATCAGCGCGGTTATCCGGTTCATGTTCCGGACCTGTTCCTGTCAAGTCCAGGGCGTGAACAGTAAATTGTCGGGGCCTTCTGGCAAGTTGCTGGCAACGCTGTCGCGCTGGGGCATTGTTCCTGTCTTTGGTCGAAGCGGCCCGCCGTCCGCCCACAAGCATCGTGACTTGCCCGCCCGAAGGCAGCCGCAGTCGGGCTCATGCACCAAGCACCCGGCACAATCGGTCGGGGGTGAGAGTCTCCAACTTCAGGCGTCACACGTTCGGGCGGCGTGGCGTGAAATCGTGTCAGGCGCGCATGTGGTCATGCCAACCGCGCCGGATGGATCAGATACGCCGAATCCCCAGACGATGCACATGCCTGCCTAGCGCGTGACCCTCAGGTTACCGACAGATCTTCACCGACGAAGAACCTCGGGCTAAAGATCCGGACGGTCAGCGCGCCGACACCGGCCAACGTTACCGCGAGCGCAACGATCCAGCCCACGACCGGAACAAGCGCGATCAGGCAGATCACCGTGGTTCCCGACACCGCGGCCAGAACGCGCGCGCGGATGGTGCCGGGCTCGCCGCGGCCGAACAGCATCAGCACACCCGCCCCGAAGGCATAGCTTCCGATCAGGAGCCCCAGGAAGCCACCCAAAACCGCCATCAGCAACGCCGCCGGGCTGATGAATATGCCGATCAGCGTAATTGCAAACATGACCGCCATGCCAAGAACAGCTGATTGCGTCAGGAACCCGAACCACAATGTCCGGAGCGGCGCGGCCAGGATACGCCGGCGCATCGCCGCCATCGGGCCGGGCAGCACCGCCGCCATCAATGCCGCCAGCGCCGCGACAACGACCAGGCCGCCCAGATAGCGCAGAATGAATCCAGCCCAGCTGAACGGGCGCAAGGCGCGCGTATCGCCGTCCCAGGCCTCGATCGGGCGGCGATCCAGCCGATCCGCGGGGATCACCCGCTCGGGCACGTCCAGCGCACCGGGCTCATCCTCGTAGAGGATCAACTGCCCGTCTATCCGGGCCCCGTCGCCGAAGGTAACCTTCCTGGCACTCAATCGCACGTCCCCGGCGATGATGCTGTCCAGGCGCACCGTCTCGCCCGCCAGCAGGGCATATCCCCCGACCGGGCCGGTCATCGTCACGCTTGACCCCGAGGCCCGCAGGTCGCCGCCCACCGCGGCTACGCGCAGGTCATACCCCGCCAGCGTGGCGTCACCAGTGACGGCGCCATCGACGGCCACGTCCATCCCTGCGGCATAGAGATCCCCGCCCAAGTCGCCGATGATCGTGACGCGCCGTCCGGCCAGATGCGCGCTGCCCGAGATCGGTGCCCGGGATGTCACTGTCTCGCCTGCCATGAACAGGTCGTCCAACCGCTCGGCCGCCTGCGTGACGCTGCGGCCGGCCATAAAGCCGTCCTTGCCGAAGGTCAGCGCGGCCTCGTCCTGCGCGGCGGCGCCGGTGGCGAAAATCATCAGGAAGAATATCAGATAAGAACGACGCAACGGGAATCCTCCGGCTTGCCGGGACGTCGCCCGGGAAATCACCATTCATTCTGAAGACATTTCAGGCGCCACGCCTTGAGGTGCATCAATCCGGGAAGGTTGAATCCAAACGGCAATCTGGCGAACGACACCACTGGTCGGGGTCGAAAATGAAAAGGGGGCCCGCAAGGACCCCCTTTCCGTGGTTTCTGACGAACCGGCAGATTACATCATGCCGCCCATGCCGCCCATGTCGGGCATGCCGCCGCCGGCGCCGCCCGAGCCTTCTTTCTGCGGCTTGTCGGCGACCATCGCCTCGGTCGTGA
>JADQCD010000003.1 GCA_016278285.1 Actibacterium sp.
GGAAGGGCTGACCGTGTTCCGCGATCAGCAGTTCTCGGGCGACATGCGCAGCCATGCGGTCAAGCGGATCGAGGATGTGCTGGCCCTGCGCGCCCGGCAGTTTCGCGAGGATAACGGCCCGCTGGCGCATCCGGTGCGGCCCGAAAGCTATGTCGAGATCAACAACTTCTATACCGCCACGGTCTATGAAAAGGGCGCCGAGGTGATCGGCATGCTCAAGCGGCTGGTGGGCGACGATGATTACCGCAAGGCGCTGGAGTTGTATTTCGACCGCCATGACGGCGATGCCGCGACGATCGAGGATTGGCTGCGCGTGTTCGAGGATACCACCGGGCGCGACCTGACCCAGTTCCAACGTTGGTATTCGCAAAGCGGAACGCCGCGCCTGAAGTTCACCGATGAGTTCAAGAACGGCACATACACCCTTCATTTTCAACAGGAAATGCCACCTACCCACGGACAGCCGGACAAGCATGCGCAGGTCATTCCGGTCGCCGTGGGCCTGCTCAACCCTAATGGGGACGAGGTTCTCCCGACCACGGTTCTGGAAATGACCGGGGCGCGGCAGAGCTTCAGCTTCGAGGGGTTGTCCAACCGACCGGTGCCTTCGCTGCTGCGCGGATTCTCGGCGCCGGTGATCCTGCAACGTGATACGAGCACCGAGGAACGCGCCTTCCTTCTGGCGCATGACACCGACCCGTTCAACAAGTGGGAGGCGGGGCGCACGCTGGCCAAGGATGTGCTGATGCGCATGGTCGCCGACAATGCGGCCCCCGGCCCGGCCTATCTGGACGCGCTGCGCAGGATGGCGGACGACGAGGCGCTGGACCCGGCCTTTCGGGCCCTGGCGCTGCGGCTGCCATCCGAGGACGACATGGCGCAATCGCTGCATGACAGCGGCATCACCCCGGACCCGCTGGCGATTCATGCGGCGTGCGAGAAACTGAAGACGACCGTGGCGAGGCACCTGTCGGACATGCTGCCCCGGCTTTACGAGGACATGATCTGCCCGGGCCCCTATTCGCCCGACGCCCGCGCGGCAGGTCGACGCGCCCTTCGGCAGGCCGCGCTTGGTTTCATCGCGCGGCTGGATGACGGCAAGCTGGCGGCGCGGCAGTATCACATGGCAGACAACATGACCGACCAGATCGGCGCGCTGTCCTGCCTGTTGGCGATCGAACGAGGGCAGGAAGAGGTCGCTGCCTTTTACCGGCAATGGTCGGGCGACCGGCTGGTAATGGACAAGTGGTTCGCGCTGCAGGTCGGGCTGGCCCGGCCCGATCAGGCCGCGCATGTCGCGAAGTCCCTGACCGAACATCCGGATTTCGACTGGAAGAACCCGAACCGTTTCCGCTCGGTCATCGGGGCGCTGTCGATGAATGCTGCCGGTTTTCACGACCCGTCTGGCGCATCCTATGACCTGGTGGCCGACTGGCTGATCCGGCTGGACGCGATCAACCCACAGACTGCGGCGCGCATGTCGACGGCCTTCGAGACATTGCCGCGCTACGATGCCGACCGGCAGGTCCTTATCCGCGCCGCGCTGGAACGGATCCGTGCCCGCCCCGACCTTAGCCGCGACATGGGGGAAATGGTCGGCCGGATGCTGGGCTGAGCGGCGCAGCACGCGGTTTTTCGCCGCTTTTTTGTTCGCCGTCATTGGCCCGGAACCAGGATCGGGGTATGAAGTCGGGGAACGGACCTCGGTCAGGACAGCCACGCCAGGATGGGCATGATGCGCATGAAGGAACGAATCGACCCGCTGATCGAGGAACGCGCCCCCTGGCTGTTTCGGGATCACCCTTGGAGCGCGCCATCCAGGCACGTTCTGACACGCCTGCTGGGTTATCCGCGCACGGTCGCCCTGGGCGAGGCCCTGCAACATTACACCGCACCGACCATCATGGACGAGATGGCCCGGCAACTGGCCCGTGACGTAAAGACTTCGGGCCTGGAAAACCTGCCGCGCTCCGGCCCCGCGCTGGTGGTTTGCAATCACCCCACTGGCATCGCTGACGGGGTCATGTTGTGGCATGCGATGTCGCAGATCCGTCGTGACATGTTCTTCTATGCGAACAGCGACATTCTGAAAGTGTTGCCGCAGATGGACGAAATCATCGCCCCGGTTGAATGGCGCGCCGAGAAGCGCAGCCATACCAAGACCCGAGAGACGATGGCATATACCCGCAAGGCGATGGACAAGGGCCGGATCGGTGTGATCTTTCCCTCGGGTCGGCTGGCCAAGCGCCGGGGCCTGCGCCTGCACGAACGCCCATGGATGACGTCGGCGGCAATGATCGCGCGAAAATTCGACGTGCCGGTGGTGCCTGTCAACATCCGTGCGCGCAACTCGGCCTTGTTCTACCTGTTCGACCTGATCCATCCGACACTGCGCGACGTCACCTTGTTCCACGAAACGCTGAACAAGGCGCGCCAGCCCTATCGCGTGACTGTCGGACCTCCGATTGCGGCGGCCGCGCTGCCTTCCAGATCGGAAGATGGAATAGAGGTGTTGCGCCGGGCCACGCTGGCGCTTGGGGGGCGGTATGCGCCCACGGTCAGCCTGGTGGACAGCACGCGCCGGCCGGGCTGGGCGCGCGCCCTTTCCAGCAGCACCTGAGGCGTCCGCCCCGGCGCTCTAGTTTTGGCAATAGTTCTGCGATGAGGTCCAGACAGCCATCTCGCGCCGTTTGGCCGCGCTGTGGAACGGTCCCCAGTCCGCGGCAATGCCCGCGCCACCCGCCGCGACGACACCGTCGCGCGCCACCGTGCGCGCCGCGATGCGGATCGCGCAGGACAGGTTCGCCGCGCCGTCCTTCAATTCCTCGGCCGACCTGGCCTGACAGCCATAGTTCCGCGCGGTGGCCGGGGCGATCTGCACAAGGCCGATCCAGCGTCCGCCACCACCCACCGCGGCCGGGTTCCAGGTGCTCTCATGTTTGGCCAATGCCGAGAACAGGCCGGCCCAGAACGCCCGGCGATCCTGAACAGGCGCCTCGCCATAGGCCGGGCACCAGGTTTCGATATCTTCGGGAACGATGCGCGCCAGTGTTGCACCGTGGCTTTCGAGCGCGGCAAGCGAGGCGCGCGTCCAGGCGTTCGCCTGCGCCTCGGGGCGCTGCGCATCCCACTGCATCGGCGGCAGAATCACGACCGACGAACTGCTCATCCTGGACACCCCGGACGTGTCGCAGGCCGACAGTGCAAAGGTCATGAAAATTGCCGCAAGCAATGCTTTCATCGGGTCAAACCACCTGGCAACACGACCCCCTGAGGCCCGCGGTGGCAACGATGCGGCGGAACCGCCCCACAGGCAAGCGGCGTGACCCGGGATCGGCGGCACTCCGCCGCCCCTTGCCCTGCCGTGCCGCCTGTCCTAAGACCCGCCTGACCCTTTTTGCGAAGGACACCCGATCTCATGCTCGACCATCTGACCTATGAAGCCCCCGAAGCAAAGACCATTGCCGGCGCCAAGCACGACTGGGAGCTTGTGATCGGGCTGGAGGTCCACGCCCAGGTGGCAAGCAAGTCCAAGCTGTTCTCCGGCGCATCGACGCAGTTCGGCGCCGAGCCGAATTCCAACGTGTCCTTCGTCGATGCCGCCATGCCGGGC
>JADQCD010000230.1 GCA_016278285.1 Actibacterium sp.
TTCAGTTGATAGATGCGCAGGAGCGGGTTGTAGCGATGCGTGCGCTTGCCCTCCCAATCGGTGGGGGCAAAGCGATAGACCTTGTCGCCTTGGGCTGCGCGGTGCCGGGCCGTGGCCTCAAAGCACTCGCCTTTCACATCGAGCGTCACGGCAGAGCCCTGCCAGGTCAGCAGGTTCGGAATGACAAAGCCCGTGGTTTTGCCACGGCCCGTGGGGGCCACGATCAGCGCATGGGGGAAGACCTTCGAGCAAATGTAATTGGCGCGGGAGCCCGGCGGCCCCAGCTTGCCGAGGATGAACCCGGTGCCCGGCGCCCCGAAGAAGCCATTGGCCTTCATCTCGCGCGCGGTCTGCCAATGGGTCTGGCCAAACCGTGTCAGGGCGGACCCCGAGAGGGCGAGGCTCAGCATCAGGCCGGCGGCGGCGAAGCTGCCGATAATCAGGTGAATAAGTTGCGCGGCCTCCGGGCGGCGATCGAGGATCGCCATGTAGTTCTGCGCGATATAAGCAAAGTCGATCTCGGCCCCGAAGCCGAGATCCTGGTAGGTCAGCACCGCCGAGGCGATGGTATAGCCCATGGCCCCGGTCACCAGCGTTACCAGCAAGACCCCTGTTGCGATCCGCGCTTTTCCCATGGAGGCGCTCAATGGACCTGTCCCCGCTCGGTCTCGCCATCCACGTCTGTGGTGCGGTGTTTTTCATATTCGGTATCGGCAAGATCATCGACCACCTGGCGCAAGGCCTCCGTGTTGGCCGTCGCTGCATCCGATTGCAGATAGACCTTGGCGACATAGAGCCGGTCGAGGCGATCCTCGAGAACCTGTTCCAGCGCATCGGCATCGCCGGATGTGAGCCGGTCGCGTTGACGGTCGTCCAGCACCCGCGCAATCTCGCCGCGGAAGGCGTCCCGCTCCGCCTCGGTCTCGAAGGGCGCAGACAACTCCCCAGCCCGCTCATGGTCCAGGACACGCGCAATCTCGTCTGCGAGGCGGTCGCTTCGGTCATCAGACCGCATCGGCGTTTCATTGCGGGTTGCGAGGATGACGTCGCGCGTGCCAGACCCGAGCCCGTCGCGCATCTCGGTTTCGCGGTGGACCTGATTGATTGCCTCCGTGTCGCGTATCTCGACGACGGCAGCATAGGTCGCGCCGAGCCCACGGGCGAGGTGGGACGGCATGTCCGGATAGCGCCCCCTGAAGTCATCCGTGACTGCATCTGCAACCGGCGTGCGGAGGTCACGTCCCTCCATGATCCGGTCGACCTCGCGGGCAATCTCGCTGGCGCGGGCCGCGTCGGTGATGGTCTCCCTGTAGGGCTCAGACCGGTCAATCACATCGCCGGGACGTGCGAGCAAGTCCGGGTGTGCCTCGAGATACGCGCGCTGCTCCGTCTCGATCCGGCGCTCCGCCTTTGAGACAACCTCCCAATCCCGGTCCTCGATCTGCTGCGCTGTCAGGCCGTCTGCGCGCATCTCCTGACGGATTGTCCCTTCCATCGCCCGCACCGCGTCCTCATGATAATGGAACCGCTCGCTGACCGGTTCCGCTTCCATGACACCATCCCGGCGCAGCACGGTCTCCCGCTCCAAGAGCGTGCCAAGTTCGACGTGCACATCGTTGAGAATGTCGCGCGCCTGTTCCAGATCGGCGCGGCGTTCGAGGTTCAGATCGCGCGCCTCAGCCACTTTGGAGAGATCATTGGCGATCCATTGATGCTCGAGCGCTGCATTTGAGGCGCCCGTCTCGATCCGGGCCACCACTTCCGATGTGCTGATCCCGGTGCCGTGTAGTGCCGCGTCAATGCGCGATCTCAGATCGGGCTCTGCCAGACGCTCGCGCTGGCTGGCGTCAATATTGGCCTCGGAATAAATCCCGCCCTCCGAGGGCGCATCTGAGAGCGAGCCCGAGCGCAGCCCCAAGGGCTGCATATGCTGGACCTGCGCCTGGATCTCGATGAGGCGCTTTTCCAGCACGGGACGTTCCACGTCAGACTTCTCGGCGATCATGCCCTGCACCCGCGCGAGCTTTTCCGCATAGAGGCTTCTGAGATCCTCGAAGCTTTGATCCTCGGCCATATACACATCTCCTGTTCGGTCCACCTGCCCGCCATGCGCCAGCACCTCGCCCGCGCGGAAGAGTGCCGCGGCGATGTCTTCGCGGGCCTCCCGGGAGGCCTCTGTGGCCAGCGAATGGTAGACGTTTCTGGTGTTGGCGATCTCCGCCAGCGTCCGGGTCAGGTCCTGCCCCACGCGTTCGCGCTCGCGGGGCGCGCGACCCTCTTCTTTCGCCGCATAAACCTCGCGGATAGGGGCTGGGTAATGCACAACCCCGCGATCCACTCGGCGCGTGGCTTCCAGCCGTACGCCATACTTCTCGGCCTCCTCGACCATGGCGAGGCGGAAGTCGTCATAGTTGAAGCGGTGATTGCGGCCGAGGAAGAAGAACTCGCCTTCTTGCGAGCGGCGGTTCAGCACCAGATGCGCATGGGGGTGATCGCGGTCCTCATGCACCGCGATGATGTAATCGAAATGGCCCGCGTCGGTCTGGAAGAACCGCTCGGCCACGTCCGTCGCGATGTCGCGCACATCCTCCCCGCGCGTGCCGATGGGGAACGACATGAGCATGTGGGTGGTCTGGCCCAGCTTGGGCTTGAAGCCCGCATCCCACCGCTTGGCAAAGCGCTCGGTGAGGTCCTTGATGTCGCCCGCCTCAAGTTTCGCTTTGCCATCCAGGAACCCGCTACTGTCCACGATATGGGTCGACTTGGTGGTGAGGTAATCGAGCTGGTTTGCGAGCTGCGATTTGGTATGCGTGCCCCCGCCGCGGATCGCCTTGAAGACCGCCGGACGGTGCCCGGCTGCCGCGCGCACAAGCTGGGTCTGCTTGGCCACGTGCAGCCCCTGCATCGAGCCCCGGACGCGGCTCCAGCCATCCCGGAAGACCTCGCCCGTGACGGCATGGACGGCATCACTCAGCCGCATGGGCAAACTCCCTCAGCGCGACCGTGGCCTGCAGCTGCATCGCGTCTCGACGGCGGCGCAGGAGCAGATCGATCTCGTCAGCAGAATCCAGGATGAACCGCGCCAACCCGCGCATCTCGGCAAGGCGCAATTCGGTGAACTCGGCACTCGTGCCCCCCACGGCCCCCTGCCCCTGCCGGTTGGCCTGCGTCATCTGCTTGGCGATCTGCGCGACCCCATTGCCGACCTCGTGCAGAGAGGCGCGGTAGCGCGCCATCTCTGCTGCCATCTGCGCGTCCGGAACGAACACCCCGCCTGCGGCCTGAATGAGCCGCCGCAACCCCTCGGCACGGCTCTCGATCCCCGCCTTCTCCAACACCGCGTCGAGCGCCGCAAGCTCCGCAGCCGTGACCTTCACACTGACCGCGGAGACCGGGATCGCGGCATCCGTCTGGCGCTCGGCATCGGCTTTGAGCGTGTACTGGATCGCCCGCGCCGACACGCCAAACCGTTCCGCCAGCACTGATGTGGAAACGCCTTCCGCAGCTTCGCGAACGATCTCCATGCGTTCCGCATCGATGAGGCGTTTTGAGCGAGACATGCGAAGAAAGACCCCCTATTTCCTGCCACCTTCCACCA
>JADQCD010000302.1 GCA_016278285.1 Actibacterium sp.
TCGCAGCCCGGAGCGCATCCACGGCCTCCCGCACGCCATCGAAGGCATGCGCCCTTGTGTCCGCGGCGCGGTTGCGCAGGAACGACGCGTAGCTCTGCGCGCCGACCACATCGATGCGTGCACCGGCCCCGACCCGCTCGGAGACCGCGTTGAAGGTGGGCCCGATCTGGCCGAGGAAATCGGCCCATTTTTGCGACAGGAAGGCCATCAGGCGCAGCCAGATGCGTTCGATATCCGCCCCCATCGCCCGGAAATCGTCCACGAAGGAGGCAACGGTCGTCCTTATCCCGTCCCAGACGGCGCGGGCCACATTGCCCAGCAGTTCCAGCGCCTCGCCAAAGCCACCGGCGCCTTTAACCAGCCGGGTGAACTGGAACACCAACTCGCCCGCGCCGACGATCAGCGCCCCGATCCCGGTGCGAATGAGCGCCCCGCGCACCAGAACAAGCGCCGTGGCGAGACCGCGCACCGACAGCGCCGCGGCGGCCATGCCAGCCACCCAGCGGCCCGCGAGAAAGGCCGCGAAGGTCGCGGCATAGGTGGACAGGCGGCCGATATTGTCGAAGAGCCCCTGGATCGCGATACCGAGCGGGCCGGTCCGGCTGGCCACCGCCGCCATGGCATCCGCGACGGCCTCCAGCGCGGGGGCCGCGGCGACCGCCAGCTGGTTCGACAGACCGCGCCAGACCAGCCCCAGTCGCGAGATGGCATCGTTGGTCCGCTCGATCCGGTCGGCATCCTGCTCCGTGACGACAACGCCGAAGGCCAGCACGTCCGCGGTCGCCTGACGCAGCGTTGCGGTGTCGATCCGCGACATTGCAATAGAGCCTTCCTCGCCGAAGAGCTGGCCCGCAACGGCGGCGCGTTCGGCAGCGGGCACGAAGCTCTCAATGGCGGCGTTGATCGCACCCACCCGCTGGTCCAGCGGCAGGGCGTTCAACTCGTTGGCCGACAGCCCGAGCCGGTCCAGCGCGTCGGCGGCGGGGCCTGTCCCGGCTGCGGCCTGGCTGAGCCGCCGCGTCAGATCCTTGGTGGCCTGCTCGATGCCGGACATCGACACGCCCGCAAGTTCGCCCGCCCGCTCCAGCGTCTGAATCGAAGCGACGGTGGTGCCGAGGGACTGCGCGAGCTTTGCCTGCGCGTCGACCGTCTGCAGGCCGGAGCGCACCATGGCCACACCCGCGGCCGTTGCTGCAGCAACCGCAGCCGCCGCCGCCACGCGCACCCGGCGCGCGAACCCGGCAAGCCGCCTGTTCGCCGCCTCCATCTCGCGGCTGAGCCGGCCGAACCCGCGCTTGCCCGCCTCGCCCACGCCTTCGAGCTCTGTGCGCACCTGCCGGCCGCCGGTCGCGGCGAGGCGGACGCTAACGCGCTTCTCTGCCATTGGTCAGACTCCTTGCTTTCGCCGCATCGGCGTCTTACGTTCTCGCCATCGACCAATAGAAGGTATGACAATGGCTGAGACCGCGACCCTGTCCTCGAAGTTCCAGATCTCGATTCCCAAGGCGATCCGGGCGGCACAGCACTGGGAAGCCGGGCTCACCTTCGCCTTCATTCCGAAAGGCACGGGCGTCCTACTGGTCCCGGTGCCGAAGCGGGAGGCGCTGAAGGGCCTCGCGCGGGGAGCATCCGCTGCCGATTATCGTGACCGCTCGGACCGGGTCTGATGATCCTCGTCGACACGTCGGCGTGGATCGAGTGGCTCATCGGCTCGCCGACCGGCGAGAAGCTGGCCGAGCAGCTGCCCGAACAGGCCGAGTGGCTCGTGCCGACCATGGTCCAGCTCGAGCTGGCGAAATGGCTGACCCGCGAGGTCGGCGAGGACAAGGCCGACCAGGTGATCGCCTTCACGCAGGTCTGCCACGTGGTCCCACTCGACACCGAGATCGCGCTGGCCGCGGCCGAGGCCTGCCGGGAGCACAGGCTCGCGACCGCAGATGCCATCATCTTCGCAACGGCCCGCGCGCGTGGCGCGACGGTGCTGACCTGCGACGCGCATTTCGAGGGGCTGCCGGGCGTCACCTTGATCGAGAAGATCAAGGCCTGACATCGCGTGTGGCATTCGCCGCCATTTCCTCGTTCAGTTTCCGCACCATCACCGCCTCGACGACGGGCAGCAGTTCGGCCATGGCGAGCGGCGGAACCCCAAGCGCGTCACCGAGCGCCAGCGCAGCAGTCATATCCCAGCCGATCATCGCGCCAGGCAGGACGCGCAGCTGACCGCCGAGACGGCCGACCAGGTCCCAGACCTGCCAGCCCTCGTGGGTCAGCGGCTGGTTTTGCCGCGCCGGGCAGTCTTGGCAAGCCGTTTGGCCGGGCTCGCTGGGTTCGCAACCCTCGCAGTATCGGTCGCCCCCGCCGAAGGACCATTCGGCGAGAGCGCGGAGGCGTTTTTTTCCTGCTCCAGCAGCAGGCCCCTGGAGACGTAAGCGAGCTGGAAGGCTTCGAAGATCGGCCAGACGTCGAGCAGCGCGTCGATGCCCTCGGGGCTCGGCTCGATGGGATTGCCGTCCGCGTCGCCGATGCCCTCCCAGGCCAGCACCGCGCGGCGGGCCAGCGCCCTGGCGAAGGCGACAGCACGTTCTTCGTCGGAGGCCTCCTCGGGCACCGCCTCGACGGCGGGATCGCTGCGGGTCGCCACCATCAGCGCGGTGGTCAGCGGGCGCAGCTGCACGCGCACTCCGGGTGCGAGGTCATGCCAGCGCGGGGCATTGGCCAGGTCGAGCGTCAACATGCTCAATATTCCTCGATGTCGTTGATCAGGGTAGCGGTGCACATCCGGCCGACGACGCTGTCGCGGGCCGCCTGCCAGTCGAACGTCGCCTGCACGCCCTGCGGGCCGCTGATCTCGATGCGGGGTCGCGGCAGGTAGACGGCGTGCACTGTGAAGGTGAAACTCTCGCCCGAAGGCAGCACGTAGGCGAATTCCATCTCGCAGGCCTCGCCATTGATCGCTTGGCTTACCAGCGTCTGGTCGGCGAAACGCACCTCGATGGAACCGGTCAGCGCGGCGATGGACGGGTCCGCGCCGTCGATCCGGCCATCCGAACGGATCGTCTCGATCCGGTCGAGGTTATTGGCATAGGTGATCTCGGCCGAGACCACGTTGCCGAGCGCGGTGCCGTTCCGGGTGATCGCCCCGTTGAAATGACCGAAACGCTTCAGCTCGAGCGCGGCCGGCGTGCCGGCGCTTGTCGTGGTCCCCACTGTCTCGCCCTGCGCTACCAGCCGTGCCGTCGCGGTCAGCAGCCCCGACCGCTGCATCTGCCAGGTCAGCTGGTCGAGCACGCAGCCGGAGT
This sequence comes from Actibacterium sp., assembly GCA_016278285.1. Lineage (GTDB taxonomy): Bacteria > Pseudomonadota > Alphaproteobacteria > Rhodobacterales > Rhodobacteraceae > JADQCB01. Next base: position 3,300 of record JADQCD010000302.1, read on the forward strand.
ACATCGCATAGCGCGGCACCTCGGGCATGCCGGTCTCGATGGAGAGGCTCGGCAAGGTCCATGCGCCCGACTGGAACTCGTGCGTCCAGGGGCCGGTGCCTGTGGTGGTCGGCGCGCCGAAGGCCGCCTTCAGCCAGAAGCCGACGGCCTCGGCATCGAGCGGCACGACGACGTCGCCGTCCGCCGTCACCGCGTCCTTGATCGGCGCCAGCGGATCGCGGCCGTATCCCAGGAGTTCGGAATTGAGCAGCGGCTGCTCCGCGCCGAGCGAGGTGCTGGCGAAGGGCATGCGGGTGAAG
>JADQCD010000245.1 GCA_016278285.1 Actibacterium sp.
TCAAGCCGCTGGCGGTCTATTTCAACCGCGCCTTCCGCGAAAGCTGAGTTTCGGGGTTTCGCACCCTGACGCACCGGGATAGCCTGCGCCGCGACCGACCCTGAAAGGAGCGACGAGATGAGCGGAAACTTCGAGGCCCGGCTGGCCGAAATGGGTGTGACCCTGCCCGATGCGCAGGCGCCTGCGGCGAATTATGTGTCCTATGTCGTCAGCGGCGATCTGGTCTTTGTCTCGGGCCAGGTATCGATGCGCGATGGTGAACTGGTAAAGGGCAAGCTGGGCGCCGACATGGACGTGACACAGGGCGCCGCGGCTGCCCGCGTCTGCGCCATCGGCCTGCTGTCGCAGGTCAAGGCGGCTTGCGGCGGCGATCTGGACCGGCTGAAACGGGTGGTCAAGCTGACCGGTTTCGTCAATTCCACTGCCGATTTCGGCGACCAGCCGAAGGTTGTCAACGGCTGCTCGGACTTCCTGGTGGAAGTACTGGGTGAAGCGGGACGCCATTCGCGATCTGCCGTGTCGGCGGCGTCCCTGCCCTTTGGCGTGGCGGTCGAGATCGAGGGAATCTTCGAGATCCGATGACCCGGCTGCCAGCAGCCTTTCTGCGCGCGCCGCTGGCCCACCGGGCCTATCACGATATCGCCGCGGGCCGCCCCGAGAATTCGCGCGCCGCGGTTCGGGCGGCAATCCGGGCCCGTTATGGCATAGAGTTGGACGTGCAGCCCTCGGCCGACGGTCTGGCAATGGTGTTCCATGACGAAGACCTGCGCCGCCTGACCGGAAAGGACGGTGCGATCCGCGCGCACCGGGCAGAGGACTTGCACGCCATCCGGCTGCTTGGCGGCGACGAAGGCATTCCGACGCTTTCGGAAATCCTGGCGCTGGTCGCGGGCCGGGTGCCGCTGCTGATCGAGATCAAGGACCAGGACGGGCGGCTTGGGCCGAATGTCGGCCCCCTGGAACGGGCGGTCGCAGCGGATCTTGCGGGCTATCGCGGCGATGCCGCGCTGATGTCGTTCAACCCACATTCGGTCACGGCCCTGGCTGGGCTTGCGCCGGACCGGCCGCGCGGCCTGACCACGGGGGGTTTCGACCTGAGGGCCTGGCCGCTTCTGCCTGGCGCAACACGGCGCCGCTTGCGCGCCATCACCGATTACGACGCCACCGGCGCGGTGTTCATAAGCCACCAGGCAAACGATCTGGGGCGCCCCCGCGTGGCCGCGTTGAAGGCGCAGGGCGCCGCGGTGCTTTGCTGGACGATCCGAACGCCGCAGGCCGAGGCGAAGGCGCGCAAGCTGGCCGACAACATAACCTTCGAAGGCTACGCCGCACACATCCCCGGCGCTTGACCTGTCCTGTCCGAAGGCCAAGTAATACCCGGGATGCAGGCAGGACCGATGAACGAAACCCGTGTTGAAATTGACGTTCTGACCGGCGTCGGACAGATCGCGCCCGACCTGTGGGATGCCTGCGCCTGCCCGGAAGCCGCGGATGGCGGTCGCCCCGATGACCCGTTCACGACCCATCGTTTCCTGTCGGCGCTGGAACGAAGCGGCTCGGTCGGACCCGGCACCGGCTGGCAACCGCGCCCCCTGGTCGCCAAGTCCGGGGGCCAGGTGATCGCGGTCGCCCCGCTCTATGTGAAATCCCACAGCCAGGGCGAATACATCTTCGATTTCAACTGGGCGCATGCCTATGAAGGCGCGGGCGGCGCCTATTACCCGAAATTGCAGATCGCGGTGCCCTTCACCCCCGCCACCGGCCGGCGGCTTTTGGTGAAACCGGGGCACGAGGAGATCGGGCAAGCCGCGCTTGTGCAGGGCGCGGTGCAACTGGCCGCCGAGAACGGGCTGTCCTCTGTCCATTGCACTTTCTGCACCGAACAGGAAGCCACGGCATTCGCCTCGATGGGCCTGATGCACCGCGTCACCCAGCAATTTCACTGGGTCAATCGCGGCCATGCCGATTTCGACGCCTTCCTTGCCACCCTGTCATCGCGCAAGCGCAAGAACATCCGCAAGGAACGCCGCACCGCGCAGGCATTCGGCGGCACGATCCACGCCCTGGCCGGCGACGACATCCGGCCGGAACACTGGGATGCCTTCTGGCGTTTCTATCAGGACACCGGCGCCCGAAAATGGGGCACGCCCTATCTGACCCGCCGCTTCTTCGACATCGCCCATGAAACGATGCGCGACGACATGCTTCTTGTGCTGGCCGAACGGGATGGCAGGCCGGTGGCGGGCGCGTTGAACTTCATCGGGCGCGAAACGCTGTTCGGGCGCTATTGGGGCGCGGTCGAGCATCACCCCTGCCTGCATTTCGAACTGTGCTATTATCAGGCCATGGATTTCGCCATCGCGCATCGCCTGAAAACGGTCGAGGCCGGGGCACAGGGCGAGCACAAGCTGGCCCGTGGCTATCTGCCCGTTCAGACCCATTCGGCGCATTGGGTGGCCGAGGCGGGTTTCCGGAACGCCATCGCGCAATACCTGAAAGCCGAGCGCGAGGCCGTGGACGAGGAAATCGAGATCTTGACCAGCTATGGCCCTTTCCGCAAAACGCAAATGGAGGAACAGCAATGACCGACAGGCTGACCGAAGACGAGCGGGCCGAGCACCTGCCCCCCCTGATCGCGGCCGGATGGCACATTACCGAGGGGCGAGACGCCATCTCCAAGAGCTTCACCTTCGGCAATTTCGTCGAAGCGTTCGGCTGGATGACGCGGGTTGCGCTTTTTGCCGAAAAGTGGAACCACCATCCCGAATGGATCAATGTCTACAAGACCGTCGATGTGACGCTTTCGACGCATGACGCCGGCGGGCTGACGGCATTGGACGTGAAGCTGGCCAACAAGATGGAAGACCTTTCGTGAACATGGATATTGCCTCTGTCGAGAAACTGATTGCCGACAATTTCGACCGTATCGTGGGTCTCGGGCTGAACGTGGTCTACGCCTTCGTCATCCTGCTGGTCGCGTTGTGGCTCAGTGGACGGATCCGCAACCGCATCACCGATCTGCCCCGGCGCAACTCGCGTTTCGATTCCACGCTGACCAGCTTTCTCGGCAGCCTGGCGAAATACGCGGTCCTGGCGCTGGCCGTGATCTTCATCCTGGGCCGATTCGGCATCCAGACAACGTCGCTGGTGGCGCTGATCGGTGCCGCGGGTCTGGCCATCGGCCTGGCGCTGCAGGGCACGCTTTCGAACCTGGCCGCGGGGGTCATGTTGATCGGATTCCGGCCCTTCCGGGTGGGCGATTACATCACTGCCGCAGGACAATCCGGCACGGTATCGGAAATCAGCCTGATCTTTACCGAGATGACGACCCCGGACAACGTGCAGATCATCGTGCCCAACGGCGATATCTGGTCCTCGTCGTTCGTCAATTATTCCGCCCATGACACGCGCCGCTGCGATTTCGTGTTCGGCGTTTCCTATGGGGCCGACCTGAACGCCGCCGAGACCGTGATCCGCAACGCCATCGCCGCCGATCCCCGCGCCAAGAGCGATCCCGAACCCTTCGTGAAGGTTTCAAACCTGGGCGACTTCTCGGTCGATTTCACGGTGCGCGTCTGGTGCGATGCGGCC
>JADQCD010000274.1 GCA_016278285.1 Actibacterium sp.
CGACGGCTCGACCTATGAAGGGCAATGGAAGAACGGCGTGATCGAGGGCAAGGGGATCGCGACCTATGCCAACGGCCTCGTCTACGAGGGCGAGTTCAAGAACGCCAAGAACCATGGCATGGGCACGATGACCTATACCGATGGCTATTCCTATACCGGCGAATGGCGCAACGGCCTGCGGCACGGCCAGGGAAAGGCGACCTATGCCGACGGGTCGGTCTATGAGGGCGGCTTCGTCGAAGGCCAGCGTGAAGGTCAGGGCAAGATCACCATGCCCGACGACCCGGACACGCCCGACGTGGACGAAAGCTTTACCTATGTAGGGGAGTGGAAGGACGGCGAGATTCACGGCAAGGGCGTGGCGACCTATGCCAATGGCGATGTCTATGAAGGGATGTTCGTCAACGGCAAGCGCCAAGGTGAAGGCACGATGCGCTATGCGACCGGCCAGGAAGAAACCGGCACCTGGGAAAACGGCGTGCTGACCGCCCCTGAAGATGGCGCGGACCCCCCCGCGCCGGTTACCGAGGGCAACTGACCCTCCGGGGGCATTCCGCTCAGGAGCCGGTCTTGCCGTCCTGAATCTTGTTGATCTTCATCATCCGCATGACGAATTTTTCGTAGAAGGGTTCGCTCACCCCCTTGCGCACCTTGCGCATGAAATACCACTCGAAGGCCAGCTTCGCCCAGTGAACCCAGCGCCCCTCCGACGCCCAGTTCAGGTTGCGCGGCGGGTTTTGCGGCATCGCCAGGAAAGCCGCGCCGCGGTCCCCGAAATCGGCCAGGCAAAAGGCGTTCCAGGTGGGGCGTGAATCCGGTTCCTTGCCGGCGATCAGACGCGGGATGTTATGGGCCGTCGCGGTCACCATGCTTTCGATCATGAACCCCGTCTTGGGCACGCCGGTCGGAACCGGCGTCGCCACCGGGGGCGCGATGGCGATGCACACGCCGATCCCGAAGATGTTCGGATATTTCGGATTGCGCTGAAACTCGTCGGTCAGCACAAAGCCGCGCGGATTGACCAGCCCCTCGATCCCCTGCAGCGCGGGAATGCCGCGAAAGGCCGGCAGGAACATTGCGTATTTGAACGGCTCTTCGTGTTTCTTCTTTTCGCTGCCGTCCTCATTAACCTCGACGAAGTGCAACTTGTCGGCCTCGAACATCTCGACCTTCGCGTTGGTGACCCACCTGATGTCCCGGTCGCGCATGATCGATTCCAGCATGCCCTTGGTGTCGCCCACCCCGCCAAGACCCAGATGCCCGATGTAAGGTTCTGGCGTGACGAAGATCATCGGCACCTTGTGGCGGATCTTGCGGCGCCGCAGGTCGGTATCCATCGTCATCGCGTATTCATAGGCTGGCCCGAAGCATGATGCGCCCTGCACCGCGCCCACCACGATCGGACCCGGATCAGCGCAAAAGGCCTCCCATTTCCGGCCAGACAGCTCGGCATGTTCGATCTGGCAGACCGAACTGGTATTGGCTTCGGGGCCGAACCCGTCGATCTCGTCGAAGGCAAGCTCGGGCCCGGTGGCAATCACCAGATAGTCATAGGTCACCTCGGCGCCGCTTTTCAGTTTGATGCGGTTTTCAGCGGGCTCCAGCTTGACGGCCGCGTCGCAAATGAATTCGATTCCCCGGTCCTTCATCACGGGGGCAAGCTCGATCGTGACGTCGCCTTTCTTTCGCCAGCCGACCCCGGCCCAGGGGTTCGACGGGGTGAACTGGAAATAGGGCTTGTCCGATATCAGCGTGATCTTGTCGCCCTCTTCCAGGCTGTCCCGCAATTCATAGGCCTGGATCGTGCCGCCAAGCCCTGCGCCCAGCACAACAACATGCGCCATCATGAATACTCCGATGAAAGGGTTCCGACGCAAACTGCGCGGATGGCTTTCACATTAGCGACCATCGTCGAGAGCGCATTGATCGGAATCAAGTGGCAATACGACCCCGGATCACCAGGGCACGGGCGTGCCGGTCCAGTCGAGGAAACCGCCACTATCCGCACGCGTCAGCCGGTCGATCACGCCCAGAAGATTCGATGCTGCCGTCTCGGGCGCCACGGCCGGGTGACGCCCGAGATAAGCGGCGGTGAAGGACGTTCGGACCGTGCCCGGATGCAATGCAACGCAGATCGCCTGGCGGTGACTGCGCGAAAGTTCGATCGCTCCGGTGTGCACGATCTGGTTCAACGCGGCCTTCGACGCGCGATAGGAATACCAGCCGCCTAACGCGTTATCTCCGATCGAGCCCACGCGCGCCGAGAGCACGGCGAACACCGCGCACCGGTCGCGCGGGATCAGCCGGACGGAATGTTTCAGAACCATCGCCGGACCGATCGCATTCACCGCGAACTGATCGCGCATCGACGCCGGCTTCAGAGCGTTCAGGCTTTTCTCCGGCGCCCCGCCCGGCGCCGCCAGCGCGCCGGTCGCCACGAAGATCAGGTCGAACGTGCCCTCGATCGCCCCCAAGGCCATCGCGACCGAAGACTCATCGGTCACGTCCAGCCCGTCAGCAGAGCGCGACAGGCCGGAAACCCGCGTGCCCCGCGCCTCCAACGCCTGCCGAACGGCCCCGCCGATGCCGCCGCTGCTGCCGATGATGAGTGCCCGTTCCATCCGCATTTCCCTCCGACTCCCGTCGAGCTAGGATGCGTCCGGCAAAGATCAAATGGGGGCGTCCTTTTCCCAAGGCGCTATGCGAAATCCCCGATTTCCACTTTCATTTTGAATCTCAGGGCGTATATTTCACACCTATGACACGGGTTGAATACATCGACACGATGACCGGCGCCGCGATGCGCGCCCTGCCCGCCCGTGCCCTTCTTCTCCTTAGCCGCCTCTGAGCGTGCCTTCGGCGCGACCGCTCAGAGGTGACCAGCGCCGGATCGTATTTTCACGCTGAGGACAGAAAGAGAGACCCCGACATGGCACAGAAACCTGCAGAACAGGACCGCGTCCTGATTTTCGACACCACCCTGCGCGACGGCGAGCAGAGCCCGGGCGCGACGATGACCCATGCTGAAAAGCTGGAGATCGCCGCCATGCTCGACGAAATGGGCGTGGACATCATCGAGGCCGGCTTCCCCATCGCCTCGGAAGGCGATTTCGAGGCCGTGCGCGACATCGCCAAACAATCCCGAAACGCGGTGATCTGCGGCTTGGCACGCGCCAGCTTCAAGGATATAGACCGCGCATGGGAGGCCGTGAAACACGCCAGCCGGCCGCGCATCCACACCTTCATCGGCACCTCGCCGCTGCACCGCGCAATCCCGAACCTCACGCAGGACGAAATGGCCCAGCTGATCCACGACACGGTCAGCCATGCCCGCAACCTGACCGACAACGTGCAATGGTCGCCGATGGACGCCACGCGAACCGAGCATGGTTATCTCTGCCGCGTGGTCGAGATTGCGATCAAGGCCGGGGCGAACACGATCAACATCCCTGACACCGTGGGCTATACTGCACCCAAGGAATCCGCCGCGCTGATCGCAATGCTGCGCGAACGTGTGCCCGGCGCCGACGAGATCGTGTTTTCCACGCATTGTCATAACGATCTGGGCATGGCCACGGCAAAT
>JADQCD010000161.1 GCA_016278285.1 Actibacterium sp.
GCTTCAGTTCCTGATCCGCAACAAGGTGCCGCGCCGGGCCGAGCTTGCCGCGCTTTATTCCCATGTCATGGATGCGGCGCGTGACAAGCCGGTGGTGTTTCGCACGCTCGACATCGGTTCGGACAAGGTGCTGCCCTACATGAAGCGCGAGGACGAACCGAATCCGGCCCTGGGCTGGCGTGCGATCCGCGTGGGGCTGGACCGGTCGGGAATGATGCGGATGCAGCTTCAGGCGCTGATCCGCGCTGCGGCGGGCCGGCCGCTTTCGGTGATGTTCCCGTTCGTCGCCCAGTTTGAGGAATTCTCGGCCGCCCGCGATCATCTCCTGCGCGAGCTGGACCGCGAAGACAAGCTGAACCGCCCCCTGCCCGCGAAGGTCGAGATTGGCGCCATGCTGGAAACCCCAAGCCTGGCCTTCGCCCCGAGGCAATTCTTCGAGCTGGCCGACTTCATCTCGGTCGGTGGCAACGACCTGAAACAGTTCTTCTTTGCCGCCGACCGCGAGAATGAGCGCGTGCGCCGCCGTTACGACACGCTGAATGTCAGCTTTCTGACCTTCCTTGAGAATATCGTGAAACGCTGCGACGACATCGGAACCCCGCTGTCGTTCTGCGGCGAGGATGCCGGCCGGCCGGTCGAGGCATTGTGTCTGGCCGCCATCGGGCTGCGCACCCTGTCGATGCGGCCGGCCTCGGTCGGGCCGGTCAAGCATCTTTTGCGCCGGGTCGATCTGGGCGAAGTGCGCGGAGTGATCGACGCCGCCTTCGCCTCGGGCGATCAATCGGTGCGCCCGGCGGTCATGGAATATCTGCGCAGCGGCGACTGGGCGGTGTAACGGTTCGCCCGGATCAGCCCCGCAGGCGTGGTCGCGGCTGCAGACGTTGGCGCAGGTCCTCCAGCAGCACCGCATGGGCGATGCCACTGTCTTCGCTCAGCCGTTTCAGGCCGAACTGCACATGGGCCATTTCCTGGTAATAGCGGGTGAAGCTGTTATTGATCGTGGCCCCCGCGACCGCGCCGACGAAGGGAATTGTCTGGGCGGCCAGTTTCTGCCCCAGAACCAATGAGAGCCGCGGTGCGACCCGCGCAATCAGGCCATGCACCACGGGACCGGTCAATGTCACCCGCGCGGCGAGAAAGCCCAGATCGGCGCCGTCATCCCCCGCCAGCGGCCCGGCCGCCGCGAAGACGCCAAGGCAATCGGCCCGAATTTCGGGCAGGCCCGGGTCGTAGCCGTGGGTTTCGGAAATGCTCTGGATAGCGCGCAGCAGAACAGTCGTTGTCAGCGGCAGCTCGGCCAGCGCCGTGGGCAATCCGCCGAACCCGCCGATCGCACCCAGCGCCGTGGTGACGGCGGTGTTCTGCCAGGCAACACCATCGGGAAGACGCCCCCCACGCGACCCGGCCGCCGCATCCAGCGCCACATGCAGCGCCCGTTCGGTCGCTCCCTCAAGCCGCTTTTTCACATCGTCGGGCAAGCGTTCAAGCAGGTTCTCGGCCCGTCCGCCCACCAGGCCCAGCACCTGCATCCCGATCCCCCCCGCGGAACGATGGCGCTGTGCCAGCGCTTCAAGCGCGGCGGCGGTTTCGACGGGAATGACGGCCCCCTTGCCCGTTGTCGGAATCCTGTCCATGCGAGGAAGATGGGGGATCACGGCCAGTTCGGCAAGGCCGGCCAGAATCCCCCTCAGGGCGCCGTCGCGGCGGCGTCCCAACGGGTCACGGTGCCGCGCACCCCGTCCCAGTCACCCTGCCCCAGAACGCGGTCGGGATTGGTCGGCGGCGGCATCTCGACCCCCGTCAGCCGGCTGAAGCCGAACCGCCCGTAATAGGACAGGTCGCCCACCAGCATGATCCTGTCCCACCCCAGCGCCCGCGCCCGCTCGGCCGTGTTTCGGATCAGCAACCCGGCCAACCCCTCGCCCTGGTGGGTCGGGTGCACCGCGACCGGCCCCAGCAGCAACGCCGGATGTCCACCCACACGGACCGGCCAGTGTCGGATCGCCCCGGCCACGATCCCATCGGAATCGCGCGCCACAAGGCACAGCGGGGCCACCGGGGGCACGCCTTCGCGCAGGCGATAGGACGACAGTGCCTCGCGCCCCGGCGCGAAGCACAGGTCGAACAGCGCCTCGACCTCCCACCAGTCTTCGGGCCGTTCCTCGGCCAGCGAAATGTCCTGTCTCACGCCCGGTTCCCGCACTGCGCCGTTTTCGGCTGGAAACGCCCGTAGCACGGCGCTAGGTCATGGGCAAATCCCGCAAGATGGAGCCTTCATGTTCTACCGCCCCGAGGACGGCCACGGCCTGCCGCACAACCCGTTCAATGCCATTGTCACCCCGCGCCCGATCGGATGGATCGCAACCCGCGGCACCGACGGACAGGACAATCTGGCACCCTATTCCTTCTTCAACGCCGTGGCCTATGTCCCGCCGCAGGTGATGTTTTCCTCGACCTCGGCCAAGCCGGACCGCGAGGGAACCAAGGACAGCGTCGCCAATATCCGCGAAACGGGGGTGTTCTGCGTCAACATCGTGGAATACGCCATGCGCGACGCGATGAACCGGACCTCCGGTCCGTGGGAACGGGATGTGGACGAGTTCGATCTCGCCGGGATCGAGAAAGCCGAGTGCCGGACGATACCCTGTTCGCGCGTGGCCGGCGCGCCGGCCAACCTGGAATGCCGGCTGACCCGGATCGTCGAATTGCCGGGCGCGGCCAATTTCGCGGTGTTCGGAGAGGTGACTGGCGTTCACATGCGCGACGATTGCCTGAAGGACGGGATCTTCGATGTTCTCAGCTATCAGCCGCTCACGCGGCTGGGCTATCGCGACTATTCCCGGATCACGGAACTGTTCAGCCTGAATCGTCCCGCAGAGTGACACGGGCGCAAGGGGACTTGCGCAAATTTCCTCCATCGGCCAGACAGGCCGCATCACTCAAGGAGCCCCGACAGATGCCGCAAACCGCCAGCGTGAAGGACTATATCCGCACCATCGTGGATTTCCCGCACGAAGGCATCCTGTTCCGCGACGTGACGACGTTGTTTGCCGATCCGCGCGGCTTTCGCATGGCTGTCGACCAGATGCTGCACCCCTATACCGGTCAACCGATCGACAAGGTGGTGGGGCTGGAAGCGCGCGGCTTCATCCTGGGCGGCGCCATTGCGCACCAGCTGGCGACCGGTTTCGTTCCGATCCGCAAGAAGGGCAAACTGCCGGGCACCACGATCAGCCAGGACTACAGACTGGAATACGGCGAGGCGGTCGTCGAGATCCACGACGACGCAATCCAGCCCGGCGAACGAATCCTGATGGTCGACGACCTGCTGGCCACGGGCGGCACCGCCGGGGCGGGGATCAAGCTGATCGAACGGCTGGGCGGTGTGATCGTGGGCTGCGCCTTCATCATTGACCTGCCCGAATTGGGCGGTCGCGCCCGGCTGGAAGAAATGGGCATGGACGTCCATGCCCTGTGCGCGTTCGAGGGCGCATGACCGAATCGCAAACGCCCGCCTGAACCGCGTGTCGACAGACACGCGGTGAGGCATCGGCTTGCGCGCCGCAGGCGC
>JADQCD010000305.1 GCA_016278285.1 Actibacterium sp.
CGGCGCCGAGACCCGGGCCGATGCCTGGCGCTGGTTCGCCAGCAATATCGGGCATTGGCATATTCACGGATACGGCTATTTCACCATCGAGATGCGGGACAGCGGAGAGCCGGCCGGGCTGTCGGGAATCTGGAACCCCGAAGGTTGGCCGGAACCCGAACTCGGTTGGCTTGTCTTCGCCGATTGGGAAGGCCGGGGTGTCGCCCACGAGGCGGCGAAGCGCGCACGCGCCTGGGCCTATGACGACCTCGGCTTCACGACACTGACCAGCAACATCCTGCCGGGCAACGCGCGGTCCGTCGCGCTGGCCGAGCGGCTGGGCGCCACCTATGAGCGGACCTATGAAAACGTGACGATGGGGCAGGACATGCTCTATCGTCACCCGGGACCGGGGGATCTGTGATGCCGCACACGGACATTCCCGAACTGACGACCCGGCGCCTTGTCCTGCGCGGCCCCGAGCCTGACGACTATCCAGATTTCCGGGCCACTTTCGCATCCTACCGCTCGCGTTTCATGGGCGGGCCGCTCAACAAGTATGAAACATGGATCCTCTACGCCGCCGAGATCGGCCATTGGCGGATCCGTGGGTTCGGGATGTGGGTGATCCGCGACAAGGCCACCAATGAAACCTACGGCATGGCCGGCGGCTGGCAGCCCGCCGGCTGGCCCGAGCGCGAGATCGCCTGGATCATCTGGCCCGACAAGGCGGGCCGTGGCTTCGCGCTGGAGGCCACCAACGAGGCGCGCCGGTATTTCTATCAAGAACAGGAATGGGACGGCGCGGTCAGCTATATCGATCCGAAGAACCTTGATTCGATCCGGTTGGCCGAACGGCTGGGCGCGGTGAAAGATCCGGATGCCGCCACCATTGACGGCAGCGATGTGGTCTATCGCCACCCCGCCCCCGCGCGATTGCACAACAGCCAGATCGCAGATGGCATCGCGCTGGAGATCAGCCATTATTGTGACCCTCTGTTCAAACCGAAAGGCTTTGCCCTTGACTGACGCTGCAACCCGCGCCGCGGAGCTTCTGGCAGAGCACCGCAACAGTATCGACCGCCTGGATGCGATCCTCGTCTACACGCTGGGCGAGCGGTTCAAGCATACTCAGGCGGTCGGCCGGCTGAAGGCCGAACATGATCTGCCGCCGTCCGACCCCGCGCGCGAGGCGGCGCAGATCGCCCGGCTTGAGGAATTGGCCCGCGCGGCCGACCTCGACCCGGAATTTGCCAAGAAATTCCTGGCTTTCATCATCCAGGAAGTCATCAAGCACCACGAGCAACACCAGAAATAGGCAGGCCACCTGCCAAATTCGCAACCAAGGAGAAATCGACAATGTCCCTGAAAATTCGTCTCGCCCGTGCCGGTTCCAAAAAGCGCCCGTTCTATCGCATCGTGGCGGCCGACAGCCGCATGCCCCGCGATGGCCGCTTCATCGAGAAACTGGGCACCTACAACCCGTTGTTGCCCAAGGACAGCGAAGACCGCGTCAAGATGGACGCCGACCGCGTGAAGCACTGGCTGGAAGTCGGCGCGCTGCCCACCGACCGCATCGCGCGGATGCTGGAAAACGCCGGCGTGCTGGAAAAGAAAGAGCGGTCGAACCCGAACAAGGCCAAGCCGGGCAAGAAGGCCCAGGATCGCGCCGACGAGAAGGCCGCCAAGGCAGCTGAAGCCGCCGAGGCCGCAGCCGCCCCGGCCGAGCAGGCCGCGGAAGAAAGCGCCGAGTGATCCGCGCCACCCGTTCCGGGACCGGCACATGATTGACGGCATCCGAAACCGGATCGCGGTCACGCATTGCACGCAGGCAAGGGCCGCCCGCAGGGGCGGCTTTTGCGCATTCCAAAGACGGAGGACTGCATGAGCACCGAACGGGTCTGCGTCGGCGCCATCGCCGGGGCTTTCGGCGTGAAGGGCGAAGTGCGGCTGAAAAGCTTTTGCGCCCGGCCCGAGGCCATCGCCGACTACGCGCCGCTGTTCACCGAGGATGGAACGCAAGACTTCAGCGTCAAGATAACCGGAACGGTCAAGGGCGGTTTTTCCGCGCGGCTTTCAGGCATTTCGACGAAGGAACAGGCAGATGCCTTGCGCGGCATGCAGCTTTTTGCCGATCGTGATGCGCTTCCCGCCCTGCCGGATGACGAATATTACCATGCCGATCTGATCGGGCTGGCGGTTGTGGATACCGGCGGCCAGTTGCTGGGCCATGTCTGCGCGGTGCACGATCATGGTGCCGGCGACCTGCTGGAGGTCCATGGGCCTGGGCTTGGCTCCACCGTGTTATTGCCCTTTACCAATGCCGTCGTGCCCACGGTGGACCTTGCGGCGGGGCGTATTATCGCCGACCCGCCCGAGGGGCTGTTCCCGGACTGATCCGATGACGGGCCCGCGGCAGCGCATCGTGATCCATGCCGGGTTCCACAAGACCGGCACCAGCACCGCCCAGGCCGTGCTGCGCAGGAATCGCGTGACGCTACGCGCGGAAACGGCCATGATCCTGCCTTTCGGGCTCAAATCAGTGCGATCCGCCGCCCGCGGCTTTTCCACCTGGCGCGACGATATGGTCCTGGCCCGCGCCGGAATCCGCCTGGGCAGCCTTGTGCGCGACCTGGGGGTCAAACCGGCACGCAAGCTGCTGGTCACATCCGAGGAACTGTCGGGCCATATGCCCGGCCGCGACAAGCTGGCCGACTATTCGGCGGCACCGGCGCTGATGCGCGCTTATGCCGAGGCGCTGCATCAGTTGTTCGGCGCACGGTTGCACCTGACTTTCGTCTTCTCGCTGCGCGAGGCGGAGGCGTGGCTGAAAAGCGCCTATGGCGAGCATGTTAGATCTTCGCGCATGCTGCTGGACTTCGACAGCTTTCGTGATCGGTATGCCGCTGCCGCGGACATGCCCGCCACCGTCGATGCCGTGCGCGACGCCGTGGCCCCGCATGCAGTTGTGGAAACCTGGCTGGAGGATGCGGCCGCACGGCCCCTTGGCCCGGCCGATCCGCTGCTCGACACGATCGGTATCACTGCCGCGAGCCGCGCCGTCCTGGAATCGGTGCCGCCGGCCAATACCGCGCCTGCCGATGCCGTGCTGGACGAATTGCTTGCGATCAACCGCAGCCCGCGCAGCGATGCCGAGGTACGCGCCGCGAAACATGCGGTGCTCGCGGCGCTTCCGAACCCGCGTCAAACCCGCTAGAAGACGGCATGACCGATACGCCCAGATCCCACGGCCGCCTGTCGATCAGCGCCTCGGCGCGACCGCGCGACCTGATGAATGAACCCCGCCGACTGAAGGACGCCTGGACGGCCCGGGTCGTCACACTTTTCCCCGAGGCGTTTCCGGGTATCCTGGGGCAGTCGCTGACGGGTAAGGCGCTGGATCAGGGCCTGTGGGCGCTGGAGACGATAGATCTGCGTCTGTTCGGTGAAGGAAAGCACAGGAACGTGGACGACACGCCGGCGGGCGGTGGGGCCGGGATGGTGCTGCGCCCGGACGTGGTGGGCGCGGCGCTGGAACAGGCCGTCGCCAAGACGCCGGATGAGCGCGCGCGCTGGCCCGTGATCTACCT
>JADQCD010000240.1 GCA_016278285.1 Actibacterium sp.
CAACGCGCCACTGCCGATATAGGCCCAGGCGGTGCGCAGAAGTTGCAGATAGGTCGCCAGGATCCCCTGCCTCATCGAGGCGCGCACGATGTCGGACCAGACCAGGACCTCGATATCCGTCGCGGTGTCAACGTTCTCGATCCGCGCGGTCACATGCCAGCCATAAGCGCCGCCGCCGGTCTTGGCGGATTGTGACAGTTCGTAGCCCGAGATCGCGGCCTGCTCCGCGCCCTCCTTGCGGTAAAGCTCGCGGTAGCGTCGGGGATGAATCGGGTCATAACCGGGGATATAGAATACCCGGCGCCGCCGCACCTGCCTGTGCTGTCCCTGCTCCATTATCGCGCCCGTCATCTGTCTGCCTGTGGCAAAGCATAGCGCGCGACTGGGGCGAAAGTAAGAAGCGCTAGCCCAGCGTCGCGAGCGCGGGAAAGGTCTCAAGCAGCCAATAGGAGAATTGCGAAAAGCCGCCCGTCAGCATCATCAATCCGATGGTCCATAGCAGCAGGCCCATGATCCTCTCGATCCGCTCCATGTGCCGTTTCATCCAGGCCATGAGCCCCGTCATCCGCGGGAAGAACGCCGCCACCAGAAGAAACGGAATGCCCAGTCCTGCGGCATAGACCGCAAGCAGGAAGGTGCCGCGCGTCACATTCGCCTCGGAGGCTGCCATTGACAGGATCGCACCCAGCTGCGGGCCGATGCAGGGCGTCCAGCCGAAAGCGAAAGCAAGACCCAGCAGGTAGGCGCCAAAGGCCGAACCGCCGCGATCACCCGCGTCTATGCGTGCCTCGCGATCCAGGAAAGGGATGCGGTAGACCCCGACGAAATGGGCGCCGAAGACCATCACGACGATACCCGCAAAGATATTGAAATAGGTCTGGTTCTGCAGAAAGAACGCCCCGAAGGCCGATGCGGTGAAGCCAAGGAAAAGGAAAACCGTGGACAGACCCAGCACAAAGAACGCAGCCGATCCGATGGCCTGTCGGCGCGCGGCGCGGCTGGATTGCGTCAACTCGTTCACGGTGATTCCGCTCATGTAGGCCAGATAGGGTGGCACGATCGGCAGCACACAGGGGCTGAGAAAGCTCAACAGCCCTGCCGCAAGCGCCACGATCATTGCGGGCATCAGCCCCGCATCCAGGATTTCTATTCCGAACATGCCCGTTTCCCTTTTCCGCCCGGATAGCGAAAGCGCGGGTTGCGGTCACGCGCCTGCCGCTCACATTACCGTGGGCTTACCACTGGACGGAGTGGCGGAAACGCCGGGCACATGGCCAGGCGTCCTTTCCGATCAGTTGCGTATCGCCCACCAGCCGCGTTTCTTGGGCGGTGGCCCGGACTCTTGCTCGGGGGTTTCCGAACCATTGGCCATCTCCGGCTGTCGTTCCTGTTCGGGCTCTGGCGTCGAGGCCTTTTCGGATTTCCCGACGGGTTTCGTTTCGGATGTCTTGGCCTCTGCACCTGTTTCTGGCGCCGGTTCCGGTTTTTCGGCGGGTTTCGAAACCTCGGCCGCGGGCTTCGCGCCGCTCTCCTCTGCTGCAGGGGACGCATCGGAGGCGGGTTTTTTCGCCCGGCTGGAACGGCTGCGGCTGCGCGTGGATTTCGGCTTGGCCTTCGGCTTCTCCTCGCTCGATTCGGATTGCTCGGCCGTATCGGCAACCGTGGCCGTTGCCGCTTCGGCCTCGGCGGTTTTTTTGGAATCGGGAGCGGCGGCAGCCTCGACCGGCGCATCATTTCCGCTATCGCCGTTCTGCGGCTGGGCACCGTCCGAACCATTGCCGCCCTTCTTTTTACTGCGGCGGCGGCGGCGGCGCTTCTTGGGCTTTTCCTCACCCGCGGCTGGCGTGGCCTCAGCGGGGGCTTTCTCCTCTTCCGGCTCGGGCAGATCAGGCATATCGGAAGTATCCACCGAGATCACCGGCGCAACCGGTTCGGTCACCGCACGCGTGGCGGTCTTGAAGCGTTCGATGGTGAAATCCGGCGAGACCAGGAAAGGATCAGCCTCAACCCGGACCGAAATGCCATAGCGCGCCTCGATCTGGGCGATGTGTTCGCGTTTCTGGTTCATCAGGAAATTCACGATTCCGACCGGCGCCTTGAGCAGCACCTCGCGGGTGCGGCCGCGCACACCCTCTTCTTCAAGCTGGCGAAGGATCGCCAGCGCAAGGTTGTCGTCGGACCGGATCAGCCCGGTTCCGTGACAGGCCGGACAGGGCTGGGTCGTGGCCTCCAGCATGCCGGGGCGCAGGCGCTGGCGGCTCATCTCCAGCAGGCCGAAACCCGAAATGCGGCCCACCTGGATGCGCGCCCGGTCGGTCTTGAGCTTGTCTTTCAGCCTCTTCTCGACTGCGGCGTTGTTGCGCCGATCCTCCATGTCGATGAAGTCGATCACGATAAGCCCGGCCAGGTCGCGCAACCGCAACTGACGGGCGACCTCCTCGGCGGCCTCCAGGTTGGTCTTGGTCGCGGTGTCCTCGATCGAGCCTTCCTTGGTGGCCCGTCCCGAGTTGACGTCGATCGCGACAAGCGCCTCGGTCACGCCGATCACGATGTATCCGCCGGATTTCAGCTGCACCGTCGGGTTGAACATCGACGAAAGGTAGCTTTCCACCTGGAACCGCGCGAACAGCGGAAGCGGATCCTGATAGTGTTTCACGTTCTTGGCGTGGGACGGCATGATCATCTTCATGAAGTCCTTGGCCACCCGATAGCCCTGCTCGCCCTCGACCAGAACCTCGTCGATCTCGCGGTTGTAAAGATCGCGGATCGACCGCTTGATCAGGTTGCCTTCTTCGTAGATCGGCGCCGGCGCGATTGATTTCAGCGTCAGATCGCGGATCTGTTCCCAAAGGCGCAGCAGATATTCGTAATCGCGCTTGATTTCTGACTTGGTGCGTTTGGCCCCGGCCGTTCGGATGATCAGCCCGGCGCCCTTGGGCACCTCGATTTCCGAAGCGATTTCCTTGAGCTTCTTGCGATCGGCGACGTTCGTGATCTTTCGGCTGATGCCGCCGCCGCGGGCGGTGTTGGGCATCAGAACGCAATAACGCCCGGCGAGTGAAAGATAGGTGGTCAGCGCCGCGCCCTTGTTGCCACGCTCTTCCTTGACGACCTGAACCAGAAGGATCTGGCGCACCTTGATGACTTCCTGGATCTTGTAGCGGCGCGGGCGCGGTTTCCTCTGGGCGCGGATCTCGTCAGTGACATCCTCGTCGGCGACCGACTCGATCTCCGAGTCGCGCAATGCAGCGTCCGGGCGATCCCGGGCTGCATTCTCATCAGCCGTGTCATCGGCCGGCGCCTTGTCCTGCCATTCGGTTGTGGAATCGGCATCGTCACTGACATTCGGATCATCGGTCAGCAATTCGGCCGTGGTATCCTCGTCATCTTCCAGGTCGACGACGCCCATTCCGGGAATCTCGTCCGAGCTCTCTGAGATCTCGCGCTTATCCACCGCGTCGTCCGAGCGTGCCTGCGCCGGTTTCGACCGCGACCTTCCACGAGAGCCGCGCTTCGACTTGGCCGGTTTTTCCTCTTCCTCGGCGGCCATGGCTTCTGCATAGGCACGCTCTTCCTCAAGCAGCGCCTCCCGGTCGGCCACCGGGATCTGATAGTAATCGGGATGAATCTCGGAAAACGCGAGAAATCCGTGGCGGTTGCCACCGTAATCCACAAAGGCCGCCTGAAGCGACGGTTCGACCCGTGTTACCTTTGCGAGATAGATATTTCCGGCGAGTTGCCGTTTGTTGACGCTTTCGAAGTCGAACTCGTCAACCTTGTTTCCGTCGACCACCACGACGCGGCATTCTTCCGCGTGGGTGGCATCGATAAGCATTTTCTTGACCATAGTGTTCCAATGCACCTCGGCATGCGTCCCGTCCCTGGCGGGGCGGCGCGATGCGGGTGGTGTCTGATTGTGGCGTGGGGTGGCGTGAAAGCGGCGCGAAGGGCGGTCCGATGCCTGCCCGTTCTTTGCCTGTCCATGTGCACGCGTTCCATCGCGGTTTGTCTCCGACGCCGAGTGCGGCATCCAATTATGCGGCCCGTCCCGTTAACGGCAAGGGCAATCTGGTGACCCGTAGGGCCGATCGGTCTGTTCCGGGCCGGGCCGGGCAAACGCACCGGGGCGACGCGGAATAAAGCGAATCTGATCAGGATGGCATCGCCGATATCCGGGCGTGCCCCCGTAGCGTTACCTTATCGGCACTTTATGGTCGAAGACAATGATGTTTTTGTCATCCGCGACGATGCAGCGTTCACAGATAATCTGATCGGTTAAGCCCGTATTTCGCCATCTTCTCGTTCAGAGTTCTGCGCGGCAGGCTGAGTTCTTCCATCACATTGACGATCGACCCCCTGTGACGCCGCATCGTGTTGTCGATCAGCATCCGCTCGAACGCTTCGACATATTCCTTCAGCGGTTTGCCTTCGGTTGTCATCACCGGCAATGTCTGGTCGTCATCCGACATGAGCAGGCTGGCGATGCTGCCGCTGCCACGGCGGTTCTGCAGAACGGCGCGCTCGGCCACGTTGATCAACTGTCGCACATTGCCCGGCCAGGGCGCCTGCAACAATTGCGCTGCCTCCTGCGCACTGACCTCTGGCGCATCGCAGCCGTATTCCTCGGCGAACTGTTCGCTCAACCGTGTGAACAATGTCAGGATGTCCTCGCCCCGGGCGCGGAGCGGCGGCAGGGTGATCTTCATCGCCGCCAGCCGGTAATACAGGTCCGGGCGCAGCATGTCCTCGCAGGTCTTGCCCTGCTCCTGCAGGTTGCTGACGGCGATGATGCGGGTTTCGGCGGGGGTTCCCTGGGCGTTGATGAAGTTCAGCAACCGCGCCTGAAGCGCAAGCGGCAGGGCTTCAATATCCTCAAGACAAAGGGTGCCGCCACGCGCCTCCTCGATCAGCGGCAGCGCATTTCCCGCCTGGACCGGTCCGAACAAGCGCGCGGCCAGATCCTCTTCGCCAAAGGCTGCACAGGAAATGGTGACGAATTTTCGCCCCGCACGCGGCCCCACGGCATGCAGGGCATGGGCCACCAGCGTCTTGCCGCTGCCGGTTTCTCCCTCGATCAGCGCATGGCCATCGGCCTGCCCCAGATCCAGGATGTCTTCGCGCAGCCGTTCCATCGCGGGCGAACTTCCGATCAGCTTTTTCATAAGGACGGTGCCATCCGACAGTTCGCGGCGCAGGGTGCGGTTGTCCAGTGTCAGGCGTCGCGTCTGGGCCGCGCGCTTGGCCAATTCCGTCATCCGGTCGGGGTTGAACGGCTTTTCCAGAAAATCGTAAGCGCCCAGGCGCATCGCTTCCACCGCCATCGGAACATCGCCGTGTCCGGTGATGATGATAACCGGCAACGTGCTGTCGATTCCCATCAACCGCTTGAGCAGAGCCATGCCGCCCATCCCCGGCATCCGGATGTCGGTAATCACCATGCCGGGAAAATCCGCTCCGATCTCCTTGAGCGCATCCTCCGCCGAGGCGAAGGTGGCGGTGTCGAAACCGCTAAGTGCAAGCCATTGGCTGATTGACTGCCGCATGTCCTGTTCGTCGTCGATGATGGCGACCTTGATGCCACGAGCCATCGGCCCCTCCTTTATGATCCTACTCCGCCGCCGCGGCGTTTTCTTCAAGCAATGGAAGTTGAACCTCGAAGACGGCGCCGCCGCTTCGGCCGTTATAGGCGGTCAGTCGGCCGCCATGGTCATTCACGATCCCCGATGAAATGGCCAGCCCCAGGCCGACGCCCTCGCCGGCGACCTTGGTCGTGTAGAACGGTTCGAACAACGCATCCAGATCATCGACGCCGTGGCCGTTGTCGCGCACACGCAGCGTCGCCGTGTCGCCCGCCGTCAGGATCAGGTCGATTTGCGGTGAAGGGCTCAGCTTGGTCGCATCCAGCGCATTCCGCAAAAGGTTGATGATTACCTGCTCCAACCGGATGCGATCGGCCATTACCATTACCGGATCCGGCGGCAATGTCCGCGTGATCGTTACTTTCCGCCGCTTCAGCTGCGGTTCCATCATCGACAGCGCGGACGAGATCGACTGCTTGAAATCGACCGGTTCGAAAATGTCTCCGTCCTTGCGCGCATAGCTTTTCAATTGCCGGGTGATGGCGCCCATCCGTTCGATCAGGTCATCAATGCGCAGGAACGCGGCCATCGCCTCGTCGGGCCGCTTGCGTTGCAACAACAGCCGCGCACCGGCCAGATAGGTCTTCATTGCCGCAAGCGGCTGGTTCAACTCGTGACTGACCGCCGCCGACATCTCGCCCAATGCTGCCAGCTTGGAGCTTTGCGCAAGCGTCTGTTCAGCCACCTTGAGGTTCTTTTCCACCTTCTCGCGTTGGGCGATTTCCCGCTGCAAGCGCGCATTCAGCGCGCGCAACTCGGTCGTCTCCCGCTGGAAGAAGACAGAGCGGGACTGCGCCCGGCGGGAACTCACATAGAAACCAAGCGCCAGAACGATCGCAAACCCCATGATCTCGAGCGCGAGCACCCCGTTCACACGTTCACGGATCGAAGAATAAGTGGTGAAGCTTATCAGCCGCCAGCCACGGAACGGAATCCGTGCCTCATTGCGCATCACCGCCTCGCCCAGGACATAGGCATCGGGCGGCAGCGCAGCCCAGTCGGCGGTGACCTGGATCGCGCGCTGGATCGCGGTAGGCGCCGACCGCGCCGCAAGCGCCTCGTCAATCGTCAGGCCGCGCCAGCGCGGCTCGGTCGCCAGCAGAATCTCGCCCTCGCTGTTGGTGACAATGACCGCGTCGGAGATTCCGGCCCAGCTTTGCTCGAACTTTGCCAGATCGACAGCCACGGCAATCACGCCGATCATCTTGCGCTCGCTCACCATCCGTCGCGCATAAGTGAACGCATAGGAACCCGTTTCGGTCGGCGTGCTCAGAAAGACGGTGTCGTTGGTGCGCTGCGCTTCGATGAAATAGGGCTCCTGCATCAGGTTCGCGCCAATCCGGCTGCGGTCCGTGGCTGCCACGACGCGCCCGTCCGAATCCAGCAGCGTGATCGATGCCGCGCCGATCTCGTCGACATAGGAAATAAGCCGCTGAGAGGTCTTCACGAAATCGCCCGAGTTCAACGCGCTGATAAGCGTGGGATCACGCGAAAGAAGCAGCGGCACAACCGAGGCACGCTGCAGTTCGCTCATCAGATTGCCCGCGTAAAGCGCCAGCCGCACCTCAGCCCGGTTGCGCGTCGCCGCGGTGAACCGTTCGCTCAGCAAGTCGTTGGTTATCCAGACCACGCCCGCCGCGACAAGGAAGAGCCCGGCCAGGATCGCGCGCACGCGCCAGCCCACACCGCCCCGCGGCGGTGCCGGTGCCTCCGGTGTTCGGGATCTCGACATTACGCGAATGTAGGCGCTGCGCGGCAGCCGCTCAAGCGCGCAACATCACGCCGGGGCCATCGCGCCGGCCAATGAGCGGAAAAGCACCGCCCCGTCGATATTGCCATGCGCCGCCTCGCTGGCACGTTCGGGATGCGGCATCATCCCCAGCACCCGGCGGTTCGCGCTGAGAATCCCGGCGATGTCGCCCACCGATCCGTTGGGGTTGTCGGTGTAGCGGAACGCGATCCGCCGCTCGTCTTCGAGCCGCGCCAGGGTGTCGGAATCCGCGGTAAAATTGCCGTCGTGATGCGCGATCGGCAGGGCGATCTCCTGCCCGGCCGCATAGGCGTTGGTGAAGGCGCTGTCGGCGGTTTCAACCCGCAGACCCACGGTACGGCAAATGTATTTGAGATTGGCATTGCGCATCAGCGCGCCGGGCAGCAACCCGGTCTCGGTCAGAACCTGAAAGCCATTGCAGATCCCGAGGACATACCCGCCCCGTTCCGCGAATTCCACGATCGCCCGGGTGATCGGCGAACGCGCGGCGATCGCCCCGCAACGCAGATAATCACCGAAGGAAAATCCGCCGGGAATCGCCACCAGGTCCAGGCCGTCAGGCAGGCTGGTCTCCTTGTGCCAGACGATCCTTGCCGGCCCCGCACCGCCGACATGATTCAGCGCCACGGCCAGATCGCGGTCGCAGTTCGATCCGGGAAACTGTATGACAGCGCTTTTCATCTGGCTGCGTCCTTTTTCAACTGGAGAAATCGGTGATGACCGCGACGCCGGGCGCCGCCGGCCCGTCGAAGGCGGCCAGCTCGGCGCTCGCATCCGACAGGGTGACGCGCCGCGCGATCAGCGGTGTCAGGTCGACATGCCCGCCATCGATCAAATTCAGCAACCCGGAATAGCCCCAGGCCGGCATCCCCCGCGTGCCATAGATGGCCAGCTGTCCGGAATAAATCGCGTCCATGGGCAGGGTCATCGCCACATGTTCGCCCGCGGGCATGCCCACCTGCACCATGCGCCCGAGCTTGCGCAGCGACTTCAACGCCGGCACGACGGTTTCCGGAACGCCAAGCGCATCGATGGCCACATCGGCCCCGCCGCCGCTAAGCGTCCGCACCGCCTCGGCCGCATCGGAATGCGTGGCGTTGACCACCGCATCGGCCCCAAGCTGCCGTGCGAAATCCAGTTTTTCGTCAACAACATCGACGACCACGACCCGCGCGCCCAGTGCGCGCCCCAGCAGCAGGGCCGACAGCCCGACACCGCCGCCCCCGAAAACGGCCAGCCATTCACCCGGGGCCAGCGCCGCCCGCCCGGTCAGCGCGTGCCAGGCGGTGGTAACGCGACAGCCCAGTGCCGCGGCCAGGGCCGGGTCCATCCCCGCCGGCAGGCGGGTCAGGTTGGCATCGGCATGGGGCACCGCGATCCGCTCGGCAAAGGCACCCGCGTGCGTGAACCCCGGCAACGCCTGATCGGCGCAGATCGTCTGATGCCCCGCCGCACAGTCGGGACAATGGCCGCAGGCCAGGATGAACGGCGCGATGACCCGGTCGCCGGCGCGCCACCGTGTGACACCGACCCCCACCTCTTCGACGACGCCGCAATACTCGTGCCCCGGCACATGCGGCAGGTCCACCGGATCGCCGCCGGTCCAGACATGCCAGTCCGACCGGCACACGCCGCAAGCCAGCACGCGCAGAACTACTCCACCCTCGGGACAGACCGGCTCGGGCAGTTGCACGATGTCCAGGGGCGCGCGCCAGGCGCTCATCAATGCCGCGCGCATCTCAGCCGATCTCGATATCGTAGCGTTCGATCACCGTGTTGGCCAGCAGCTTCCCGCACATATCCTCGACTGTCGCCCGCGCCTTTCGCGCGTCGGTTTCCGCCAGTTCCAGGTCGATCACCTTGCCCTGGCGCACGCCCCCCACCCCGGTGAAACCCAGCGTTTCCAGGGCATGGCGCACGGCCTCGCCCTGCGGGTCCAGCACGCCATCCTTCAACATTACATGAACACGGGCTTTCATCGCGGCGCCTTCCTCTTCATCTTGCCAGAAATACTCATTGAACTCCGCCTAGTTGATGAGCGTCGGCTTCGTGGCATGCGTCACGTTCGTCGGCAGCACGCCCAACCGTCGCGCCACTTCCGTATAGGCATCGGTCAGATTGCCCAGATCGCGCCGGAACACGTCCTTGTCCAGCTTCTGGCCGGTCTTGATGTCCCACAGGCGGCAACTGTCCGGGCTGATCTCGTCGGCCACCACCAGGCGCATGAAATCGCCCTCGTAGATCCGTCCGATCTCTATCTTGAAATCGACCAGCCTGATGCCGGCGCCATACATCACGCCCGACATGAAGTCATTGACGCGCAGCGCCAGCGCGATCATGTCGTCCAGGTCCTGCTGCGTCGCCCAGCCGAAGGCAATGATGTATTCCTCGGGCACCAGCGGGTCGCCCAGCGAATCCTGCTTGTAGCTGAACTCGACGATCGGGCGTGGCAGATCGGCGCCTTCCTCAAGCCCAAGTCGCTTGGCCATCGAGCCGGCAGCATAGTTGCGCACGATCACCTCCAGCGGGATGATCTCGACCGCGCGGATCAGCTGTTCACGCATGTTGATGCGCTTGATGAAATGGGTCGGCACACCGATCTGGGCCAGCCCGGTCATGAAGAATTCGCTGAGCCGGTTGTTCAGTACGCCCTTGCCTTCGACCGTTGCCCGCTTTTCGGCATTGAAGGCGGTTGCGTCATCCTTGAAATATTGAACCAGGGTGCCGGGTTCGGGCCCTTCGTAGAGAATTTTCGCCTTGCCCTCGTAGATTTTCTTGCGCCGTGCCATGGAAACTCCAAACTCGGGCCGTGGCCGCCCGCCATGCCCGTTCCTTGGCGCCCGTCTTATGCGATGGCAGGTGTCAGGGCAAGCGGCGGTGCAATACCGACCGTCGCGCGACGCGAACCCCTAGGCATCTGCGCCGCAATCCCGTAAAAGCGCGGCAACGAGATTCTGGAGGACAAGGCCGATGACGACCTTTGATGACCGCGAGAGTGCGTTTGAAAACAAATTCGCCCATGACGAGGAAATGAAGTTCCGCGCCCAGGCCCGCGCGAACAAGCTGCTGGGGCTCTGGGCGGCCGAATTGCTGGGCAAGACCGGCGACGAGGCGACGGCCTATGCCGCCGAGGTGGTGAAGGCCGATTTTGAAGAGGCCGGCACCGAGGATGTGTTTCGCAAGCTCTCCGGCGATCTGGGCAACAAGGCCGATGCCGCCACCATCCGCAAGATGATGATCGAATTGCAGGCCGAAGCCAAGGCCCAGTTGCTGCGCGAGGTCTGATCGCGCTGCACGCCGGGCGCGGCACATGCCGCGACTGGGTGTGCATGTGACGATTATGACTCTGCTCGGGGCACACCGACATGATATCGGGGCGATGAATGCCGGGCCTTGCCGTGGCGCCCCAGTCCCAAGCCGAAGGACCGACCGCATGAGCCAAGCCCTTTCTCGTCTTCTTGCCGAGCGCGACTGGCTGCTTGCCGATGGGGCCACAGGTACGAACCTGTTCAACATGGGCCTGCAGTCGGGCGACGCGCCTGAATTGTGGAATGTCGATCAGCCTGAAAGGATCCGGACCCTCTATCGCGGCGCGGTAGAGGCCGGGTCGGACCTGTTCCTGACCAACAGTTTCGGTGCCAATGCCGCGCGGCTGAAACTGCACGCGGCACAGGGCCGGGTACGCGAATTGAATCGCGCCGCTGCCGAGCTGGGCCGCGAAGTCGCCGACTCCGCCGGGCGGCCAGTCGTGGTGGCAGGTTCGATCGGCCCGACGGGTGAAATCATGGAACCGATGGGCAACCTGTCTTATGCCGGTGCCGTAGAGATCTTCCATGAACAGGCCGAGGGCCTGAAAGAAGGCGGCACCGACGTTCTGTGGGTCGAAACGATCTCGGCCGCCGATGAATACAAGGCCGCAGGTGAGGCCGCGAAACTGGCCGGAATGCCGTGGTGCGGCACCATGAGCTTCGACACCGCAGGGCGCACGATGATGGGCCTGACCTCGTCCAACATGGTCGAGATGGTGGACAAGCTGCCTTATCCACCGCTGGCCTTTGGCGCGAATTGCGGCGTCGGCGCGTCCGACCTCTTGCGCACGCTGCTGGGTTTCGCCGCCTCAGGCAGCGAATTGCCGCTCATCGCAAAGGGCAACGCGGGAATCCCGAAATATCAGGACGGCCACATCCATTATGACGGGACGCCGGCCCTGATGGCCGATTACGCGGTGCTGGCGCGCGACTGCGGCGCGACGATTATCGGCGGCTGTTGCGGCACCACGCCCGAGCATCTGCGCGCCATGCGCGAGGCGCTGGAAATCCGCGCGCGCGGGCCGCGCCCGACACTGGACCAGATCACCGATGCCCTCGGCCCCTTCTCTTCGGCCGTGGACGGCACCGGGGCGGATGAAGCGTCGCCCCGTCCCCGCCGCCGGCGTCGGAGCTGACCGGTCAGAACAGCGACAACTGATCGCCGGGGCGCGGTGGAATCCGAAACCTGGAACTGTCCAGTGGCGGAAGCGTTGCGTTCAGCCCCAGCGATCGTGCGGCCCGGTTGAACCGGGCGGCCATCATCTGGGCGTAATGCCCTTGTCCGCGCATCCGTTTTCCCCATTCGGAATCATAATCCTTGCCGCCATGCATTTCGCGCAGTCGCGCCATCACGCGGCCTGCACGGTCCGGGAAATGCTCGGCCAGCCAGTCCTGGAACAGGCCGGACACTTCGCGCGGCAGACGCAGCATGACCCAGCTTGCCGCGATGGCGCCGGCGCGTTTTCCGGCACCCAGGATCGCCTCGATCTCGTGGTCCGTCAGCGCCGGGATCATCGGTGCGGCCATGATCCGCGTCTCGATCCCGGCTGCGGCCAGCCGCTCGACAGTCTTGAGCCGTCGTTCCGGGGCGGGGGCGCGTGGTTCCATCCGGCGGCTCAGGTCGCGCTCCAGCGTGGTGACCGAGATGCCGACCCTAACCAGCCGGTAACGCGCCATGTCCGAAAGGATGTCGATGTCCCGTTCGATCAGCGTGCCCTTTGTCACGATGCCCACCGGGTGGCGGTGCGCCCACAACACCTCAAGGATGCCACGCATGATCCGCTGGTCCTTTTCGATCGGCTGATAGGGGTCTGTGTTGGTGCCGATGGCGATGGTACGCGGCGCGTAATTCCTTTTCGCCAGTTCACCGGACAGCACCGCAGGCGCCTCTGGCCGGGCCACCAGCCGTGTTTCGAAATCCAGACCGGGGGACAGGCCCAACCATGCATGGCTAGGGCGCGCGAAGCAATAGATGCAGCCATGCTCGCACCCGCGATAGGGATTGATCGAGCGATCGAAGGGCACGTCGGGCGAGGTGTTGCGCGTGATCACGCTGCGCGGCCGCTCGATGCTCAACTCGGTGCGTAGCGCTGGCAGATCGTCGTCGCGCGGCCAGCCATCGTCGACGAGGACGCGGTCATAGGGCTCGAACCGGCCGGTGCGGTTGCTGGCGGCAGCCCGACCCCTGCGCAGCGCGGCGGCGTCCTTGTGCGATGGTGATACCGTCATGGAACGAAGGTAGAACATTTTCACGCGCCACGCCAGCCCCGCGCCGGGGCGCGAGTCGGAAACCTCGCTCCAGGCGGGCTTTGCGCGGGTGGGCGTCGGTTGCAGCCCCGCCAATGTCGCAATCCGCCATGTCGCGGCGGCGCATTCCTTTATCACCCATTCAACTTGCGCGAACACCGCCCAGCCCCGGGAGATCAAGACAAATGGCCGACGACGAAGACGACATCATCCTCTCGGAACTCTCCGACGAAGAGCTTGTCCTGCAAATGCATGACGACCTTTACGACGGCTTGAAGGAAGAGATCGAGGAGGGTGTGAACATCCTTCTGGAGCGCGGCTGGGAACCCTACAAGGTGCTGACCGAAGCGCTTGTCGCCGGCATGACGATCGTCGGGCGCGACTTCCGCGACGGCATCCTTTTCGTGCCCGAGGTTCTGCTGGCCGCCAACGCGATGAAGGGGGGGATGTTCATCCTCAAACCGCTGCTGGCCGAAACCGGCGCGCCGCGCATGGGCAAGATGGTGATCGGCACCGTCAAGGGCGACATCCACGACATCGGCAAGAACCTTGTCAGCATGATGATGGAAGGTGCCGGGTTCGAGGTGGTGGACCTGGGTATCAACAACGCGGTCGAGGCCTATCTCGAGGCGCTGGAGACCGAGCAGCCCGACATCCTGGGCATGTCCGCCCTGCTGACCACGACGATGCCCTACATGAAGGTGGTGATCGACACGCTGAAGGAACAAGGCAAGCGTGACGATTACATCGTGCTGGTCGGCGGCGCGCCGCTGAACGAGGAATTCGGACGCGCCATCGGCGCTGACGCATATTGCCGCGATGCCGCCGTCGCAGTGGAAACCGCCAAGGATTTCATGACGCGCAAACACAACCAGCTGGCTTCCGGCTGATCCGGCCCCCTTCCCTTCCCCGACCGTCGCCCCCAGATCATGGGAAACGGAGGTCGCCATGCCCGCCAGTCGCCTTGCCGTGATCCTTGCCGTCGTCCTGCTTGCCGCCGCGCTTACGGTCTTTGCGGGCGCGCAACTGTCCGGTGGCACGGGCGCGGTCGGATATGTCGTGCTGCCAGCCCTGCTGGTGGCAATGGCCCTGATCGGGCGCCTCTGGTCGCGTCGGAGAAAATGAGATGGAACTGGACGACAAGGCACTGACCACCGGCGGGTTGGATCTGTCCTCGGGCAAGGGCCGCGTCCTGCTGATCGCCTGCGGTGCACTGGCGCATGAGATCCTGGCGCTGAAGGCGGCCAACGGCTGGACCCATATCGACCTGACCTGCCTGCCCGCGATCCTGCATAACCATCCCGGCCGCATCACCCCCGCCGTCGTGGCCGCGGTGGAAAAGCATCGCGCCACCTATGACGATATCTTCGTGGTCTATGCCGATTGCGGCACCGGCGGACAGTTACAGGACGCCTGCGCGCGGCTTGGCGTGCAGATGATGGAAGGTCCGCATTGCTATTCCTTCTTCGAGGGCAACGCCGACTTCGCCGAGCGGGATGAGGCAACGGCCTTCTATCTGACTGATTTCCTGGTGCGCCAGTTCGACGCCTTCGTGTGGAAACCGCTTGGCCTGGACCGCCACCCGGAATTGCTGGAGATGTATTTCGGCAATTACGAAACGCTGGTCTACCAGGCCCAGACCGACGATGCCGCGTTGGACGCCAAGGCGGCGGACTGCGCCGCCCGGCTGGGCCTTGCCTATGAGCGGCGCTTTACCGGGTATGGCGATCTGGTCGGCACGCTGGCGCGAGTCGCCGAATAGCGCATGTCGCCGGGATATCACCTCTGCGCCGTTTGGTGGGTATCCACGCCATCAACAACAAAGCCGGGCTTGATCCCATGACGCCCCGGTCCCGGTGGGACGGGTTTCGCGTTCTTCAGCCCAACGCATAGCCGGCGCCGCGGACGGTGCGCAGCGGGTCTGCCCCGCCGTGCTGACGCAGTGCCTTGCGCAGCCGCCCGATATGAACGTCGACGGTGCGGGTATCGACATAGATGTCGTGGCCCCAAACGCGGTCCAGCAATTGTTCGCGGCTCCAGACCCGGCCCGGTTTTTCCATGAAGGTCGACAACAGCCGGAACTCCGTCGGCCCCAGTTTCAGGGGCATGCCTTCGCGCGTCACCCGATGGGTTTCGCCGTCCAGCACGATATCCTCGTAGGTCAGTTGCCCGCCAACCGCGGCCGGGCGGGTCCGGCGCAGCTGGGCGCGGACACGCGCCATCAGCTCGACGATGGAATACGGCTTGATGACGTAATCGTCGGCGCCGGTTTCAAGCCCCCGCACCCTGTCGACCTCTTCCGACCGGGCGCTTAGCATGATGATCGGCAGTTCGCGCGTCTCGGAGCGGGTCTTGATCCGCCGACAGACCTCGATGCCCGAGACCTTGGGCAGCATCCAGTCCAGCACGATGATGTCCGGCGGGAATTCCCTGACCTGCAACAGCGCCTCTTCACCGTTTTCTGCACGCGACACAGTGAAACCCTCGGCTTCCAGGTTATAGGCCAGAACCTCGCGCTGCGACGGCTCGTCCTCGACAACCAGAACCCGTGGCTGTTCGGCGGCGGCCATCACTCATCCACCTCGGCATTCTGAAACGGGGTCCGGTCGCCCTTGGGCCGGTCGTCCTCGGGCATCACCCCGGTGCTGAGATAGATCACCTGCTCGGCGATCGCCGTGACATGATCGCCCATGCGCTCGATGTTCTTGGCAATGAAATGCAGATGCATGCAGGCGGTGATGTTGCGCGGATCCTCCATCATGAAAGTCAGGAATTCGCGGAACAGCGCGTTGTACATCTGGTCCACCTCATGGTCGCGCATCCGCACGTCCTGGGCCAGTTCCGCATCGCGCTGGATATAGGCGTCCAGCGCGTCCTTCAGCATCCCTTCTACGGTCTTGCCCATGCGCCGGATCGCGCCCGCCGCGCCTTCAACGGGCTGCATCTGCACCAGAACCGAGGTCCGCTTGGCCAGGTTCTTGGCATAATCGCCCACGCGCTCTAGGTTGCCCGATATCTTCATCACCGTCAGAACGGTGCGCAAATCCGTCGCCGTGGGCGAGCGCAGCGCGATCACGCGCGCGCATTCCTCGTTCACCTGCTCTTCCAGCTCGTCGATCGCCTTGTCGCCGCGGCGGACGCTTTCGGCCAGTTCCTCGTCGCGCCGCTCCAGCGATGTGGCCGCATCGAGGATCGCGGCCTCGACCAGGCCGCCCATCTTCATGATCATCGCCTGGATAGCCTCCAGGTCGCGGTCATAGGAGGCAACGATATGGTGTCCTTGATCCGACATCTTCCCGGTCCCTTTCTCAGCCGATCCGGCCGGTAATGTAACTTTCGGTCCGCGGGTCGCGCGGATTGGTAAATATCTGCCCGGTCTCGCCATATTCCACGAGGTTGCCGAGATGAAAGAAAGCCGTCTTGTGGCTGACGCGCGCGGCCTGTTGCATGGAATGGGTGACGATCACCACCGAATAGTCCTTGCGCAGCTCGTCGATC
This sequence comes from Actibacterium sp., assembly GCA_016278285.1. Classification (GTDB taxonomy): domain Bacteria; phylum Pseudomonadota; class Alphaproteobacteria; order Rhodobacterales; family Rhodobacteraceae; genus JADQCB01. Next base: position 16,464 of record JADQCD010000240.1, read on the forward strand.
AGTTCCTCGACCTGGGCGGTCGCGATCGGGTCCAGCGCGCTGCACGGCTCGTCCATCAACAGAACCTCGGGCTGGGTCGCAATGGCGCGCGCGATGCACAGCCGTTGCTGCTGACCGCCGGACAGGCCGGTGCCCGGCGCGTCCAGCCGATCCTTCACCTCGTCCCAGATGGCCCCGCGGCGCAGGGATTTCTCGACGATCTCGTCCAGTTCGGCCTTGCCGCGGGCCAGGCCGTGGATGCGTGGCCCATAGGCGATGTTGTCATAGATCGATTTCGGAAACGGGTTCGGTTTCTGAAAGACCATGCCCACCTTCGCGCGCAGCTGCACCGGATCGACCCGCGGGTCATAGATATCCTGGCCATCCAGCGTGATCGTGCCTTCGATCCGGCAGTTGTCGATCATGTCGTTCATCCGGTTGAGGCAGCGCAGAAAGGTGGATTTCCCGCAGCCCGAGGGACCGATGAACGCGGTCACGGTCTTTTCCTCGATATCCACGTTGACGTCCTTGATGGCGTGGTTGTCGCCGTACCATACCTGACAGTCACGGGCGGAAATCTTGACCTCTCTGGCGTCCACGTCTCTCTCCACTTTTCGCATGTCGTTCATTGTCGTGGTCCCGTTTCTACCATTTCCGCTCGAACTTGCTACGCAGATAGATCGCCAAGGCGTTCATCGCGATCAGGAACGTCAGAAGCACCAGGATCGCGGCCGAGGTGCGGCTGACGAAGCCGCGCTCCGGGCTGTCGGCCCAGATGAAGATTTGCGTGGGCAGCGCCGTGGCGCTGTCCAGAGGTGAACCGGGCGCCGAGGTGATGAAGGCGTTCATCCCGATCAGCAACAGCGGCGCGGTTTCCCCCAACGCCTGGGCGAGACCGATGATGGTGCCGGTCAGGATGCCCGGCATCGCCAGCGGCAGGACATGACCGAACACCACCTGGTGCTTGGACGCCCCGACGCCCAGTGCTGCCTGGCGAATCGAGGGCGGCACCGATTTCAGCGCAGCCCGTGTGGCAATGATGATCGTTGGCATGGTCATCAGCGCAAGAGTCATGCCCCCCACCAGCGGCGCCGAGCGCGGGAGCCCGAACCAGCCCAGGAAAACCGCCAGTGCAAGCAGGCCGAACACCACCGATGGCACCGCGGCGAGGTTGTTGATATTGACCTCGATCAGGTCGCTGAATCTATTTCTGGGTGCGAATTCCTCAAGGTAGATCGCCGCGCCGATACCCAGCGGGAAGGATATCACGAAACACACCAGAAGCGCCCAGAACGACCCCACCAAAGCGCCCTTCAGCCCCGCGAGTTCCGGAAAGCGCGAATCGGCATTGGTCAGAAGCGCCCAGTTCAGCGGCTTGCTGATTGCGCCCGATTGTTTCAACTGGTCGAACCAGGCGATGGCCTGATCCTTGACCTGGCGCAGTTCCTCGGGCGTGCTGCGATCCACAAGGCCCTTGTTCAGCTGGTCGAAACGGTCCGAGACAGGCACCGTCACCCTGATGGTCTGGCCGATCAGCGACGGGTTTTCGACGATCCGGTCACGCAGCTGGAATTGCGCACCATTGCTCAGGATGTCGGTCAGTGCCCGGGTTTCGGCACGCCCTTCGACAGTGGGAAACTTCTTCAAGAGCGCGGTTTCGATCACGTCATCGAATCCGCCGCGCGGCAGACGCTCGACCTGGATCTCGGCGGGGTCGATGAAGACGTCCAGGGTCAGGTGGGTCTGCGTGAACGCCTTGTAGCCCGACGCGATCAGCGAGCCGACCAGGATGACCAGCATCAGCAGGGCAAAGCCGATCGCGGCCATGCCGATGATCTGCAACCTGATCTGGTATCGATTGCGCCGGCGCAGCGCCGGGCCGGCATTTGGCGCCAGCAATCCGCTTTCGCGCGAAGCGTCGGTATCGGCCATGGCGTCCCCCTCAGTCGTAGGCTTCGCGATACTTGCGCACGATGCGCAACGCGAAGACGTTGATGACAAGCGTAACGATGAACAGCATCATCCCCAGTGCGAAAGCCGCGAGCGTCTTGGGATTGTCGAAAGAGGTGTCGCCGATCAGCAAGGTGACGATCTGAACCGTCACAGTGGTGACGCTTTCCAGCGGGTTGATCGTCATCTTGGCCATCAATCCTGCGGCCATGACGACGATCATGGTCTCGCCGATGGCGCGACTGACCGCCAGAAGGACACCGCCGACAATGCCGGGGATGGCGGCAGGAAACAGCACCGTGGTCATCATCTCGGCCCGTGTGGCGCCCAGCCCCAGCGCCCCTTCGCGCAGCGCCTGCGGCACCGCCGACAGCGCGTCGTCAGCGAAGGATGAGATGAACGGGATCAGCATGACGCCCATCACCCCGCCTGCCGCAAGCGCCGTGTTCGGCGAAACATCCAGCCCTAGCGACTGACCGAAATCGCGAATCACCGGCGCCACGACCAGGATGGCGAAGAAGCCGTAAACCACCGTCGGCACGCCGGCCAGGATTTCAAGCAACGGCTTGGCCGTCGCGCGGAACCATTTCGGAGCGAATTCATTCAGATAGATGGCCGACATCAACCCCACCGGCACCGCCAGAACAAGGGCGACCACGGTGATGACCATGGTGCCGAGGATGACCGGCACCCAGCCGAAAGCACCGGCAGCGGCGACCTGACCCTCGCGGATTGGAATCTGCGGTTCCCAGTTGATGCCGAACAGGAATTTGGTGAACGGCACCTTTTCGAAGAACTTCAGCGTTTCGAACAGCAACGATCCGATGATGCCGAGGGTCACGAAGATCGCCACCACCGCACAGAAGATCATCAGCCCGGAAACGATCCGCTCGACCCCGTGGCGGGCGCGGAATTCGGCCGAAACTCGGCGCCGCGAAAACAGCACAAGCGCCCCGGACAGGCCCAGCGTAATGGCCAGCAGGGCCCAGACAGAGATATCGTGCAGCCGAACCAGTTGCCGCGCCGCTTCCATCTTCCACGGCTCCGGCGTGCCGAAGATGTTGCCTGCGGCGATCGAACTGATTTCTGCCTGGATCAATTGCCTCGCGCCGCTATCCAGCCCTTCCAGCGCGCCGTCGGGCAGGCTGTTCATGACGATGGCGGTTATCACCGGGCCTTGCAGAGCGAGCCATAGAAGGATCAGCACGAAAACCGGAATGAACGACACAGGAACGCATACATCCCGTGAAAGCCCGACAGCGAATGCAGCCTCCCGCCCCCTGCGCGCAGCGCAGCCGCCGCCTGACGGTTCCAGATATACCCGGCAATCGACATTGCCAGAAGCAGGACGAAGGCGAAGAGTGTCATGGGATGGACTCTTGGATGAAATGAAACCGCCGCCCGAATACACGCGGGCGGCGGTCGGGATCAACCGAAGCTTATTTCTTCGGGTCCATGGCAATGGCCTCGATGGCCTCTTTCTGCTCCTGGGCGCGCTTCTTGTCACCCAGAGGAACAAGACCGCGCTCGGCCAGGTAACCGCCCGGGCCCATCGCATCCTCGGAGACATATTCCTCGATGAAGCCCTGAAGGTTCGGGATCACGCCGCGATGCGCGTTCTTGGTGTAGAAGAACAGCGGGCGCGCGATGTCGTATTCACCCGATTCGATCGTTTCGAAGCTGGGCTCGACACCGGCGATGGCAACCGGCTTCAGCGTGTCCTGGTTTTCGAACAGGAAGGAATAGCCAAAGATGCCCACGGCATGCGCATCGGCCTGAAGTCGCTGCACGATCAGGTTGTCGTTCTCGCCGGCCTCGATGAACGGGCCGTCCTGACGCAGGCGGGCGCAATTCTGTTCGGCCCAGTCTTCGCCCTTTTCGGCGATCATCGGGATGTCCATGCAGCCGTCAACGATGGCCAGTTCGACAAAGGCGTCGCGGGTGCCCGAGGTTGGCGGCGGACCATAGGCAAGGATTTCCTCGTCCGGCAGGGCCGGGTCGATGTCGGACCATTTGGTGTAGGGGTTGGCGACCATTTCGCCGTCGACCGGCACTTCGGCGGCCAGCGCGCGATACACCTGCTCTTCGGTCAGGTTCCAGTCGTATTCGCTGTCGCGCGACACGGCGATCGACAGACCGTCGCTGCCGATCTGCACTTCGGTGATGTCATCGACACCGTTGCCGACGCACAGATCCCACTCGGACGCTTTCATGGCGCGCGAGGCGCCGGTGATGTCCGGGAATGATTCGCCGATGCCCTGGCAGAAGATCTTCATGCCGCCGCCGGTGCCGGTGGATTCGACGACCGGAGAGGGCGCGCCGGTCATGTTCGCAAACTGTTCGGCCACGGCCTGCGTATAGGGAAACACGGTGGACGACCCGACGATGCGGATCTCGTCGCGCGCCGCCGCAGCCGTGGCAGACAGGGCAGCGATCGCCATGGTCGAGGCGGTCAGTTTCACAAAGGACATATCTTGCTCCTGATATCTCGTGTTCGGTCACCCGTCCGAGCAACCTTGGGCTGCGTCCTAGGCGCGGCGCACTATGGTTTTGTGACAGTAGTGTAACAGTTTCATGACAACCGATGGATCCGACAGCGCGCAGTTTCGTTGCGTCGGTTCGACCCCGCGTCGCGGGTGCCTCAAGCCACGGGCAACATGACGGAAAAGCGGCTTCCCTGTCCTGGCCGGCTCTCGATCCGAAAACGGCCGCGATGACGGTTCACGATATGCTTGACGATCGCCAGACCCAGCCCGGTGCCGCCCATCTCGCGGCTTCGGTGGCTATCGACGCGATAGAATCGTTCGGTGAGTCGCGGGATGTGGACCGGGTCGAACCCTTCGCCACGGTCGATGACGCTGACCGTCAGGCCGGGTCCGCGGAAGGCGAGTTCGCGTTCGGTCAGGGCGGTATCCACCGTCACCTCGCCCCCCGAGCCGCCGTATTTGATGCCATTCTCGATCAGGTTCGTGAAAACCTGGGTCAGCTGATCGGCATCGCCCAACACCATCACCGGCGCCTCACGCCCGGTGACGGCCAGATCGACGCCGGCCGTCCGGGCCATGGGGGTTAGCGTGCGGACGCAGGAATTCACCAATGCGACGGCATCGATCCGGGTGGCCGGGCGCATACGCTCTTCGCTTTCGACGCGCGACAGCGACAACAGGTCGGATACAAGCCGGTTCATCCGCTCCGCCTCATGCGCCATGATGTCCAGAAACCGCGCTCGTGCCTGCGGATCGTCGCGTGCGGGGCCGCGCAAGGTTTCTATGAACCCCAGAAGCGCGGTCAGCGGCGTCTTGAGCTCATGGCTGACATTGGCCACGAAATCGCGGCGGATCTGCCCGGCCTGCTCGCGGTCGGTCACGTCCTCGAAACAGACAAGCGCGCCGCTTCCGTAGTCGCCCTCTACCGGCGACGCGGTGACCTCGTATGCCGCCTCGCGCCCCAGGTCGGTGGTCAGGTAACGGATCCGGCACTGCTGGCGCAGGCGCAGCGTCTCTTCGACGCAATCCAGCAACGCGGGCTGCCGCAAAACGGTGATGTAGTTCCGCCCGACACCGGCGGCCCCGAACAATGTCCGGGCGCGGTCGTTCATGGCCCCCACCCGGTCATCCGGTCCAACGAACAGCATCGGAAGTGGCACTGCCGCCAACACTGCATCCGGAAAATCGGAACTCATTCAAGGCCTCCGGGCTGTGCGTTCTGACCGGACCGTTGCCCAGAGCGCGCCTATTGTAAATGCCGTGCCAACAACAGAGTTGCCCGGCGACGCAAATGCCGCTTAAGCTGCATGACATGTTAAGATGCGCAGCATCCTGCGCAGGGATGGTTCGCCCCGCGCCGCATGGTCGCCCGAAAACGGGCGCCCGAGGATGAGCTTTTCCAGGCCGCATCTGTCACTGAACACCGCAGTGATGACCAGACCTTGCGTTCTTGCCATCGGCTTCCAGCCTGAGGACCTGCCGCAATGGCCCGGGCAGACGCCGCCCGCCGAGATGCGCTTTGTGCCCTTACACCAACTGGGCGATAACCTGGCAGACGCGGCCGGCGTGGATTGCGTGGTTTGTCCGCTGGTCACGGCCCGGTTCGACGCGCTGGAAGTGGCTGCCGAATTGTCGCGGGCGCGGTTTCACGGCACACTGGTTCTGGTCATGCCGCGTGTGCCACGGCCGCAGATCATCGTGCGCGAACTCAAACAGATCTGTCCCGGCCTTTCGGTCGAGTTGGTTCACAAGGCGCCTCACTAGGCGCGCGTGGCCGCCACGGCGGCCCCCAGTTCTTCTATCAGCAGGTCGGCGGACTCCACCCCCACCGAGACGCGGAAGAACCCCTCGCCAATTCCCAGTGCGGCACGGGCCTCGGGGCTCAGCGCACGATGCGAGCTGGACGGCGGATGCGACAGCGTGGTGCCTATATCGCCCAGTGTCGGCGCAAAGGCGATCTGCGGACAGGCGCGGGTAAAGGCGTTGGCCGCTTCGCGCCCGCCGTTCAGCTCGAAGCTCAGCATGTTGCCTGTGCGCGCCCCCAGCAGCGCGGCAGCGCGCGCATGGTCGGGATGATCGGCGCGACCGGGATAGAGCACCTGTTTCACCCCCGCCATTCGAGCCAGCGCGTCGGCCAGAGCCCTGGCGTTTTCCTCCGCCCGGTCATAGCGCAGCTCGAAGGAATAGAGCCCCCGCTCGGCCAGCCAGCAATCGAACGGGCTGGGCGTCAGGCCCAGCGTCACCGACGTATCGCGGATCGCCTTTTGCAGATCCGGGTCGCGCGCCACGGCATAACCCAGCGTTGCGTCGGAATGGCCGGCCAGCAGCTTGGTCACCGAATGGATAACGATATCCGCGCCGTGTTGAAATGGACGAAAGGCGCGCGGCGTTGTGAAGGTGTTGTCCACCGCCAGCAGGATGCCGCGTTCCCGCGCCAATGCGGCGATACCCGCCATGTCGGCCACCCGCAGGGTCGGGTTGGACACCAGCTCGATCAGGATCATCCGGGTCTCGGGCCGCAGCGCCGCCGCGACGGCCGCCACATCCGTCGGATCGACCAGCGAGGTGGCGATGCCGAAGCGCGGCAATTCCTCGGCCATCATCCGCAGCGACCGGCCGTAAAGCTGATCGCCGCCCAGCACATGATCGCCCGCCTTCAGGCAACCCAGCATCACCGCCGTGACCGCGGCCATGCCCGAGCCGGTAACGATGCCGTCCTGCGCCCCTTCCATCCCGTCGATCATTCGGGCCAGAACATCGGCGTTCGGATGCCCTTCGCGCGCGTAGGCATAGCCCGCAACGCGGCCCTCATACTGATCATCCAGCGCATCGGGACTTTCGGCGGCATAGACGACCGAGGGCTGCAACGGCGTGACCACCGGGCGCGAGGCGCTTTGCGGCCATTCGGTGCGGCGCACCAGCGTGCGGGGCGGTCTGGTCATTTCTGGTCCTCTCAAAAAGGCGGAATCAGCGAACGGGGGCAAGCCCCTGCCGGAACCGGCGCATGTTATCCTGATAGTGCCGTGCCGATGCACGCACCCCCTCGATCGCCGTGTCATCCAGCTGACGCACCACCTTGCCCGGCGCGCCCATCACCAGGCTGCCATCGGGAATTTCCTTGCCCTCGGTAATCAGCGCACCGGCCCCGATCAGGCAGTTGCGCCCGATCCTCGCGCCGTTCAGCACCGTGGCCCCCATCCCGATCAGGCACTCGTCGCCGATGGTGCAGCCATGCAGCATCGCCTTGTGCCCGATGGTACAGTCGCGCCCGATGGTCAGCGGAAAACCCATGTCCGTGTGGCAGACCGTGTTTTCCTGCACATTGCTGCCCGCGCCGACGGTAATCCGCTCGTTATCGCCGCGCAGGGTGCTGCCGAACCAGACCGACGCGCCGTCCTCCAGCGTCACCTTGCCGATCAGGTTGGCGTCCGGGGCCACCCACCAATCCCCGTCGGCGGGCAGAGTCGGGGAAATGCCGTCAAGCGTGTAAAGTGTCATTGCCGGTCCTCGAATTCCATTTGCAGGCTGCGCACCGTCTCGATCAGACCCGGCTGTTGACTGCGGCGCAGCCGTTCGGCGCTGACGATGGTGCGCAAGCGGTTTTCGGTGATGTCCAGATCGTCATTGACCAGAACGTAATCGTAACTGTCCCAATGGCTGATCTCGTCCCAGCTGCGGCTCATCCGGCGGCGTACGGTTTCGGGATCGTCCTGGGCGCGCTCGATCAGGCGGCGGCGCAACTCGGCGATCGACGGCGGAAGCAGGAAGATCGACAGCACATGCTCTTGCAGAGACGAATTGCGGATCTGCTGCGCGCCCTGCCAGTCGATATCAAACAGCACGTCGATCCCGTCCTCGATCGCCGCGGCCACCGGGCCACGCGGCGAGCCGTAGAAATTGCCGAACACATGGGCATGTTCAAGCATTTCGCCTTCGGCCACCATGCGCTTGAACCCCGCTTCGTCGGTGAAGTGATAATCGCTCCCGTCCACTTCGCCGGGGCGCGGTGTGCGGGTCGTGGCCGAGACTGAAAACCGGATCGAGGGGTCCCAGTCGCGCAGCCTGCGGGCCAGCGTCGACTTTCCGGCGCCGGATGGGGACGAAAGGATGATCAGCAGCCCGCGCCGGTCGGTCATGATCTATTCCACATTCTGAACCTGCTCGCGCATCTGATCGATGGAGGCCTTGAGGTCAAGGCCGATCCGGGTGAGCGTGCTTGACTGTGCCTTGAGGCACAGCGTGTTGGCCTCGCGGCTGAATTCCTGCACCCGGACATCCAGCCCCCGCGCATTGACGCCGCGCATTTCCCAGGTCCAGCCAAAATTCGCCTGCGTCCCGCTGGCCGAGGCGAACCCGGCCATGGACTTAACCATCGGAATTAACCATTTGTTGAGTTATCCCCACGATCCGTTAAATTTTATGCGAAGTTAACACTTGGGTAACCGGTCTCGCTCAAGCGTTAACACAAGGCTTGGTGCGACGACAACGGCGGGGCGCCAAGCCGGAGGTGCGACGTGGAACAGGGGTTTGACGACGGGGCCGGAGAGGTGGTCAACTTGTCGACATTTCGGAGCAACATGCGCTTTCCGATCATAAACGAGGTCGAAGCCTATTGGGAGGGGTTGCGCGACGGCCGCCCGCTGCCCCGGCGCTCCGAGCTCGATCCGAGGGGCCTGGAGCGGGCACTGGATCGCGTCTTCGTGCTGGAACGGGTGGCGCAAGGGGTTGTCCGGTTCCGCCTTGCGGGGCAGTTTCTGCATGGGTTGATGGGCATGGACGTGCGCGGGATACCGTTGTCGGCAATGTTCGTCGCCGACGCGCGGGATGCGCTGTCGCACCGGATCTTCGAGCTGTTCGACGGCCCGCATGTGGTGCGACTGACCCTGATCGCCGCGCCCGGCCTTGCCCGGCCGGGAATGGATGGTGAAATGGTGTTGCTGCCGCTTTGCGACGAGGACGGCAGTGTCAATCGGGCGCTCGGGTGCCTGGCGACCGAGGGCACGGCCGGGCGTGCGCCGCGCCGCTTCCGCCTCGCCTCGGCGCGGACACGCGCCCTGAACGGTGTGGCCGGCCGACCCGACGACCGCCCTTCACCGGCGCCGGTTTTCGCGCCTGGCCTTGCCGAGGCAGCGACCCCTTTCGGAATGGCCGAGCGCGATCCGGAAAAGGAAACCCGCCCCCGGCGCCGCCCGGCGCTGCGCCTGGTCAAATCCGGCGAGTGACGGCCCGGCGGAAAGGGAACGCGTTTCGTGCCGGGCAGCCTGTTCGCCAGCCCGGATCGGGCATGGTCACGGCCGCAGGGCGCGACGCATGATCTTGCCGGTGGTGGTCATCGGCAGGCTGTCGGCGCGGATCACCTTCCGGGGCGCGACATGGGGGCTGACGCGCTGGCGCACCATGCGGATCAAAGCTTCGGCCAGCCCCTCCCATTGCGCCCCGTCACGAAGCACCACATGGGCGACCACGATCTCGGTGCGCTCGGGGTCGGGCTCGCCCACCACGGCGGCCATGACCACGTCGGGATGCGCGGTCAGGCAGTTTTCGATCTCTGACGGGCCGATCCGATAACCCGAGGAGGTGATCACGTCGTCGTCACGCGAGACATAGGTGAACACGCCCGACGCGTCGCAGCGGCCCAGATCGCCGGTGCGCATCCAGTCGCCCAGGAATTTCCCGGCGGTCTTTTCCGGCATGCCCCAGTATTCGAGGAACATCACCGGCGTACCGCGCTTCACGCAGATCTCGCCCAGCTCTTCCGGATCGGCGCGGTTGCCGTCGGCGCGCAGCACCGCCACCTCGTGCCCCGGCACCGCCATGCCCATCGCGCCAGGGGGCGCATCGATCAGCTCGGGCACGCAGGTGACGACCAGGTTGCATTCGGTCTGGCCGTAGAACTCGCAGATCGCCACACCCAACGCCTCGCGCGACCAGGCCAGCAGGTCGGCACCCAGACTTTCGCCACCCGAGCCGATCGAACGAATCATCACCCCCTCGGGCACCGGCGTGCGGCGCATCAGCTTCAGCGCCGTGGGTGGAAGAAACAGGTTGCGCACCTTCAGCCGGTCGATCAGGGCCCAGGCCTCGGCCGCGTCGAACTTGGGCATCCGGCGGGCGACGACGGGCACGCCGTAATAGAGGAAGGGCATGGCCATATCCATCAGCCCGCCGATCCAGGCCCAGTCGGCCGGGGTCCAGCCGCAATCGCCCGGCTGTGGAAAGCCGCGATGGTGCAGCTCGACCGAAGGCAGATGTCCCAGCAGGAAGCGATGCGCGTGCAGAACGCCCTTGGGCGGGCCGGTGGTGCCCGAGGTATAGATCAGCACCGCCGGGTCATCGGCGCCGGTCGCCACCGGATTGTCCAGCGGATCGGCCGCCGCGATTTCATCCCAGAAGGGCCGCGCCGGACCGCCGTCAAGCGACAGGACATCGCGCAGCGCCGGCAGGCAGTGCCTGATCGGCGCCAGCTTTTCCGCCCCCTCGGCATCGGTCACGACCAGCGTTGCGCCGCTGTCGGCCAGCCGGTATTCCAGCGCGTCCGCTCCGAACAGCGTGAACAACGGCAGGCCAATCGCGCCCAGCTTCATAGCCGCGAAATGGGCGATCAACACCGCCGGATGCTGCGCCAGCAAGACGGCCACCCGGTCGCCCTGCCCCACGCCCGCCGCGGCCATCACAGTGGCCAGGCGGTCCGAGGCGTCCTTCAGTTCGCCATAGCTCCAGCGCCGGTCGCCATCCGAGGCGTCGATCACCGCCGTGCGATCGGGCGACTCGCGCGCCCAGCTGTCGCAGCAGGCCTCGGCCATATTGAACTGCGCCGGGATGTCCCAGCGAAAGGCTGCCCGCATCGCCGCCCAGCTGTCATGCTGTGGCACAAGGCGTCGTTTCATGGGCCTTCTCTCCACATGAATTGATCTTGCGTTCAGGTACATCGCGCCACAGCCGGATGGCATGCGCGCGGTGCTAACGAACCTCCACCCTCAACTCGGTCGAACCTCAACCCTCAACTCGGTCAGCGCGGTCAATGGCACGCCAAGCAGCCGCAGCGCGGCCAACGATACCTGGGTGCCCGCCCCCCGTTCCGCCAACAGCGGGCGCAGCTGAACCTTGACGGTGGCGCCGGTGGCCGGATCCACGAGCCGCCCGGCCTGCACCTGGTCCACCAAAGGGGTCTTGGCCCAGAATCCCGGATCGGCGGGATCGCCCAACGTTGCCACAGTTCGCCCCAGCGCGCGCCATGCGCCTGACGTGTTCCGGGCCGCGGTCTGCCGTTCCGCGACACTGGTGGTGTCGAACTGCTCGGCGGTTTCGGCCCCCGCGGGAGGTGGTGGCGCGGCATCGCGCCGGGCGACCGGGCGCGTCGCCTGTCGGGGTGCAGCCACCGGCCCGGCGGCATCGCCCTGCCAGAACGGCTCGCCCGCGCATCCCACAAGCAGCAATATCGCAAAGCCGCCAAAAACCGTGTTCGTTCCGATCTGCATCGCAATTCCTCCGGTCCGCCCGGGCCGACCTTAGGCGCCGCTCCGAACGCAATCAACTCGCAAGAAATTGGCTTGCCGCCGGGGCGCCGGACACCTACCTTTCGGCCATGACACCGCAACTGATCGACCCTTTCGCCCGCGCCATCACCTATCTGCGCGTCTCGGTCACCGACCGCTGCGATTTCCGCTGCGTCTATTGCATGGCCGAGAACATGACCTTTCTGCCCAAGAAGGAACTTCTGACGCTGGAGGAGCTTGACCGCATGTGCTCGGCCTTCATCGGGCTGGGCGTGGAAAAGCTGCGCATCACCGGGGGCGAGCCGTTGGTGCGCAAGGGGATCATGACCTTCTTCAATTCGATGACCCGCCACCTGGAGTCGGGCACACTGAAGGAATTGACGCTGACGACCAACGGATCCCAGCTGGAACGGTTCGCGGACGACCTTTACGCCGCCGGTGTGCGCAGGGTGAACATCTCGCTCGACACTCTGGACGAGGACAAGTTCGCCCGTGTCACGCGTTGGGGTCGGCTGCCTCAGGTGTTGCGCGGAATCGACGCCGCGCAGAGGGCCGGGCTGCGTGTGAAGATCAACGCCGTCGCGCTGAAAGGGTTCAACGAGGATGAACTTTTCGACCTCGTGCGCTGGTGCGCCGGGCGCGACATGGACCTGACCTTCATCGAAGTCATGCCCATGGGTGATCTGGGCAACGAAGACCGCGTCGGGCAATACTGGTCACTCGACGACGTGCGTGCGCGGCTGTCCGAACAATACCGGCTTACCGATCTGGCCGAACGCAGCGGCGGGCCGGCGCGCTATGTCCGGCTGGATGAGACCGGCCAGAAGATCGGTTTCATCACCCCGCTCAGCCACAATTTCTGTGAAAGCTGCAACCGGGTTCGCATGACCTGCACCGGCGAGCTGTTCATGTGCCTCGGGCAGGAGGATATGGCGGACCTGCGCCCTGCCCTGCGCAACCACCCCAATGACGACGCCCCGCTGATCGAGGCGATTCACGGGGCGATCGGGCGCAAGCCAAAGGGGCACGATTTCGACTATTCCCGGCAGCGCGCCGATGGCCAGGTCAGCCGTCACATGAGCCACACCGGGGGCTGACGGGGTGCCGTCTGCCGGCCATTCACATCCCGAACACCTTGCGCAGCATGTTCAGTGCGACGACGATGATGAAAACGGCGAAGACGCGTTTCAGCGGCTTTGGGTCCATCGCGTGGGCCAGCCGAGCGCCCAGCGGGGCCGTGATCAGCGTCATCGCGATGACGACAAGGAAGGCCGGCAGGTTCACCGCGCCGATGCTGAAGGGCGGACTCATTGCATCGGGAATCTGCACGAACATGAAGGCAATGGCCGATGGTACCGCGATTAGCACGCCGAACCCCGCCGCCGTCGCCACCGCCCGGTGAATCGGCTGACCATAAAGTGACATCGTGGGCACCGCGAAAGAACCGCCGCCGATTCCCATCAACACCGACAGAAACCCGATCATGGCGGACAAGGCCCCGCGCACCGGCCCGCCCGGCATCTGTTCGGCCAGTTTCCAGTCGGACCTGCCGAAAGCGAGGTAAAGCCCGACACATATTCCCAACACGCCAAAGATGCCCTGCAACACGATCGAGCGCAGGTTCGCGGCCACCAGCACCCCGACGATCGCACCAACGACGATGCCGGGGGCCCAACTGCGCAGCACCGCCCAGTCCACCGCGCCCTTGCGGTTGTGACTGAGCACCGAGCGCACCGAGGTGACGATGATCGTGGACAGCGACGTGGCCAGGCATATCTGCATCGTGTAAGGGCCGCCAAAACCCAGTGCCGAGAATGTATAGAAGAATGCGGGCACCAGAACGATACCGCCGCCCACGCCCAGCAGTCCCGCGATCAGGCCGGCCACCGCACCGATGACAAGAAGAAGGGCGACAAGCGGGGCAAGTGTGGCGACATCCGGCATGAGCGGCTCCTGTTGTCGGGGTACCCCTGTCGCATACCCAAGCGCGGCGCCGGGCTCAATGGCAAAACGGATCGGCCGCGCGGGCCAGCCTTTCTAGTGGATCAGCGATCCACCGTTTACGTCCACCTCGGAGCCGGTGACATAGGCCGACAGATCGCTGGCCAGGAACAGGCAGCAACCTGCAACGTCCGACGCCTCGCCCGCACGACCCATGGGGATTCCGGCCAGGATGCCCTGCATCTGATCATCCGTCAGCTTGCCGGCCGTGATGTCGGTGGCAATGAAGCCCGGACAGACCGCGTTGACGCGAATCCCGTCCGGGGCCAGTTCACGGGCCATCGCCTTTGTCAGGCCCAGAACCCCGGCCTTGGCCGCCGAATAATGCGGCCCGCCGAAAATGCCGCCGCCCCGCTGCGCCGAGACCGACGAGATGTTGACGATCGCGCCGGCCTTTTGTCGCCGCATTGCGGGGATCACCGCCTGGCTCATCTGCAGGGTGCCGCGAAGATTGACGTCCAGCACGGCGTCATAGTTCTCGCGCTTGATCTCCAGGATCTTCAGGGGCTGGGTGATGCCGGCATTGTTCACGAGCACGTCTGCCCGGCCAAAAGCGTCCAGCACTGCTGCCACCGCGCCGGCGCAGGCATCAGCGTCGGTGACGTCGCAGGCCAGGCCAAGATGCCCCTGCCCCAGATCGGCCGCGGCCGCGCGGGCCGCGTTCTCGTCCAGGTCCAGTACGGCCACCCGCCCGCCATGGTTGGCCATCATTTGCGCCGTTGCCTTGCCCAGTCCGCGGGCCGAGGCAGCGCCGGTCACGATCGCCACCTTGTCCTTCAACAGCATCACATCCACCCCTTGATCCGCGCCACGACCGATCCGGCCGACAGGCCATATTGTTCATGCAGCGTTGGCAAGGCGCCGGCATCGAGAAATTCATCCGGCAGCCCGACCTGGCGGAAGGTCGGATGAACGCCTGCGCGCATCAGGGCGGCGCCCACCGCCTCGCCCAGACCGCCGGTGACGGAATGGTTCTCGGCAACGACGACCAGCCGGCCGCCCTTCGATGCCTCGGCAACGATGGTGTCCACGTCCAGCGGCTTTATCGTCGGCACATGCAGCACCGCACAATCCACGCCGTCGCGCCCCAGTGCATCGGCCGCATCGAGCGCGCGCATCGTCATGAAACCAGACGACACGATCAGCACGTCGCGCCCGCCCCGGATTTCCTTGGCCTTGCCCATCTCGAAGCGATAGCCGTAGCGCCCCAGCACGTCCGGCACCTTGCCGCGCAGCAGCCGCATGTAGACCGGGCCGGGATGGTCGGCGACCGCGGGCACGGCCTGCGCGATCTCGATCGCGTCGCAGGGGTCGATGACCGTCAGACCCGGCATTGCGCGCATGATCGCCAGATCCTCGGTTGCCTGGTGCGACGGGCCGTATCCGGTGGTCAATCCCGGCAGGGCGCAGGCGATCTTGACCGGCAGCCCCTCTTCGGCGATGGCCATGGCAATGAAGTCATAGGCCCGGCGCGAAGCGAAAACGGCATAGGTCGTGGCGAAGGGGGTGAACCCCTCGCGCGCAAGCCCGGCAGCGGCCGAGAACAGCAACTGCTCGGCCATCCCCATCTGGTAAAACCGGTCGGGGTGATCCCGCGCAAAGATGTGCATATCGGTGTATTTCGACAGGTCTGCCGACAGGCCCAGGATGTCGTCGCGGGTCTGCGCCAGTTCCGACAGGGCGTGGCCAAAAGGCGCGGCGATGGTATCGCGCCCTTCGGCATCCAGCGAGGCGATCATGGCCGAGGTGGCCTTGCCGTCCCGAGGCGCCTGTCGCGGCTCGTATTTCGATTTTCGACGGCTCAGCGTGGTCATGCGGGCATCTCCCCGTCCAGATAAGTCAGCGCCTTGTCCCATTCGTCGGCGTCGACGCGCACGAAATGGGTGATTTCGCGATTTTCCAGGAACGGCACCCCCTTGCACATCGTGGTATGACAGATGATGACACGGGGCCTGGCATCGGGCAGGTTGCGGGCGGCGTCGAACGCGGCGCGCACGGCTTCGATGTCGTTGCCGTCGATTTCCTGCGCGTGCCAGCCGAATGCCTCCCATTTCGGGGCAAGCGGGGGGACGCACAAGGCGTCGGTGGTTTTTCCATCCGCCTGCTGGTCGTTGAAATCGACGATGGCGATCAGGTTGTCCAGGCGGTGCTGCACCGCGGACATCACCGCCTCCCAGGTGGATCCTTCGCCCAGTTCGCCGTCGGACAGGAGGTTGTATACGAAGGCCGGGTTCTTCTTGCGTTTCAGCCCCAGACCCATGCCGACGGCGATGCCCAGGCCGTGACCCAGGCTGCCGCCGGTGATTTCCATCCCCGGCGTATAGGCCGCCATGCCCGACATCGGCATCCGGCTGTCATCCATACCGTAGGTGCCGATTTCGTCCTCGGGCAGGACATTTGCCTCGATCAGCGCGGCGTAAAGCGCGATGGCATAATGGCCTATCGACAGGCAGAACCGATCGCGACCTTCCCATTCCGGGTCGTCGGGACGCAGGTTCAAGGCGTGGAAGTAACTTACCGCCAGCACATCGGCGATGCCGAGCGCCTGGCCGATATACCCCTGCCCCTGGACCTGCCCCATGCGCAAGGCGTGACGGCGGATGTGCCAGGCTCGCCTTGCAAGGCTGGTGTTGTCGCCGCGCCGTGCGGGCGATGCGTCCTGCATGTCATGCTCCTCGGTCGTTTCGCCGGAAAGGACAACAGGTCGGACCGCGGGCCGCAACCCATATCTCTTAAAGAAAACTTAAGCCAAGCTTAATTTTTTTCGCAACATCGTGTTTCACGCGCCCCAGCGTGATTCCGACGGAATCAGCCTCAGACAGGCAGGTTGGGATGCTCTTCCTCGGCAGGAAATCCTGCCACGAAGCTCCGAGCGCACCGCCCCAATTCTCTGAAAGGCATCGAAAATTTGCCCGATTGCCGGATTGTCTGGCAATTTGTTCAGAACCGTGCGATGGTCTTTGTGGAATTCAGAGGAGGAAAGACACACATGAAAACTGTTTCCACATTTTTCGCGGCCACTGCGGCCGCTGCCCTGATGGCTGGTGCCGCGACGGCCCAGACGACGACCCTGCGCATCCAGACGCACCAGGCGCCCGAATCGGCGTCGGGCAAAGAGGTCGCCCGTTTCGTCGAACAGGTCGAAACCATGTCCGGTGGCTCGCTCGACATCGAGATGTTCTACAGCTCGTCCATCGTCGCCTCGGCGGAAACCTTCGATGCGGCCGCGAATGGCATCATCGATTGCGACATGACCAATGGCAGTTACCAGACCGGCAAGGACGCGGCGTTCCAGTTCGTCGCCGACGTCATGGGCGGC
>JADQCD010000065.1 GCA_016278285.1 Actibacterium sp.
CCACCGACCAGGCGGCGCCGGTGGGGGCGAACGTGCCCTTCTGGAACCGCTTGTAACTGTTGACATAGGGCGCGAGGAACACGGTCATGTCGGCGGCATGGGCAATCAACCCGGCCAGATAGCTGCGCATCAGCGGCGACATGCCGTTTTCGGCCCCCGGTTCGTGAAAGGCGTTGGCGCCATCCTTCCAGAGAGACTGATGAACGTGGCTGGAACTGCCGACCCGGTCGGCGTGCCACTTGGGCAGAAAGCTGGCCGCATGCCCCTGCGCCCAGGCGATTTCCTTGACCGCGTTCTTGGCGATCGAATGATAGTCGGCGCTGTCCAGCGCGGGGCTGTATTTGATGTTCAGTTCGGCCTGGCCGGTTTCGGCCTCGCCCTTGGTGTTCTCGACCGGGATGCCGGCCGTGCGCAGATGGTTGCGCACCGGGCGCAGCACATGCTCTTCCTTGGTGGTCTGAAGGATGTGGTAATCCTCGTTATAGGCGCTGATCGGCTCCAGGTCGCGGAAGCCCGATTTTCGGATTTCGTCATAGCTTTTCGCGAAAAGGAAGAATTCCAGCTCGGTGGCCATCATCGGGGTCAGCCCCATATCGGCCAGTCGCGCGACCTGCCGCTTGAGAATCGCGCGCGGGCTGTGCGGCACCTCTTCGTGCGTGTGGTGGTCCAGCACGTCGCAAAGAACCATCGCCGTGCCCTCCAGCCACGGCACAGGGCGCAGCGTGTTCAGGTCGGGCTTCATCACGTAATCGCCATAGCCCGCCCGCCAGCTGGTGGCGGCGTAGCCTTCGACGGTGAACATTTCCAGGTCGGTGGCCAGCAGGTAATTGCAGCAATGGGTTTCTTCCCAGGCGCTTTCGACGAAATGCTCGGCCACGAAGCGTTTGCCCATCAGGCGGCCCTGCATGTCCACCAGGCAGACAAGAACGGTGTCGATTTCGCCGCAGGCGGTCTTTTCCTTGAGGGTGTCGAATGTCAGGGGCGCGGGCATGGGTCGGATCCTGTCCTGTCGGGTTCGCTCTTTTGTGCGGATGCCCCGGCGCCGGGCCGGGGCATCCCTGGTCTGTCGCTAACGCAAGGGGCTCAGCCGTAGCGGTAGGGCCGGCCGGCGAGCCGCATGACCTCGTTGTACTCGCGGATGATGCCGACGACTTTCTCGCGAACCGGGTCGCCTTCGGTAAGTTCGTTCCAGAACTCATTGGCGGCGCTTTCCACGGTCTCCCATTCCTCGTCAGGGATCGTGGTCAGTTCCATCTTCTCGCCATTGACGCGCAGCGCGGCCTCACCGCCCCAGTACCACCACTGGCGGTAATAATGCGACTGTTCCATGCAGACCGTCAGCAGCGTCTTGAGCCGGTCGGGAAGTTCTTCCCAACGGGACATGTTGGCGAAGAAGTGACCGATCCAGGCCCCCGAGATGTTGTTGGTCAGGAAATAGTCGGTCACGTCGGCCCAACCCACCGTGTAGTCCTCGGTGATGCCCGACCAGGCGATACCGTCAAGTTCGCCGGTCTGCACGGCGACCTCGATATCTTCCCAGGGCAGGGTGACGGGCACCACGCCGAACTGCGACAGGAACCGCCCTGCGGTCGGGAAGGTGAAGACGCGCTTGCCCTTCAGGTCGTCCAGGCTGCGGATCGGGTCCTTGGTTGCAAAATGGCAAGGATCCCAGGAGCCGGCCGAGATATGCTTGACGCCGACCTTGGCGTATTCCTCTTCCCAGATTTCCTTCAGGCCGTACTGGTTGAACAACACCGGCACGTCGAGGCTGTAGCGGGTGCCAAACGGGAAGTAACCGCCAAAGACACGCACGGATGTGGGCGAGGCCATCGAGTCGTCGTCCGACTGGACCGCGTCGATCGTGCCGCGCTGCATGGCGCGGAACAGCTCGCCGGTGGGCACCAGCTGGTCGGCGAAATACAGTTCGATCTGCATCTCGTCGCCGGCGATCGCGTTGAACTTGTCGATCGCGGGCTTCACGACATGCTCGGCCAGCGCGGCGCCGGCATAGGTCTGCATCCGCCATGTGATCTTGGATTGCGCAATCGCCGGCGCGGCAAGCGAGGCGCCAACCGCACCGACACCGGCACTTGCGAGGAACTTGCGTCTTGTAGTCGTCATTTTCTCTCTCCTATTGGTTTGGGCCCCGTTGCACCGGGGTTCTGGGTTAATTTCCGTAAACCTGCCCGGGCAGCCACAGCGCGATCTGCGGGAAGGTCATCACCAGGGCCAGGGCCAGCATCATCACCAGCACGAAGGGAACGATCGAGCGGTAGATGTCCTTCAACCCGATTTCCGGCGGTGCCATGGCCCGCATCAGGAAAAGATTATAGCCGAAAGGCGGGGTCATGTAGGCGATCTGTGTGGTGATGGTGTAAAGCACGCCATACCAGATCAGATCGAAGCCGAGCTGATCGACCAGAGGCACGTAAAGCGGCGCGACGATGACCAGCATGGCCGTATCGTCTAGAAACGTGCCCATCACGATGAAGCTGAGCTGCATCACGATCAGAATGCCCCATGGGCCAAGGCCTAGGTTGGTGAACAACCCTTCTATCGCGCGCACCGCGCCCAGCCCGTCGAATATCGCTCCGAAGGCCAGCGCTGCCAGGATGATCCACATGAACATGCAGGAAATGGCAAGCGTGTTGCGCACCGAGTTCTCGAAAACTTCGCGGGTCATGCGGCGCTTGACCACGGCCGCGAAGAAGGCCGTCATCGCCCCGATGGCCGAGCTTTCGACGAGCGATGTCCAGCCATTCACGAAGGGCACCATCATCGCTGCGAAAATGGCCAGCGGCAGGATGCCTGCGCCCAGCAGGCGGATCTTTTCGCGCCGGGAAAATCCCTCGCGCTCGTCAGCGGGCAGAACCGGGCCGAGATGGGGCTGAATCCGGCAGCGGATGGCGATGTAAAGGATGAACAGACCCGCCATCATCAACCCGGGCAGCACCCCCGCCAGCCACAACTGGCCCACCGGCTGGCGCGCGATCATCGCGTAAAGAACCAGCACCACCGATGGCGGCACCAGGATACCCAGGCTGGACCCGGCCTGAATCACGCCGGTCACCATGATCTTGTCATAGCCTCGGCGCAGCAATTCGGGCAGGGCGATGGTGGCGCCGATGGCCATGCCGGCCACCGACAGCCCGTTCATCGCCGAGATCAGCACCATCAGCCCGATCGTGCCGATCGCCAACCCGCCGCGTATCGGCCCCATCCAGACGTGAAACATGCGATACAGATCATCCGCAATGCGGCTTTCCGACAGCACATAACCCATGAAGATGAACATCGGCAGAGTCAGCAGCGGATACCATTTCATCAGCTTCATCGCCGCCGAGAACGGGATCGTCACGCCACCCGTGCCCCACAGCAGGACGCCAGCCAGGGCGCCGACGAACCCGATAGCGGCAAAAACGCGCTGTCCGGTTATTAGCATCAGCATCATGCCCGCGAACATCACCAGCGCGATCATTTCGTGCGACATC
>JADQCD010000291.1 GCA_016278285.1 Actibacterium sp.
CGCCTGCGCCCCGCCGCCCTGTCCCCTGCCCGGCCCGAGGAATTTGCCCTGACGCCGGACGCTGAGAGCCGTGCGGCGATCGCCGCACGGCTGGGGATCGAGGGCATCCGCAAACTGTCCTTGCGCGGCACCCTGCGCGCTGCGGGCCGCGAGGACTGGGTGCTTGACGCCGTGCTGGGCGCGACCGTGATCCAGACCTGCGTGGTGACGCTGGCCCCGGTCACCACCCGGATCGACGAAAAGGTTCACCGGGAATACCTTGCGCACATGCCCCGACCGCCCGAGGGCGAGGAGGTCGAGATGCCCGAGGACGACACGCAGGAGCAACTGCCCGAGGTGATCGACCTGGCGGCCGTGATGGAAGAGGCTCTGGCACTGGCGCTGCCGCCCTATCCGCGGGCGGATGGGGCGGAACTGGAAGAGGATGAAACCATTTTCGCCCCGCCAGGGGTGACACCGATGCGCGACGAGGACGCGAAACCGCTGGCAGGCCTCGCGGCACTGAAAAAAAGGTTGGAAAAAGGTGACGGGACAGATACGGAGTAGCCGGGAGAAAGCACTTGCGCCGGGGCAGAATCCGAGTATGTTCCCGGCCTCGTCTGAATGATGGGCAGGACGGCGCGCCGAAGGGCCGCAAAGGTCGCTCATTCCGCTGAAAATACGGGGCTTCGGCCCCCGAAAATACCGAGGTTGAGACATGGCTGTCCCTCAGAACAAAGTCACGCGGTCCCGCCGCAACCAACGTCGCGCACATGATGCCCTGGTGGCCGGAAATCCCGCCGAATGTGGCAATTGCGGCGAGCTGAAGCGCCCGCATCACGTCTGCGGTGCCTGTGGCCATTACGACGACCGCGAGGTGGTTGCACAGGCCGACGAGATCGATCTGGACGAAGACGCGGCATAACCCCTTTCGGGGCACCGGGCCGCGCCATGACCGAAACCTCCGTTCCCGCCAACGCCACGCCAGAGCGCACCGTCATATCGGTGGACGCTATGGGCGGTGATCGCGGACCGGCGGCCGTGGTCGCGGGGATTTCCCGATCGGCGGCGAAAAACCCCGAGATCAGCTTCATCCTGCACGGCCCCGAGCCCGAACTGACCCGGCTGGTCGAACGACGCAAGACACTGACCGGCCGGTGCGAGATCCGGGACGCCCGCGAAGTCGTCACGATGGACGCCAAGCCCAGCCATGTCATGCGGTATGGCAAGGGGTCGTCCATGTGGTCGGCGATCGAAAGCGTGCGGGC
This sequence comes from Actibacterium sp., assembly GCA_016278285.1. Taxonomy (GTDB): domain Bacteria; phylum Pseudomonadota; class Alphaproteobacteria; order Rhodobacterales; family Rhodobacteraceae; genus JADQCB01. Next base: position 1,248 of record JADQCD010000291.1, read on the forward strand.
CGGCGAGGCGGCGGTCTGTGTTTCATGCGGCAATACCGGGGCATTGATGGCCCTGTCCATGGTACGGCTGCGCAAGATTCCCGGCGTCGGGCGACCGGCGATCGCATGCCTTTGGCCGTCCCGCAATCAAAGCGGTTTCAACATCATGCTGGATGTCGGCGCCGACATCCGCGCCGATGCCGGGGATCTTTTGCAATATGCGCTGATGGGTGCGTCCTATGCCCGCAACGGCATGGGGGTCGAACACCCCCGCATCGGCCTTCTGAATGTCGGAACCGAAGAACACAAGGGCCGGGCCGAGCTGAAGGTCGCACATGACCTGATCGAGGTCGCTTCGCCGGACAACGATTTCACCTTCGTGGGATTCGTCGAGGGCGGCGATATCCCGTCGAATCGGGTGGATGTGATCGTCACGGACGGGTTTACCGGCAATGTCGCGCTGAAAACGGCCGAAGGCACCGCCAAGCTGATCAGCGAACTGCTGCGTGCGGCTTTCAAGCACACGCCGTTGTCGCGGATCGCCGCGCTTCTGGCCTTTACCTCGATGCGGCGCCTGTCAAAGCGGATCGACCCGCGACGGGTCAATGGCGGGGTGTTCCTGGGGCTGAACGGAACCGTGGTCAAGTCGCACGGATCGGCGGATGCCACGGGTGTCTCAGCCGCGGTGAAGCTGGCCTTTCAACTGGCGAAATCGGGATTTACCGAACGCCTTGCGGCACGAGTTGCATCCGCCGGAACCCGACGTCAGGATGCCTGTCAGGGCAAGGCGCAGAACGAGAGCGGAACATGAAATTACGCACGGTGGTCAGGGGCGTGGGGCATTATCTGCCCGCCCGTGTTGTCCCCAACAGCGAGTTCGAGAAGAGCCTCGACACGAACGATGAATGGATCCGCTCGCGCACCGGGATCGAACGGCGCCATTTCGCGGCCGAGGGTGAAACGACATCGGACCTTGCGACCCATGCCGCGCGTGCCGCGCTGGACGATGCCGGTCTGATGCCCGATGACGTCGACGCCGTGATCGTGGCCACCTCGACGCCGGACTTCACTTTTCCTTCGGCCGCCACGATGGTGCAGGAAAAGCTGGGCATGACGACCGGGTTCGCTTTCGATGTGCAGGCGGTCTGCGCCGGGTTCGTCTTCGCGCTGAGCACCGCCAACGGGCTGGTTCTGTCCGGACAGGCCCGCCGCGTGTTGGTGATCGGTGCGGAAACCTTCAGCCGCATCCTGGACTGGGAGGATCGCACGACCTGCGTGCTTTTCGGCGACGGCGCGGGGGCGGTGGTTCTGGAAGCGACCGACGGCGCGGGCACGGCGGCCGACCGTGGCATCCTGGCATCGGACCTGAACTCGGACGGGCGCTATCGCGAACTGCTGCATGTCGATGGCGGCGTTTCCACCCACACCACCGGCGTCCTGCGAATGCAGGGCCGCGAGGTGTTCCGCCATGCCGTCGAAAAACTGGCCGTGACCGCCCATACCGCCCTGGCCCGGGCCGGGCTGACCGAGGCCGATGTGGACTGGGTCGTGCCGCATCAGGCGAACCTGCGAATCATCAAGGCCACCGCCCAGAAGATGGGCCTGCCGATGGCGCATGTGGTGCTGACGGTGCAGGACCACGGCAATACCTCGGCCGCGTCGATTCCGTTGGCATTGTCGGTGGCGCGGCATGACGGCCGGATCAAGCAGGGCGACGTGGTGGTGACCGAGGCGATCGGTGGCGGCCTGGCTTGGGGGGCCGTGGTCATCCGCTGGTAGAGCGCAGCGCAAACTCCGGGTTTCAAGGCGTTGATATTGACTCGGATTTGATTTTTGCGCCTAATCGCGCCCGAAACGGTCTGCGCAGGAGAAACAGGATGAGCGGCAACACACTGACACGCATGGACCTGAGCGAAGCGGTGTTCCGCGAAGTCGGGCTGTCCCGCAACGACTCGGCCGCGCTGGTGGAATCCGTGCTTCAACACATGTCGGATGCCCTGGTGGCAGGCGAAACCGTAAAGATTTCCTCCTTCGGCACCTTCAATGTGCGCGACAAGGCCGCCCGAGTGGGGCGCAACCCGAAGACCGGCGAAGAGGTTCCCATCCATCCCCGGCGCGTGCTGACCTTTCGACCCTCGCACCTGATGAAGGACCGGGTCGCCGCTGGCAACAAATCCTAGGCCGGCTGATGGAAAAGTCGCCAGACGCATTCCGCACCATAAGCGAGGTGGCGGAGTGGCTGGACACTCCGGCCCATGTCCTG
>JADQCD010000028.1 GCA_016278285.1 Actibacterium sp.
ACCTGCCGCCGGTCATCCTGCCGTGACGCCCGACGCGCTGGCGACACTTCACGCCGCCTGTTTCACGACGCCCCGCCCCTGGAAGGCCGATGAATTCGTCCGGCTTCTGGGCAGTCCCGGCGTGTTTCTGATCGTCGAGGCGCAAGGCCTCGCGCTGGGGCGCGTTCTTGCCGGCGAGGCCGAGCTGTTGACGCTGGCGGTGGATCCCGGGGCACGGCGGCAAGGCACCGGCCGGAACCTGCTGAGGGATTTTGAAATCGAGGCCCGCGCGAGCGGGGCCGAGACCGCCTTTCTGGAGGTCGCAGCCGACAACGACGCGGCGCTGGCGCTGTATCTTTCGGCCGGATGGATCATGGCGGGTCGGCGGCCGGGATATTACCGCACCCCCGAAGGCGCCCGCATCGACGCGACCGTGCTGCGAAAGCCGCTGACAGGCACCTGACCTGACCTGGCGCAAAGCCACGGCGGAACGGAAAAAACCGGTTGACCGCGTTCCGGTGCTTCGGCCTAAATCGATCATGAAGAAAGCTGGACCGGACCGGTTACTGGTTTGCCGATCCAGAAACTTGACGCCAACCGGGAGATTTCGATGACCTTTTTCAATTCGTTTCTGGGCACTGCTGCCGCCACAGCACTGTGCGCCGGGGCTGCCATGGCCGATCCGGCGTTGATCTTCGATCTGGGCGGCAAGTTCGACAAATCTTTCAACGAGGCCGCCCACAAAGGCGCCGAGCGTTGGGCCGAGGATACCGGCAACAGCTATAACGAGATCGAACTTCAGTCCGAGGCGCAGCGCGAACAGGCTCTGCGCCGCTTCGCAAAGGCCGGCAACAACCCGATCGTGATGACCGGCTTTGCCTTCGGCTCTGTGCTGGAAGAGGTCGCGCCGGATTACCCCGATACCAAGTTCGCGATCATCGACATGGTGGTCGACGCTCCGAACGTCCGATCCGTGGTCTTCAATGAACACCAAGGCTCTTACCTCGTGGGGATTTTGGCCGCAATGGCGTCGGAAACCGGCACGGTGGGCTTCATCGGCGGCATGGACATCCCGCTGATCCGCAAATTCGCGTGCGGCTACGTCCAGGGTGTCAAGGCGGCCGACCCGGATGCGGAGGTGATCCAGAATATGACCGGCAGCACCCCGGCCGCCTGGAACGACCCGGTCAAGGGCGGCGAACTGGCCAAGGCCCAGATCAGCCAGGGCGCCGACGTGATCTATGCCGCCGCAGGGGGCACCGGTGTGGGCGTGCTGCAGGCCGCGGCCGACGAGAACATCCTCTCGATCGGCGTCGACAGCAACCAGAACTACATGCATCCCGGCGAGGTTCTGACCTCGATGGTCAAGCGCGTGGACAACGCCGTCTACGAGGCGTTCGACCAGGGCGCGGATCTGGAGACCGGCATCAAGGTGATGGGTCTGGCCAATGACGGAGTGGGCTATGCCGTGGATCGGTTCAACGCGGATCTGATCACCGAAGAGATGAAGACCGCGGTCGAGAAGGCCAAGGAAAGCATCGTGTCGGGCGAAGTCATCGTGCATGACTATATGTCCGATGGCACCTGCCCGGTGGAATAGGGGCCGCCCGCCATGCGCAGCGAAACGCCTGAGGGGCGGCAGGAAGCTGCCATCCCGGCGATAGAGCTTCGCGGGATTTCCAAGGCCTTCGGGCCGGTTCAGGCCAACAAGGACATCTCGATCAAGGTGATGCCCGGCACGATCCACGGCATCGTTGGCGAGAACGGCGCCGGGAAATCCACCCTGATGAGCATTCTTTACGGCTTCTACAAGGCCGATTCGGGTGAAATCTTCGTCAACGGCCGCCAGACCGCGATCCCCGACAGCCAGGCAGCAATACGTGCCGGTATCGGAATGGTTTTCCAGCATTTCAAGCTGGTGCCGAACTTCACCGTGCTGGAAAACGTCATCCTGGGCGCCGAGGATGGTCCGCTTGTCAAGCCGTCGCTGGCCAAGGCCCGTGGCACGCTGAAACGGCTGGCCGCGGAATACGAACTGCATGTCGATCCCGATGCGCTGATCGAGGATCTCAGCGTCGGGCATCAGCAGCGTGTCGAAATCCTCAAGGCGCTTTTCCGTTCGGCCGACATCCTGATCCTGGACGAGCCGACCGGCGTTCTCACGCCGACGGAGGCGGATCACCTGTTCCGGATTCTCGAAAGCCTGCGGGCCGAGGGCAAGACGATCATCCTGATTACGCACAAACTGCGCGAGATCATGCACATCACCGACAGTGTCAGCGTGATGCGTCGGGGCGAGATGACGAAGACGCTGAAGACCGCGACGACCGGCCCGGAAGAACTGGCCGAGCTGATGGTGGGCCGGAAGGTTCTGATGCGGGTGGACAAGGAACCGGCCGCGCCAGGCGACAACGTGCTGGAAATCGAGAATTTGCACATGACCGATGAAGACGGCGTCGCGCGCCTGAAGGGCGTGTCGCTGAATGTCCGCGCGGGCGAGATCCTGGGCATCGCCGGCGTCGCCGGCAACGGCCAGTCGCATCTGCTGGAGCTTCTGGGCGGGATCACGACCGGTACCGGCACCATACGCATCAACGGCCGGCAGATTGACCTGAGCGGCAGGCATTCCGACGCCCGGTCGCGCCGCGCCCGCGGCATCGGGCATGTCCCCGAGGACCGCCAGAGCCAGGGCCTGATCATGGATTTCACGGCCTGGGAAAACATGATCCTGGGCTATCACGGCGACCCGGCCTATCAGAAGAATGCCCTGCTGATGGACAACCATGCGATCCGCGAGATGACGGCCGGCAAGATGGAACGCTTCGACCTGCGCCCGCCGAACCCGGACCTTCTTGCCAGAAACTTTTCCGGTGGCAACCAGCAAAAGATCGTCCTGGCGCGCGAGATCGAGCGCGGCCCCGACCTGCTGCTGGTCGGCCAGCCGACCCGCGGCGTCGATATCGGCGCGATCGAATTCATCCACCAGAGCCTGATCGCGCTGCGCGACGCGGGCAAGGCGATCCTGCTGGTTTCGGTCGAACTGGACGAGATCATGTCGATGTCCGACCGCATCGCCGTGATGTTCGACGGACGGATCGTCGGTGAATGCCTGCCCGGAGAGACCGACGAGAAAGAACTGGGCCTGCTGATGGCCGGAATCGAACAGCCGTCCCGGAAAACGCCCGTGGTCGAGCCCGCATTGGACGAGGCGGCGAAGGGAAAGGGCATCCATGCCTAGGCTACCCAATTGGGCCGATGTCGTGCTGATACCCGCGCTCAGCCTGCTGATCGCCTTTGTCTTGTCCGGACTGGTGATCCTTGCCATCGGCGAGAATCCGATCGCGGCCCTCAACATGATGGTCAAGGGCGCCATGGGATCGACTTATGGCTGGGGCTACACGCTTTATTACGCCACGAATTTCATGTTCACCGGTCTCGCCTTCGCCGTGGCCTTCCACGCGCGGATGTTCAATATCGGCGCCGAGGGTCAGGCAATGATGGGCGGGCTGGGCGTGGCGCTGGTCTGTCTGGCCGTCGACTGGCCGCATTGGGCACTGGCGCTTCCCGTCGCGGTGGCCGGCGGGGTGGCCTTCGGCGCTCTTTGGGCGCTGATCCCGGCCTGGCTTCAGGCGCGGCGCGGCAGCCACATCGTGATAACCACGATCATGTTCAATTTCATCGCCGCGTCGATCCTGAACTATGTCCTTGTCAACCTGATGCGGCCCGAAGGCTCGATGGACCCGGCGACGGCGAGGTTCCCGCCGGGCACCGGCCTGCCCACGTTGCACGACATCCTTGCGGTGGCGGGCATTCCGTTTTCGCAGGAAACACCGGCCAATATAAGCTTTTTGCTTGCGGTCATCGCCTGCGTCCTGGTCTGGTTGCTGATCTGGCGCACCCGGCTGGGTTATGGCATCCGCGCCTACGGTCACTCCGAAGCGGCCGCAGTCTATGCCGGGATATCTCCGGTCAGGATCGTGGTGATCGCAATGCTGATTTCGGGCGGGCTGGCCGGGATGATGGCGATCAACAACGTCATGGGCGAGGCCGAAAGGCTGGTGCTGAACGCGGTCGAGGGGGCCGGCTTCATCGGCATCGCGGTGGCGCTGATGGGCCGCAACCACCCGTTCGGCATCTTCCTGGCCTCGCTCCTGTTCGGATTTCTATACCAGGGTGGCGCCGAACTTGCGTTGTGGATGAGCATTCCGCGCGAACTGATCGTGGTGATTCAGGCGCTGGTGATCCTGTTCACCGGCGCGCTGGACAACATGGTGCGGATGCCGCTGGAAAAGCTGTTCGCGGTCCTGCAAAAGGAGCGCGCGTAATGGATCTGGCGACGCTGCTTCAGGTGCTCGATTCAACGGTCCGGCTGGCCACGCCCCTGCTGCTGGCCTGCCTTGCGGGCCTGTTTTCCGAGCGATCGGGGATTTTCGACATCGGGCTGGAAGGCAAGATGCTGGCCGCCGCCTTCTTTTCGGGCGCCATTGCGGCGGTCACCGGATCGGTCTGGCTGGGGCTGCTGGCCGGAATCGCCGCCTCGATGGTTTTGTCGGGCATCCACGGTCTTGCCTCGATCACCTTCCGGGGAAACCAGCTGATCTCGGGCGTGGCGATAAACTTCCTCGCGGCCGGGCTGACCGTGGTCATCGCACAGGCCTGGTTCCAGCAGGGCGGGCGCACGCCTTCGCTGATCGGCGGGGCACGGTTCGCCCCGATCACGCAGCCCTTCGCCGAGACGCTGAAGAATGTGCCGGTGCTGGGGCCGGTCTATTACCAGCTTTTCTCCGGTCACTCGATCCTGGTCTATTTGGCCTTCCTGATGGTGCCGGCCACCTGGTGGGTGCTGTTGCGCAGCCGGTTCGGCCTGCGCCTGCGCGCCGTGGGCGAAGCGCCCGAGGCGGTCGACACCGCAGGTGTTTCGGTGATCGGCACGCGCTATGCGGCGGTGGCGATCTGTGGGGTGCTGTGCGGTGTCGCCGGGTCATATCTGGCGACCGGGCTGCAAGCGGGGTTCGTCAAGGACATGTCGGCCGGGCGCGGATATATTGCGCTGGCGGCGCTGATCTTTTCCAAGTGGCGCCCGTGGCATGCACTGGGGGCGACCATGCTGTTCGGTTTTCTCCAGGCTCTTGCGCTGCGGCCCGACATCATCGAGACCGCCCTGCGCGTTCCCATCCCCGTTCAGCTGCTGGACGCGCTGCCCTATATCCTGACCGTGGTCATCCTTGCCGGTTTCGTGGGCAGGGCGACGCCACCGCGGGCCGGCGGGTCGCCTTATGTGAAGGAACGTTGAATTTCGCGCGCCCGGCAGGATGCCGGGCCTTGCCAGCGGCGCGCGCTTGGGCCTAGGGAAGACAATGCAGATCTACCTCCCCATCGCCGAAATATCGGTCAACCTGTTCCTGCTGCTGGGCCTGGGCGGTATCGTGGGGCTTCTTTCGGGCATGTTCGGGGTCGGCGGCGGCTTTCTGATAACGCCGCTGCTGTTCTTTCTCGGCATCCCGCCGGTGGTCGCCGTGGCCACCGGGGCCAACCAGATCGTGGCCTCGTCGATCTCGGGTGTGCTAGCGCATCTCAGGCGCAAGACGGTTGACCTGAGGATGGGCACGGTGTTGCTGATCGGTGGGCTGTTCGGCGCGATATTGGGGATCGCGGTATTCAACATCCTTCGGCAGATGGGCCAGGTCGATCTGCTGGTTCGGCTTTGCTATGTCCTGTTTCTTGGCGTGATCGGCGGGTTGATGATGATCGAAAGCCTGCGTTCGCTGCGGCGGGTCCGCGGTGGCGCCCCCCCAAAACGCCGCCATCACGGCTGGGTGCATGGCCTGCCGTTCAAGATGCGCTTTCGCACCTCGGGGCTGTACATATCGGCGATCCCGCCGCTGCTGGTCGGTGCGTCGGTCGGTGTGCTGGCCGCGATCATGGGCGTGGGCGGCGGCTTCATCATGGTGCCGGCGATGATCTATCTGTTGGGGATGCCGACCAAGGTTGTGGTGGGCACATCCCTGTTCCAGATCATCTTCGTCACCGCCTTCACCACTATGGCGCATGCGGTCACGAACCAGAGCGTGGACATGGCACTGGCCGTGATCCTGCTGATCGGTGGCGTGATCGGGGCGCAGGTGGGCACGCGGCTTGGCGCCCGGCTGAATGCCGAGCAGTTGCGCATCCTGCTGGCCGCGCTGGTGCTGGCGGTCTGCGGCAAGCTGGCGCTCGACCTGCTGCTGCGCCCGGATGAGCTGTTCTCCCTGTCCGAGCCGGGGGCGGTCTGATGGCGATACTGCGGTTTGCGATGGTTCTGGCTGTCCTGGCCTGTCTGCCGGCGCGGGCCGAGCAGGTCGTGGCGGGGCTGAGCCAGGCGCGAATCTCGATCAATACCAGCTTTCAGGGCTCCGAGATCCTGGTGTTCGGCGCCGTTAAACGCGAGGCCCCGATCCCGGCCGGGCAGTTGGACGTGATCATCACTGTTCAGGGGCCGGCAGTGCCCGTCACCGTGCGAAGGAAAGCGCGCCGCATGGGGATCTGGATAAATACCGAGGCGGTAGAGGTGGATCTGGCCCCAAGCTTTTATTCCGTCAGCACCACCGCGCCCCTGGATCGTGCCCTGAACGAAACCGAGGATCTGCGTCACAAGGTGTCCATCGCGCGGGCGATCCGCGCCGTCGGCGTAACCGAAGACACCGCAAACCTGCCCGCCTTCATTCAGGCGCTGATCCGGATTCGGACCGAGGCCGGGCTTTACCAGACACGTCCGGGCGCAATCTCGTTGATTGAGGATACGCTGTTCCGAACCGGCATCGCACTGCCATCGGATCTGGTCGAAGGCGATTATCTTACGCGTATCTTCCTGACCCGCGGCGGCCAGGTGATCGATATGCACCAGACCACGATCCCGGTGCGCAAGGTCGGGATTGAGCGCTGGATCTTCAACCTCGCACACCAGCGCCCCTTTATCTACGGTCTGCTGTCGCTGCTGATCGCGGTGACGGCCGGTTGGGGTGCCTCTGCCGTTTTCAGGTATTTCCGGGCCTGACCGGTCATTCCGGTGCGCCGGTCAGTTCCAGCGGCGCGGCGGCCGTGCGCAGGTCATCGGTCGAAAGCGGCGCGCCGGGCCGCGCCAGGCGGTTGCGCACCACCCAGAAAAGCCGTTTTTCGGCGCGGGTGATCGCCACATAGGCCAGCCGTTTCCAGAGCGGCTGTCCCGCCTCGACGCGGCCCATGCGCGCCGCGGCGAAAAGGTCCGGTGCGAAAAGCTGGACATTTTCCCACTGGCTGCCCTGGGCCTTGTGGATCGTCACCGCGGCCCCGTGCAGAAAGGCCGCGCCCATGTGGGCAGCGAAGGGAATGAACGGCTCTTCCTCGCCGGGCAGCTCGATCTTGACGATGGACGCGGCCGAGACCTGCGGATCCTCGGCCCCGATAACGTGCAGTCGCGAGAAGCCGGCCCGTTTGCCGGGCCCCAGATAAATCACCTGCGCGCCCTTGATCAAGCCGCGCGCCTCAAGATCCAGCCGCTTCTTGCGATGCTTGAGCGGCAACTCGATCCCGTCGCAGATCAGAGGCTCGCCCGGCAGAAGCGAATCCGAGGGCGCGCCATAGGCCGCGCGAAATGCCTGGATCAGCCGGATCCGCGTCGCGTTGCGCCAGACCAGAACCGGTGAGCGGGCCATCAGGTCCGCCTCGACCCGCTCGGCCCAGATCACCCGGTCGTCATGGGCCGCGGCCTGCGCGACCAGTTTCTCGAAATCCTCGAACCCGATTCCGGGGTCGCCCAATGCATGGGCAAGATCGAGGATCGGGTTATCCTCGGCCTGGCGATGGATGCGATGCAGCACCAGCTTGCGCTCGTCCGGCAGGTCGTCGAACACCATCTTGCCGGACTGGTTGACCGGTGCCAACTGCGCCGGGTCGCCGAAGACCAGCAGGGTCGAAAAGATGTCCTGCAAATCCCCGAACTGGCGCTCGTCCAGCATCGAACCCTCATCGACGAAACCGATATCCAGCGGTTCCTCGCGCCGTTTCCAGCCGGTAATGAAATCCGACCCCCGAAGCCCCGCGGCGGCCAGCGCGCCGGGCACGGATTTGTGCGACTGATAAAACGCAAAGGCCCGGTCCAGCGCGGCCTCGGTCAATCCCGCGACCACCGGACGCTCGCCGTTGCCGGCCAGCCATTCGGCGATCTTTTCATATTCCGGGTCATAGACGGGGGTATAAAGGATGCGGTGAATCGTCGTCGCTGGCACCCCGCGCTGGCGCAGCACGCTGGCGGCCTTGTTGGTCGGCGCCAGAATGGCCAGGGTGCGCCGGTCCTTTCGGCGGCGGCCTTCGTAATCGCCCGAGACGGTTTCGACGCCCGCCGCTTCCAACGCCTCATGGAGCCTGGCCAGCAGCATCGTCTTGCCTGAACCGGCCTTGCCAACCAGCGCCAGAACGCGGCTGCCCTGACCCTCGCTCCGCGGGGTGAGGATGGCTTCGTCCATATCGACGCCGACGGCCCGCAACACTTCGGTCACGCGGTCGAAGGCTTCGGCCTGATCTTCGGAAAATTGCAGCGCCGGCACGGTCATGACGCGACCATAAGGTGGCCGTTCGCCGGGGACCAGTAGCAATGCCCGGTAATCTCAGTGGGACCGCGACCGACCGCACAAGGCACCGGGACCGTTATCGGGACCGTCGTCACCGGCCTGCGACAATTCCTCGCGGACGACGGCCAGGGTCTCGTCCACCTTTTCCGCCAGGCGGCCCATGTTGTTGGCCCAGGCATAGGCCTTCATGTCGGTCAGGACGTCGATGATCCATTCATGGCCCATGAGCCCCCCCAAGTCAGTTGCAGTTTTCCGCATACTGCAACCGTAACAGGGGAGGCGCCGCCGTGTTATCTGTCGAAAAGGACACAACCTGTTCGCATTGCCGATACAACGCCAGGGATCAGGCCGGGTGGCCAGCCTCCACGGCATCTTCAAGGGTGCGCAACCCGCTGCGCGGGGCCTGAACCAGCACCGCCATGTTGCCGGGCTTGTGTTCGTTGCGCAGCATCTTCAGATGCGCGGCGGGGATGTCTTCCCATGGGAACACCTCGGACATGCAGGGGTCGATCCGGCGCTCGATCATCAGCTTGTTGGCCGCAGCGGCCTGTTTGAGATGCGCGAAATGGCTGCCCTGGATACGCTTCTGGTGCATCCAGACATAGCGCGCGTCCATCGTCAGGTTATACCCGGTCGTGCCCGCGCAGATCACCACCATCCCGCCCTTCTTGACCACGAAGGTCGAGACGGGAAAAGTCGCCTCGCCCGGGTGTTCGAACACCATGTCGACATTGACACCCTTGCCGGTGACGTCCCAGATGGCCTTGCCGAAGCGGCGCACCTCGGCGAACCATTCCTTGTATTCGGGCGTGTTGACCCTGGGCAATTGCCCCCAGCAATCGAAATCCTTGCGGTTGATAACCCCGCGCGCACCCAGCGACATGACGAATTCGCGCTTGTCCTCGTCACTGATGACGCCGATCGCGTTGCCGCCGGCGGTGTTGACAAGCTGGATCGCGAAGGATCCCAGGCCGCCCGAGGCCCCCCAGATCAGCACATTCTGTCCCGGCTTCAACTCATGCGGGTGATGACCGAACAGCATCCGATAGGCGGTGGCCAGCGTCAGCGTGTAACAGGCCGACTCCTCCCATGTCAGGTGCCTCGGCCGCGGCATCAGTTGCTGTGCCTGGACATTGGTGAACTGCGCGAAGGATCCATTCGGCGTCTCGTAGCCCCAGATCCGCTGGCTGGGAGAAAACATCGGATCGCCGCCGTTACATTCCTCGTCGTCGCCATCGTCCTGGTTGCAGTGGATCACCACCTCGTCGCCGACCTTCCAGCGCTTCACCTTGTCGCCGACGGCCCAGACGATCCCGGCCGCGTCGGACCCGGCGATATGGTAATCGGCCTTGTGAACGTCGAAGGGGCTGATCGGAATGCCCAGCCCGGCCCAGACCCCGTTGTAGTTCACACCGGCCGCCATCACCAGAACAAGCACATCGTGGCTGTCCAGCCCGGGCACATCCACCACTTCGACCTGGAACGACTTGTCGGGATCGCCATGCCGTTCGCGCCGGATCGTCCAAGCGTACATTCTTGCGGGAACATGGCCCATGGGTGGCATTTCGCCGATCTCGTACAGGTCCTTCTTCGGCGCATCATAGGCCAGCGTTTCGGGTTTCGTGTCCAGGGCCATCGGCGCCTCCTCCGTTTCGTGGCGATTGCCGCATTGCAGAATCAATGCCGGATACATCTTTCCGAGTAAAGATGCTAAAGCAATATTGCAACCGACTACCGGGCCTATATTGTAATTTTATGTCGCGCCCGATCCATCCGGTTCCACGAATGCCGCAGATGCATCTACGAGATGCGCGATCGAGGCGGCATAGAACGCCACCATCTCCCGGGCGCCAGGCGCGACGGTGTATTCGTCACCACGCGTGATCAGAAAACGCCGGGCGACGAGCTGTTTCAGCCCGGCGCGGGCGGCGTCGGACAGGTTGTCCAGCGGGGCGTGCACACAGGCCCCCTGCTCGCGAAGCGCCGTGCCCAACGCGCACACGCGGGCGTCGATCACGGCCTCGCGCAGCGGCCCCCGAGCGGCTTGCATCACATGCGCCACCATCGGCACCGGCAACACGGGCATCACCGCGCGAATCCGGCCCATAAGCTCAACGGCCAGATCCTGGGCGCCCCGTTCCGGGGCGATCGCGCCGAACTGGCGCAGCGATAATGGCTGGGCAAAACTGACACCGGCATAGCCGAAGCCATGAAAACGGCCCGCCAGGCGGAACCGCAGCTGCCGCAGCAGGAAACCCAGCATCGGCATGACGCGCAGACGGAACCTGCGCCCGCCCGAAGCCCCCGCCTCCATCAATACGCGGTCTTCCAGCACGCGGTCATAATTCAGCGCAACCGGAACGAAGACCACGTCCGGCCCGCTTTCGGCGTCGAAATCCGACAGGATATAGTTCATCAATCCCAGCTTTGCGGGTCCCACCCCGCCCGTCAGACTGAGCCGCCCTTCGGGGAAGATGGCCTGTGTCATCCTGCCCTTCGTGGCAATCTGGACATAGCGTTCCAGCACGCGGCGATAGAGCGGCGTCAACGACCGGCGGCGGATGAAATATCCGCCCATCGCCCGGATCAGCCCCTGAAGCGGCCAGACCCGCGCCCATTCCCCAACGGCATAGGACAGGGCCGAACTGTTGGCCGCCAGATAGGTGACCAGAACATAATCCATGTTCGAGCGGTGATTCATCACGAAGATCACCGTTGCATCCGGGTCGATGCTTTCGGTTCGCCGATCCACCAGTCGAACCCGGTAAAGCCGATTGCTCAGCCAGCGGGCGGCGCGGATGGCGATTCCGAAATAAGCGGTGGCGCTGAAGCCCGGCACGATTTCGCGCGCATAGCGTCGCGCCTGCTGAAAGGCGACCTCTTCGGGGACGCCTTCGGCGCGGGCATGCTCGGCGATTGCCTTGGCAACGGCCGGGTCATAGATCAACCGCTGTATCGTGTCGTGACGCCGGGCCAGCTTGAACGGTTGAATCGGCCGCTCAAGCCGTTCGTTCAGCCGGGCGACGGCGCGCTCCATGCGGCGGCGAAAAAACCAGCGCACGGACGGGAACAGGAAATGAGAGGCGAAGGTGACGCCGGCAAAAAGCAAAAGCAGAATCAGCGCCCAGAGCGGCATTTCCACGGTGCGAAACATCGTGTCAGCCTAACCGATCCGTCCGGCCCGTCCATTCGGGAATCGCGGATTGCTTTCGCATTCGCAGCATCACCGCCGCCGTGCCGCAACGCAGCGAATTGACACAAGCACAATATTTCTTTTATCTGATTACCGGCGAAATAAAATTGCTTACAGGAATCAGAGGCTCGCATGACCGATACCCCGAAAGACCGCCCATGGCTGTTCCGCACCTATGCCGGCCATTCGACGGCGCAGGCCTCGAACGCGCTTTATCGCGCGAACCTGGCCAGGGGGCAGACCGGCCTGTCGGTGGCCTTCGACCTGCCCACGCAGACCGGCTATGACAGCGACCACGAACTGGCCCGTGGCGAGGTCGGCAAGGTCGGCGTGCCGGTGGCGCATCTGGGCGATATGTGCGCATTGTTCGAGGGAATCCCGCTGGAGCGGATGAACACCTCGATGACGATCAACGCCACCGCGCCCTGGCTGCTGGCGCTTTATATCGCCGTGGCCGAGGAACAGGGCGCCGACATCGCGAAGCTTGCCGGCACCGTGCAGAATGACATCATCAAGGAATACCTCAGCCGGGGCACCTATATCTGCCCGCCCGCCCCCAGCCTGCGCATGATTACCGATGTCGCGGCCTATACCCGCGCGCATCTGCCCAGGTGGAACCCGATGAACGTCTGCTCCTATCACCTGCAGGAGGCCGGCGCCACGCCCGAGCAGGAGCTGGCCTTTGCCCTGGCAACCGCCACGGCGGTTCTTGACGACCTGAAGGGCAAGGTCAGCGACGAGGATTTTCCCGCGATGGTCGGGCGCATCTCGTTCTTCGTGAACGCGGGTATCCGCTTTGTCACGGAGATGTGCAAGATGCGCGCCTTTGCCGAGCTGTGGGACGAGATCTGCCGCGACCGCTATGGCGTCGATGACCCGAAATTCCGTCGCTTCCGCTATGGCGTGCAGGTGAACTCCCTCGGCCTGACCGAGCAGCAGCCGGAAAACAACGTCTATCGCATCCTGCTGGAGATGCTTGCCGTAACGCTGTCGAAAAATGCTCGCGCGCGGGCCGTCCAGTTGCCCGCCTGGAACGAGGCCCTGGGCCTGCCCCGCCCGTGGGATCAGCAATGGTCGTTGCGGATGCAGCAGATCCTGGCCTATGAGACCGACTTGCTGGAATACGGCGATCTGTTCGACGGCAATCCGGCCGTCACGGCGAAGGTCGGGACACTCAAGGACGGCGCGCGCGCCGAGCTGGCGCAGATTGACGCAATGGGTGGCGCGGTGCGCGCCATTGGCTACATGAAATCGCGGCTGGTAGACAGCAACGCCGCGCGAATTTCCCGGATCGAGAACGGCGAAACCGTGGTCGTCGGCGTGAACCGCTGGGCCGAAGCCGAACCCGGCCCGCTGACCTCAGGGCCCGAAGCGGTCATGACAGTGGACCCCGCCGCCGAGGTCGATCAACTGGCCCGTCTGACCGCGTGGCGCGCCACGCGCGATGAGGAAAGGGTGCAAGCCGCGCTGACCCGCCTGCGCGCGGCCGCGCAGGGCGGCGAGAACATCATGCCCGCCTCGATCGAGGCCGCCAGGGCCGGCGCCACGACCGGCGAATGGGGCGATGTCGTGCGTGACGTCCACGGCCGATATCGCGGCCCCACCGGGGTTTCGGCGGCCCCCTCCAACCGCACCGAGGGGTTGGAAGAGATCCGCGCCAGGGTCGATGCGGTGTCGGACCGGCTGGGACGGCGGCTCAAATTCCTCGTGGGCAAGCCCGGGCTCGACGGCCACTCCAACGGCGCCGAACAGATCGCCACGCGGGCGCGCGATTGCGGGATGGAGATTACCTATGACGGCATCCGACTGACACCGGCCCAGATCGTCGCCGCGGCACGGGAAGGGCAAGCCCATGTCATCGGCCTGTCGATCCTGTCAGGAAGCCATATTCCGCTAATCGAAGAGGTGATGACAGGCCTGCGCGAGGCTGGGCTGCACCGGATTCCGGTGGTGGTCGGCGGCATCATTCCCGAGGCCGATGCGATGCGATTGCGGGCGATGGGCGTGACCCGCGTCTATACGCCCAAGGATTTCGAATTGAACAAGATCATGTTCGACATCGTCGGGCTGGTGGCTTCCGCTGCGGAGGCCGCCGAATAGCCGCGGCTTGTCGTCGGACGGCCCCGGCCCCATATCCGGGGGATGGACCTTATCGCGATCACCGCCTGTATCACCGGCCGCGTCCAGGGTGTCTCGTTCCGCGCCTGGACGCGCGACCATGCGCTGGGGCTTGGCCTGACAGGCTGGGTCCGCAACGAGCCCGACGGCGCCGTGCGCACGCTGATCGCGGGGCCGCGCGCTGCCGTTGAGCGGATGATCGCCGATCTGCACGAAGGCCCCCCGGCCGCCCGTGTCGCGGCCGTCCGGACCGAATGCCGGGAAATTGCCGATAGGCCCAACGATTTCGTCATCATTCGCTGAAAAACTTGGCGGCCGGCTCTCATGAAACGGTGGAGCTGAAAGGACCCTGCCCCGCCCCCCCTATGAAAACCCCGTGGGCGTATTATTGCGCGATCTTGACAAATTCAAATTGCAATGAACGATAAAATGATTACGAATTCCGGCAGGGAAATCGGAGACTCACATGCAATTCGATCTTGAAAACATGAACCGCAAGGAACTCGAAAAGCTGCGCGGCGATATCGACACGGCGTTAAAACGCCTGACGGTGCGCGAACGCAAGAACGCATTGGCGGCGGCGGAAAAGGCCGCGCGCGAATACGGATTTTCGCTGGCCGAATTGAGGGATGATGTTCCGGCGGCCAAGGGGCGCCGCAAATCGGGCGGCCCGGTGGCGGCGAAATATCGCGATCCCGATGATCCCACCAAGACCTGGTCGGGGCGCGGGCGCCGGCCGGAATGGATAAAGCGCGCACTGGACAGCGGCAAATCCCTGAAAGACATGGAATTCTGAGGGGCCTGAATGACGATCCATATCGGCGCCGGCCCCGGGGAAATTGCCGAAACGGTGCTTCTGCCGGGCGATCCGTTGCGCGCGAAATGGGCGGCCGAGACTTTTCTGGACAATCCGGTTTGCGTGAACCGGGTTCGGGGAATGTGGGGATTCACGGGCCACTGGAAAAGCCATCCGGTCACGATCCAGGGTTCGGGCATGGGAATGCCGTCGCTGTCGATCTATGCCAATGAACTGATTCGCGATTTCAATGCGCAGACGCTGATCCGCATCGGCTCTTGCGGGGCGATGCAGGAACGAATCCAGATTCGCGAAATCATTCTGGCCATGACGTGTTCCTCGATTTCCACGCCGTCGCAGGGGATTTTCAGGGACTTGAACTTTGCTCCCTGCGCCGACTGGTCACTTCTCAATGCGGCATGGAGGGCGGCCCAGGCCAGGGGCACGCCCGCACATGTCGGCGGAATATATTCTTCGGACGTGTTTTACGACGAACGCCCCGACCTGAATGAACAGATGATCCGCCACGGTATCCTCGGCGTGGAAATGGAGGCGGCCGAACTTTACAATCTTGCCGCCCGCCACGGGCGCCGCGCTCTGGCGGTGCTGACCGTTTCCGATCACCTGATCACGCATGAGGCGCTGCCGAGCGCGGACCGCGAAAAGGGGTTTGCCGACATGATCGAAATTGCACTGGAGGCCGCTTTTGCCTGAAAAGCTGGCCCGCCGCGACTGGGTGCCGCAGACATCCGAGGATCACGTCCACCTGATCGCGTCCGAAACCGCCGCCGCGCCTTCGGACCGGATCGCCGGGCTGTTGGAAAGCCTGGCGCGCGAAAACCGGCAGATCCATGAACGCGATTGCTTCAACCTGAATCCGGCAACCAACGTGATGAATCCGCGCGCCGAGGCGCTGCTGTCCAGCGGTCTGGGGACGCGACCCTCGCTGGGCTATCCGGGTGACAAATACGAGATGGGGCTTGAGGCGATCGAACGGATCGAGGTGATCGCCGCCGAACTCTGCGCCGAGGTTTTCGGCGCGCGATATGCGGAAATCCGCGTCCCCTCGGGCGCCATCGCCAACCTTTTTGGGTTCATGGCATTGGCGCAACCCGGCGATGCGATCATTTCGCCACCTGCCACGATCGGCGGTCATGTGACTCATCACGCCGACGGCTGTGCCGGGCTTTACGGGCTGCGCAGCCACGCCGCCCCGGTCGACGCTGATGGCTACACGGTCGATCTGAACGCGCTGGAGGAACTGGCACTGCGGGTAAGGCCCCGCCTGATCACGATCGGCGGCAGCCTGAACCTGTTCCCGCACCCGGTGCGCGCGGTGCGCGCGATCGCCGACCGGGTCGGGGCGCATGTGCTGTTCGACGCTGCGCATCAATGCGGGATCATTGCGGGCCGGGCCTGGCCCGATCCGCTGGACGAGGGCGCGCATCTGATGACGATGAGCACCTACAAGAGCCTCGGTGGCCCGCCCGCTGGTCTGATCGTCACGAACGATGCCGAGATCGCCGAACGGCTGGACGCCATCGCCTTTCCCGGCATGACCGCGAATTTCGACGCGGCGAAATCGGCGGCGCTGGCCATGTCGATGCTGGACTGGCGCGATCACGGCGCGGCCTATGCGTCACGGATGGTCTCGGTGGCGCAGGCCCTGGCCCGCGCCCTGCACGACCGCGGGCTGCCGGTTCACGCCGCCGACCACGGGTTTACCCGCTCGCATCAGTTCGCGGTCGAGGCGGCGGCCTTCGGCGGCGGCCAGAACGCATCGCGCATCCTGCGCCGGGCCGGTTTTTTGACCTGCGGCATCGGCTTGCCCGGCCCTGACGTGCCAGGCGACATGAACGGGCTGCGCATCGGCACGCCCGAGCTTGTCCGCTGGGGCGTCACCGAGGCGGACACGCCCGAACTGGCCCGCCTGATCGCTGCCGCCCTGCGCACCGACGCGCCCGAGGCGCTGGCGCCCGAGGTCATGGCCCTGCGCCGGCGCTTCGACCGTTCGCATTACATCCACGAAAGCTGAACTTACCGCACGCCATGACTGCGGGAATAGTCGCTGGGCGCGGGCGGCTGCCAGCCCGCCAGCGCGCCGTCGGCGGGCCTGAACACCTCGACCAGCAGCGGGTGGCACGGCGCCGCGTCACTGGAATGCCCCGCCCCGCAATCGCCGCCCGGACAGGCCGACAAAGCGCCGAGCAGGTCGATCTCGGCAAAAAACTCCAGGTAATCCCCTTGCCGCGCCGGGCTGGCCTTCATGAAATATTGCCCCGTGTCGCGGGTAAAGCCGGTGCACATGAACACGTTCAGCACGTCATGCACATGCGCCTCGGCCTGATGCAGCGGCAGGCCGGTTTCCGCGGCCAGCGCGCGGGTCAGGTTCGAGTGGCAGCAATGGTGATACTCGCCCCCGCCCAACAGCTTGTTGGTATAGGGGTCGCATCTTGTGCCGATCACGTCGTGGACGCCGCCGCCATATTTGTCGAACCCGTACCAGCCCAACGTGTCCTCGATGATCGTCGCCATCGGTCGCAGAAACGGAAAAGCAGACCACATCCGGTCACCTTCGCCCAGATGCGTGCCATGCAGGGCGCGGGTCTTTCCGGAAAAGAACCGTTCGCCCAAATCGTCCGCGCGCCACAGGTTCAGGTCGCCAACCTGGCTTCCCTCGGGGCAGGAAATACGAAAGAACTCCCCCGCGGGGACCCGGAAACAACGCGCTTCGCGCGGCGGGATCACAACCTCGGTGATCTTTCGCGCGCCGCCACGCGCGGCGCGATAAAGCGCCAGATCAGCACGTGGCAAATCCGCATCCGGATAGCAGATTACCGGGGCCACTGCGCGGCGCGTGCCGGCATCCATTGGGGTCGGGTCTGTAAACGGATCTGGCAAACTGCCTCCTCCTCCTGGCAGATCGGGGTGCGAACACTGCGCGCTCAGGCGTTGAAAAGGAAGTGCAGGACATCGCCATCCCTGACTTCGTATCCCTTGCCCTCGACGCGCATCTTTCCGGCGTCCTTGGCGCCCTGCTCGCCTCCGCAGGCGACGAAATCCTCATAGGAGATCGTTTCGGCACGGATGAAACCACGCTCGAAATCGCCGTGGATGACGCCGGCGGCCTGTGGCGCGAGCGTGCCGGCGGGGATCGTCCAGGCGCGGGCCTCCTTGGGGCCGACCGTGAAATAGGTCAACAGCCCCAGAAGGTCGTAGCCGGCCTTGATTAGCCGGTCCAGGCCGGCCTCTTCCAGGCCCAGCTCGGACAGGAACATCTGGGCCTCTTCGGCATCCAGCTGGCTGATCTCTTCCTCGATACGGGCCGAGATGACGACGCTGGCCGCGCCCTGCTCTGCCGCCATCTCCTCGACCGCGCGCGAATGGGCGTTACCGGTGGCGGCCTCGTCCTCGGAGACATTGCAGACATAGAGGATGGGCTTGGCCGTCAGCAGTTGCAGCATGTTCCACGCCTTGCGGTCATCGTCGTCGACCCTGACGGTGCGCGCCGGGCGGCCTGCCTCAAGCGCGGCCTCGGCCTCTTTCAGAAGGCGCTTTTGCTGTGCCGCTTCCTTGTCGCCGCCCTTGATCTTGCGCGCCAGGTTCTGCAACCGCCGTTCAATGTTTTCCAGATCCGCCAGCATCAGCTCGGTCTCGATCGTGTCCGCGTCGGCGACGGGGTCCACGCGCCCCTCGACATGGGTGACGTCATCCTCTTCGAAGCAGCGCAGGACATGGGCGATGGCATCGCATTCGCGGATGTTGGCCAGAAACTGGTTACCCAGCCCCTCGCCCTTGCTTGCTCCTTTCACCAACCCCGCGATATCGACGAAGGTCATGCGCGTCGGGATGATCTGTTTCGACCCGGCGATGGCAGCCAGCCTTTCCAGCCGGGGGTCGGGCACGGCGACCTCGCCGACATTGGGTTCAATGGTGCAGAATGGAAAGTTCGCCGCCTGTGCCGCGGCCGTGCGGGTCAGAGCGTTGAAAAGCGTCGACTTGCCCACATTGGGCAGCCCAACGATCCCAGTCTTGAAGCCCATTCCATTCTCCTGTGTCTGCAACCCGGCGCATGTAGGGTGGCGCGGGGGCGAAGGTCAAGCAGGGCATTGATTTTCGTCCGGCAATGACGCAAACCGCCTGAAACACGCCAACGAGGACGCCCATGACCCGCATCGACCGCAAGTTCGCCGCCCTGAAGGCCGAGGGTAAGAAGGCGTTCGTCGCCTATGTCATGGCCGGCGACCCGGATCACGACACCTCGCTGGAGATCATCAAGGGACTGCCGGGCGCCGGCGTGGACGTGATCGAGGTGGGGATGCCCTTCACCGATCCGATGGCCGACGGGCCGACCATCCAACTGGCGGGGCAACGTGCGCTGGCCGGCGGGCAGACCTTGCAGAAGACGCTGGATATGGCCGCCGCCTTTCGCAAGATCGACAACGAAACGCCGATCGTGATGATGGGCTATTACAACCCGATCTACAATCGCGGGGTGGCGAAGTTTCTGAAGGACGCCGAAGCCGCCGGAATCGACGGGCTGATCGTGGTGGACCTGCCCCCCGAGGAAGACGCCGAACTTTGCATTCCCGCGCAGGCGGCCGGGCTGAACTTCATCCGGCTGGCCACCCCCACAACCGACAACAAGCGCCTGCCCAGGGTGCTGACCAACACCAGCGGTTTCGTCTATTACGTCTCGATCACCGGCATCACCGGCGCGGCCGAGGCACAAGCCGCCGATGTCGGCCCCGAAGTGGCGCGGATCAAGGCAAAGACCGATCTGCCCGTCATCGTGGGATTCGGCATCAAGACCCCCGAGGCCGCCGAGACCATCGCCGGCGTGGCCGATGGCGCCGTGGTCGGCTCGGCCATCGTCAAGCTGATCGAGGAGCGGCGCCCCGTGCCCGAGATCCTCGACTTTGTCAGATCCCTTGCCGACGGCGCCCACCGCGCCTGAAGGCGCAGGCTCAACGCCTTCCCTTCCCGGCCGGGCGGGCGTCACGGTCGGACTCGGCCAGATCCGACAGGATCGGGCAGTCGGGCCGGTCGTCGCCCGCGCAGGCCGACACCAGATGGGACAATGTGCGATGCATCGCCTGTAGCTCGGCAATCTTGTCCTCGATCCTGCGCAGATGTTCCTGCGCGATGCTCTTCACATCGGCGCTGGCGCGGCTGTCATCCTCATACAGCTTCAGAAGACCGCGGCAATCCTCGATGCTGAATCCCAGCGACCGTGCCCGACCGAGGAAGGCCAGCTTGTGCAAGTCGCTGTCACGGAAGCTGCGATAGCCGTTGGCGCCGCGCAGCGGGGCGACAAGGCCGATATCCTCATAATAACGAATGGTCTTGGCAGGCAGGCCCGAACGGCGCGCAACATCCCCGATATTCATCGTCTCTCCCCTTATTCCGCCGGTGACGATACACGGACCTTGTTCGTGTCCCGCCACTCTGCCGCAGACCGCGTCCCGCTCTCATCCATCGCCGGCGCCACGCGGCGCAGGCGCAGCGCATTGCTGAGAACAAATACCGAGGACAGCGCCATCGCGCCGGCCGCGAGGATCGGTGACAGAAGAACGCCGAAAGCGGGATACAGAACCCCCGCCGCAACCGGGATCAGCGCGGTGTTATAGCCAAAGGCCCAGAACAGATTCTGCCGGATATTGCGCATGGTCCGCGCCGATATCTCGAAGGCATTGACCACGCCGCGCAAATCCCCCGACATCAGCACCACATCGGCGGCTTCGATCGCCACGTCGGTGCCGGTGCCGATGGCGATGCCCACATCGGCATGGGCCAGCGCCGGGGCATCGTTGATTCCGTCGCCCACGAAGGCCAGCCGCTTGCCGCCCTTGCGCAGTTCGTCCAGCGCGGCGACCTTGCCCTCGGGCAGGACGCCGGCGATCACATGATCTATCCCGGCCTCATGCGCGATCGCCTCGGCGGTTTCGCGCTTGTCACCCGTGATCATTGCGATCTTCAGACCCTGATTGTGCAGCGCGTCAATGGCCGCACGACTGGCCGGCTTGATCGGGTCCGCGACGGCAAGCACCGTGGCCACCCGCCCGTCCACGGCGGCATAAAGCGCGGTGCGCCCGCGCTGCGCCAACCGGGTCTCATCATCGTGCAGCTTGTCGGTGGACAGCCCCTCGCGCGTCATCAGACGGTCGGCGCCCACCAGAACGTCATGCCCGCCGACGGTGGCGCGCACGCCGTAGCCGGTAATGGATTGGAACCCCGTTACCTCGGGCATCGGCGCCCTCTCGGCCCGCGCTGCGCGCAGGATGGCCTCGGCGATCGGATGCTCGGACTGCGCCTCGACCGCGGCGACGAGTCCCAGCACCTGCGCCCTGTCGAAGCCATCGGCCAGCACCAGATCGGTCAGCTCCGGGCGCCCTTCGGTCAGCGTGCCGGTCTTGTCCAGCGCGACCACATCGACCGAGGACAGTGCCTGCAAAGCGTCGCCCTTGCGAAACAGCACGCCCATCTCGGCCGCGCGGCCGGTGCCCACCATGATCGAGGTCGGCGTGGCCAGCCCCATCGCGCAGGGGCACGCAATGATCAGCACCGATACCCCGGCGACCAGCGCAAATGTCAGCGCCGGGTCCGGGCCGAAAACCAGCCAGGCCAGAACGGTCAGCGCCGCCGCGGCCATCACAGCGGGCACGAACCACAGCGTGATGCGGTCCACCAGCCCCTGTATGGGCAGCTTGGCACCCTGGGCCTGCTCCACCATGCGAATGATCTGCGACAGCGTGGTATCGGCCCCCACGCGGGTGGCCCGAAACCGGAAACTGCCCGTCCCGTTCACCGTTCCGCCGGTCACTGCGTCGCCCTCGTGCTTTGCGACCGGGACCGGCTCGCCGGTAATCATGCTTTCATCGACATGGCTTTCGCCCGAGATCACCGCGCCATCGACGGCCAGACGCTCGCCCGGACGCACAATCAGGATGTCGCCGGTCGCGATCTGCTCGATGGGCAGTTCGACAGATTCACCGTCGCGTTCCACACGGGCGGTTTTCGCCTGAAGCCCCAGCAGTTTTCGGATCGCCGCACCGGTGCGGCCCTTGGCGCGGGCCTCCAGGAACCGGCCCAGAAGGATCAGAACGACGATCACCGCCGCAGCCTCGTAATAGACCGCGCGCACCCCTTCGGGCAACAGCATGGGCGCGAAGGTTGCCACCACAGAATACAGATATGCCGCGCTGGTGCCCACCGCGACAAGGCTGTTCATGTCGGGCGCCCCGCGCAGCAGCGCCGGAAAGCCCAGCGTATAGAACTGCCGCCCCGGTCCGACCAGCACCAGCGTCGTCAGCAGGAACTGGATCAGCCAGCTGGCCTGATGCCCGATGGTGCGGCCGATCAGGTCATGCAGTCCCGGGATCAGGTGGCCACCCATTTCAAGCAGAAAGACAGGCAGGGCCAGCGCAGCGGCAAGCGCCATACGACGTGCAAGGCGGCGTGCCTCTTGCTCTTTTCGGGCGGTGCGGTCATCACCCCCCATCGGCCCGGACAGCTGTGCCGGATTGCCGGCCGCGGATGCCGCGGCGATCAGGTCGCCCGGCCTGACGGCCCCTTCCAGGAATGTCACCGTCGCGGTTTCGGATGCAAGATTCACGTTCACGTCCAGGACCCCAGGAACCGCCGCCAGCGCCTTGTCCACCCGCCCCACGCAACTGGCACAGGACATCGACGCGATGCTCAGCTTGACCGTCTCGCGTCGCGCGGGATACCCCGCTTTCGCCAGTGCCTCGGCAACAATGGCCGGACCGGCCGGCGCCCGCACCGTCATCCGGGCGGACTCGCTGGCCAAGTTGACGGAAACGTCGTCCACGCCATCCAGCGCGTTCAATGCCTTCTCGACCCGGCCGACGCAGCTTGCGCAGGACATGCCTTCGATTGAAAGGCGCATCTGGTTGGAAGCGGACATAATGTGACTCCTTGTCGTGTCACTCGACCAAATAGGGATTCCATTAACTGGAAGGTCAAGGGCGCGTGGTGAAAAACATTCCAGTCGAGGAAACCCTTGACCTTCCGGCGCTGGACCCCCTCATCTGTGTCATGGAAAGCCAAGGAGGCCCTTCATGACACGTTTCAAAGTCCCCGACATGAGTTGCAACCATTGCACCGCCGTCATCGAACGCGCGATCAAGGCTGTCGATCCCGTCGCGACTGTCGAATGCGACCTGGACAACCGGACGGTGAATGTCGACAGCGCGACCGACAAGGAAACCCTGATCGCCGCAATGCAAAGCGCCGATTACACGGCCACCCCTTACTGAAAGCGGAGAGCACCATGGGCTATACTTATGACCGCACCATCGCGGACACGGATTTCGAAACCGTGGACGACCGCCTGCGCACGGCGCTGGCCGACCACGGGTTCGGAGTCTTGACCGAAATCGACGTGGCCGCCACGATGAAAAAGAAGCTGGATGCGGACATGCCGCCCTATCGCATCCTCGGTGCCTGCAACCCGCAGATGGCCTACAAGGCGATCGGAATCGAACCGCGCGTCGGTGCGATGCTGCCTTGCAACGTGATCCTGCGCCAGGTCGACAACGGTGTGGAGATCAGCGCCATCGACCCCGAAGCCTCGATGCAGGCGATCGACAATGCCGAACTCAAGGCGGTGGCAGCACAGGTCCGCGACATGTTGAAGACGGCGGTGGACGCGGCCTGAGCACCGTGCGCGTCCCGCGATCAAGGCCAGGGATCGCGACAAGACCCGCACGCGCCGCGGTCATGGTCCCTCTGGGCACTAGCAAGACAGACGCAGGGACGCCCCGACCGGCCCGCAGCAGCGGGCCGGGTCATGACTTGGGCAGAACCGGCGCCGAACGGTCAAGCGCCAGTTCGGAATCCGAGAACACCCAGGGACCGCGCAGGCCCGGCACCCCCTCGGGCGCGATGCGCAGGCCGCGCGCGACCACCTGAGGATCGGCGAAAACCTGATCCAGCGTGTTGATCGGCCCGGCGGGCACCGTCGCCGCCTCCAGCGCGCGCAGCAATTCGGCCGAGGCGTGGCGGGCAATCTGCGCCGACAGCAGCGGCTCCAGCGCGTCGCGATTGGCGACTCGGTCGGCATTGGTTGCAAAGCGCGGGTCGTCGGCCAGCGCGGGCATCTCCAGCACGTCGCAAAGCCGCCGGAACTGCCCGTCGTTTCCGACCGCGACGATCACATGCCCGTCGGCGGTGGCAAAGACCTGATAGGGCACGATGTTGGGATGCGCGTTGCCCTGTCGCACCGGAGCCTTGCCGGTAGCCAGGAAATTCATCGCCTGGTTTGCCAGCGTCGCCGTGGCGCAATCCATCAATGCCATGTCGATATGCTGGCCCTTGCCGGTACCGTGGCGCTGTTCGATCGCGGCAAGGATGCCGATTGCGCCGTAAAGACCGGTCAGGATATCGGTGACCGCCACGCCCAGCTTTTGCGGCTGGCCGTCCGGTTCGCCGGTGATCGACATCAGCCCGGACATGCCCTGGATCAGGAAATCATATCCGGCCCGGTCGGCATAGGGGCCGGTCTGCCCGAAACCGGTGATCGAGCAATAAACCAGCCGCGGGTTAAGCACCGACAGGCTGTCATAGTCGAGCCCGTATTTCGCCAGCCCACCCCGCTTGAAATTTTCGACCAGAACGTCGGCGTCCTGCACCAGTTCGCGCACCCGCGCCTGGCCCTCCGGCGTGCGGAAATCGGCCACGACCGAGGTCTTGCCCCGATTGCAGGCATAGAAATAGGCTGCGGTTCGGTCGCCGTCCCGCTCGATGAAAGGCGGGCCCCAGCGGCGGGTGTCATCGCCTTCGGGCGCTTCGACCTTGATGACCTCGGCGCCCAGATCGGCCAGGGTCTGACCAATCCACGGCCCGGCCAGGATACGGGCCAGCTCGACGACCTTGAGCCCCTGTAACGGCGGCATCAGAAGAACGCTTGCAGCCCGGTCTGGGCGCGGCCCAGGATCAGGGCGTGCACGTCATGCGTGCCTTCATAGGTGTTCACGGTTTCCAAGTTTATCATGTGCCGGATCACCTGGTATTCCTCGGAAATCCCGTTGCCGCCATGCATGTCGCGCGCGGCACGCGCGATGTCCAGCGCCTTGCCGCAATTGTTGCGCTTTATCAGCGAGATCATTTCCGGTGCCGCGCGCCCCGCATCCATCAAACGCCCCACCTGCAATGCCGCCTGAAGGCCCAGCGTGATCTCGGTCTGCATGTCTGCCAGTTTCTTCTGGAACAATTGCATCTGCGCCAACGGCTTGTTGAACTGCTTGCGGTCCAGCCCGTATTGTAGGGCCGCGCGCCAGCAGAACTCGGCGGCGCCCATCGCACCCCAGGCGATGCCAAAGCGCGCCCGGTTGAGACACCCGAACGGCCCTTTCAGCCCCTCGACACCGGGCAGCAGCGCGTCTTCGCCCACCTCGACACCGTCCATCACGATCTCGCCCGTGGTCGAAGCGCGCAAGCTGAGCTTGCCGTCGATCTTCGGCGCCGACAGGCCCTTCATGCCCTTTTCCAATACGAAGCCCTTGATCTTGCCGTCATGCGCCTCGGACCTGGCCCAGACCACGAAGATATCGGCAAAGGGGCTGTTGGAAATCCACGTCTTGCTGCCGGTCAGGCGATAGCCCGTCCCGGTCTTTTCGGCCCGGGTCTTCATGCTTCCCGGATCGCTGCCCGCATCGGGCTCGGTCAGACCGAAACAGCCGATCAATTCGCCCGAGCACAGGCCGGGCAGGAACTTCTTTCGCTGGGCCTCGGTACCGTAGGCATGGATCGGATAGATCACCAGGCTGGATTGCACCGACATCATCGAGCGATAGCCCGAATCCACGCGCTCGATCTCGCGCGCGATCAGGCCATAGGTGACATAGGACGCGCCCAGCCCGCCATATTCCTCGGGCAGGGTTGCGCCCAGCAGCCCCGCCTCGCCCATCTCCTTGAACAGCTCGGGCTCGGCGCGTTCCTCGCGATAGGCGGCAATGACGCGCGGGGCAAGCTTGTCGTCGGCGAAGGCACGCGCACCGTCGCGCAGCATCCGCTCTTCCTCGCTGAGCTGGTCCTCCAGCCGCAGCGCATCCTCCCAGTCGAAACGGGACAAATCGGGCGAATCCTTGGCTGATGTCACGGTGGCGTCCTTCATTCTGTTTACCCTCAGGCAGCGTCGTCGATCACAATATCCAGTAACGGTGCATATTGCTGCGCGCCGAAAATGTCACCATCCCCCGCACTTCCGCTGGGGCGTTTGCGCAAAATGGTGAACTTGATCGCATAGGCCGGGTCGTATTCGACGAAATCGGTGATCCGCGCGGGGTCGATCTTCAGCAGACTTGCGACAGAATCGCGCGACAGCGCGCCAGATCGCTTGACCAGTTCATAGGCGTCCGCCGCACGGAAGATCACGTCGAAGGTGATCTTGTCGGTGCCGGCATTCTTGCTGCGGATCGTCTTGGCGAGATCGCTCAGTTTCTTGTTGGACATTGGGCCAGCTCCTTGGATCAGGCGTCTGCGAAGGTCTTTGCGCCGACGATTTCGGTTGCGGTCGGGAAAAGCTCCAGCGGCTTTTCGACGGCCATGGTGTGGTTCAGCGTCCAGCGATGGGCCGGGCTGGCTGGCAGAACCTCGTCAAAGACGAAAGAGACGCCGCCGGCAGTGCCCTTCACGTCGGGTAGTCGGGCATAGAAAAGCTGCCGGGTGCCGGTAATCGCCACTTCCTCGGCCATCTCGGGGGTCGGCGCAACGCCCTGGACGACAACCAGCACCTCGTGCCCGGGCCTGTCGCGCAGCGGTTCCATTTCACCCATGATCCCGTCGCGACCGAAGACATTGAAATGCAGCTCCCAGCCTTCGGGGCCGAACCGTTCTTCGACCTGGCGGCGCCCCCAGGCCATCACCTCGTCCACATTTGAGATGGTATAGGGGTCGCGGATGCCGGCCATGCCGACATAGCGCTCGCCGACCTTGCCCGAGCCTTCCAGCTTTACCCTCAGTTCTTCCGCGGGAACGAAGCGCATGCCGGTCACGCGGGTGGTCTTGTCCGACACCTGCTCGTAATGGCAATCGGTCATGTCCAGCATCCCGCCGGCGACAAACTCATGATAGGGGTTGGACCGTTCGTACATCGCGTGCCCTGCGACCGAGGCGACCGTGCAGCGCTGTTCGGGGTGCATGGCCGTGACCTCGACCCATTCGTCGGTGATCTCGCCCAGCACGGTTTCCTTCGCGCCGTAAGGCTCGGCGCAGAAGGACGCGCATTCCAGCACCTTGCCCAGGTAATAGGACTGCGCCTCGGGGAAGCCGTGATAAAGCGCGGGCGCGGCGAAAACCGCGCTGTCCGAACAGCGCCCCCCGATGATGACGTCGCATTTCTCCTCCAGCAGCGAAACGAAGGGATGCACGCCGGCCATTGCCACGATCCGCGTCGTCGCGTCGAGCTCGTCCTCGGTCAGGTCGTCACGGGCATCGAGCCCCTTGACCGCCGAACCGGAGCGGATCTTGCCGCGGACCAACTCCTTGTCCAGCTCCGAATAGAACCATCCGATGCGGAAGGCCGGCAGGTTGTGACGCCTGGCGATGTCCCGGATCATCCCGACATACATGTCCACGCGCGAATTCGATCCGGTATCACCGGCCGATCCGATGATCATCGGCACGCCCAGTTCCCGGGCAGCCAGCAGCATCTGTTCCAGGTCGTGTTCCTGCCAGGATGCGGGGCTGGCACAGGTGTCGCTGCCCAACGGCACCGGGCCGATATCGTCGCTGCCCGAATCCGCGGCGATGTAGTCCGGCTTTTCAGCCACGCCCAGGCGGAAGCTTTCGACCTTGAGCGGGGCAAATCCCAGGTGGCCGTTCGGGCAAATGATCTTGAGCGATTTCATGAAGTTCTCCACAATTTTTTGTCGCTTCGTAAATGCAAACTGCATGCCAACGTCAGAAAACCAGCCAAGTAGCTGTTGCAACTTTATTTTTCACATCCTGTTTCCGGAAAAAATGCGGACTCGCGCGCGGAACACGCGCGACGGTGAAAATTTCACGCGCCGCGCATTTCCAGTTTTATCATCTGGTGACGCAGGGCATGACGACTGATCTTCAGCATTGCCGCCGCCTCCTGCATGTTGTGCCCCGTGGCCGACAGCGCATGCGCGATCAGCTCGCGCTGAAAGTCCGCCGTCGCCTCATGAAACCCGTGGGGATACGCCGAGCCGGCGATTGTTTCCTCCACGCTCGGGACGGTGTCGCGGCCGGCGCGGACGGTGCGCAGGATCCGGTCGGGCATATGCCGCGGTAGAACCTCATCGTCGTCTTCCAGGATAAAGATTCGCTCCAGCAGATTCTCCAGTTCGCGCACGTTTCCCGGCCAGGGGTATTTCAGGAATATCTCGCGCACTTCAGGCGACAAACCGCTGATATTGCGATCATATTGCCGGTTGAACCTGTCGATGAAATGCCGCGAGAGAACCAGAACATCTTCGCCCCGCTCGCGCAGCGGCGGAATATTGAGCGCGACGACCTGAAGCCGATAGTAAAGATCCTCTCGGAAATTCCCGGCCTTGACCTCTGACAACAGAACCTTGTTCGTCGCGGCGATGAAACGCACGTCCACCGGCGTCATGCGCACCGCACCGACTCGCCGAAACTGATAGGTGTCCAGCAGCGACAGTAGCTTGGCCTGCAAGGTCAGCTCCAGCTCGCGGATCTCGTCAAGGAAGATCGAGCCGTGATTGGCGGCCTCGACCAGTCCGATCTTGCGTTCGACCGCGCCGGTGAAGGCCCCCTTCTCGTGGCCGAAAAGTTCCGATTCCATCAGGTTGGCCGGGATGGCGGCACAGTTTATGTCGACGAATTCCTTGTTCGCGCGCGATGATTTGGCGTGGACGATGCGGGCGACCAGACCCTTGCCCGTGCCGGTCTCGCCATAGATCAGAACCGTCCGGGCCGGGCTTTTCGCCACCCGGTCCATCAGCCCCTGCAGGTTGCGGATGCTCTCGTGTTCGCCGATCAGCCTGTTCGAATAATCCGCCATTGCCCGTCCCATCGGTTTCCCCCGTCAGGACGTCAGCGCGATACTTTGCCATTCGCCCGAACAGGGATTGTCGAGGCAAACATACATCAGGCGCGACCGACAGCAATAAACCACACCGGACAGGGTGCGCGTGCCCGAGGCGCCACCATGCTGGCACAACGGCGCGAGGGCGGGATCATCGCCGTCGCGATGCTGCGCCATGAGCCGGGCCGCGTCCCCGACGCCCCATGCCTGCCGGGGCAGTATCCGGTCCAGAAATCCCCGCCGGTCGAGCGAACTGTCCTCGATGGAACTGCGCCGATCAACCAGCGTTTGCGGTGCCAGCGCCGTGGTCGTGAAATGGTTGGTGCGGCAGACCAGTGGCGCGGTTTCCACCGACACACCCTCTGCGCCCAGCTCAACCGCGGCCACCTCGCCGGCCGCATCGGCCAACACCAGCGTGCCACCCCCTGCATGGCGCAGGTCCCGGATCATCGACACCGCCGCACCGACGCTGGCCGTTTCGGTCAGCAGGCGGGTCATCAGGAAATAGCGCAGCCAGCCGACGGCGTGTTGCGTCACACCGACTTGCGTGTCCACCACGGCCAGGCCGGCAGCGTTCATCCCGCTGGAATAGGCCCCCGGGCTGCCGAGACTGCCCAGACACAGCATCGGCCCGTGCTTCAGATCGGGTCCCTCATGGCGGAATACCCTTTGAATACCCGCGTGTCCGCCAGAAAAATCACGATTCTTGACGGCTAGCGGCCCGTCCGGCCCGTCCGACACGGCCCAGGCGCTGCAGCCGTCGGATGTTCCGCCCTGCGCCTGCGCCAGATCTCGCAGGGTGCCCAGATGAAGATGCTGGAAAAGCGCATCCTCCGGCAAATCGAACCCCGCGGCGATACCGGCTAGCTCGGCCATCGCGTCGGCGCATTCGCTCCGGGCGAATGATTTTTGACGATCGAGATAGGCGCGCGCCGCATCACCCAGAAGGCCATTCTCGCGCGCCGCGGCGATCCGGTCGCGGGTGAGCTGGCGCACCTCCTGCCAGATGTTTGTCCCCGCAGTAATCTGCGCCTCTCCCCGCTCGAAGGGGGTGCCAACCAGTGGCAGAACGGCATCCTGGTCTGCGGCGCGCACCCTCATGTCCCGACCGGATCCAGAAGCGACAGATTTTCGTTCAGCCGGTGGCAGGCGGCCTGATGTCCGTTGCCGACCCGTTCCGTGACGGGCGCCTGACGCCGGCAGATGTCGATCGCCAGCGGGCACCTTGTGTGGAATTTGCAGCCCGAGGGCGGCGACAGCGGCGAGGGCAGATCGCCGGTCAGGCGGACGCGCGCCTTGCGGACCCCGGCGTCCACCTCTGGCACCGCCGACATCAGGCTTTGCGTATAAGGGTGGCGCGGTCCCGTCAGAATCGACTCGACGGGCCCCATTTCAACGATCTCGCCCAGATACATCACGGCAACCCGGTCGCTGAGATATCCGATCACCGAAATATCGTGCGAGATGAAGAGATAGGTCAGGCCCATTTCCTGCTTCAGATCGGTCAGCAGTTCGATGATCTGCGCCTGGATCGACACGTCAAGCGCCGAGACAGGTTCATCGCAGACGATGAATTCCGGGTTGCTGACCAGCGCGCGGGCAATGCCGATACGCTGGCGCTGTCCGCCCGAGAACTGATGCGGGTAGCGGTCCAGATGCGCCGATTTCAGGCCCACTTTCTCGACCATCGCGACGACCTTGTCTCGCGCCTCGGTGGGGGTCTTCGTCAGCCCGTGCAGTTTCAGCGGCAGACCCACGATCTCGGCCACGGTGCGACGCGGATTGAGCGAGGCATAGGGATCCTGAAAGATGATCTGCATCCGCCGGCGCATCGCCTTCATGGCCGCGTCGTCCAGCCCGGTCACGTCCACCCCGTCGAAAACGACCTTGCCCGCCGAAGGCTCGTGCAACCGCAGTATAGACCGGCCCAGCGTGGACTTGCCGCAGCCGCTTTCGCCGATCAGGCCCAGGATCTCGCCCGGCCTGACGCCGAAACTGACATCGCTGACGGCCTGGACGCGCGTCTGCTTGCGACCCGAAAGACGGTCGGCCAGATTGTGCCGCCCCAGATAAGTCTTGGACAGTCGCTGAACGTCCAGCAAAGCTGTATCGGCTTGCGCGATCATACCTCGGCCTCCTGTCTGGTCGCGGCGTTCTCGACCCGGATGCAGCGCGCCATACGCCGCGGGCCGGCCGGTTGCATCGCGATGTTCTTCAGACAGTCCGGCCCCGCCAGCGGGCAGCGCGAATAGAACCGGCATTGCGGCGGCAGGTCGATGAGGTCGGGCACCTGCCCCTGGATCGGATGTATCCGTTCGCCCCGCAGCGCCGGGCGCGGAATCGAGGCCAGAAGCCCCTTTGTATAGGGGTGCTGCGGTGCCGAGATCACATCGCGTGTCGGCCCCTGCTCGACCACCTGGCCGGCATACATCACCATCACCCTCTCGCAATGCTCGGCCACGACGCCCAGATCGTGGGTGATCAGAACGACGCTCATGCCCAGCCGGGCGCGAATGTCGCTGATCAGTTCCAGCACCTGCGCCTGGATCGTCACGTCCAGCGCGGTCGTCGGCTCGTCCGCGATCAGCAACTTGGGACGCGAGGCCAGCGCGATGGCGATCATGATGCGCTGGCGCATCCCGCCCGAGAATTCATGCGGATACTGGCGCAGACGTTCCCCTGGCGAGGGAATGCCGACAAGGCCCAGCATCTCGACCGCCCGCTCACGGATCGCGCGGCGGCGCGCGGCGCCGCGCGCGGGAAGCTCCTCGTCATGGGCCTCCAGCACCTCGCGGATCTGCTCGCCCACGGTCAGCGCGGGGTTGAGCGCGGTCAGGGCGTCCTGCATGGTCATGGCGATGTCGCGGCCACGGATCGCGCGCATCTGGCCCGGGCCGAGCGCGCGCAGGTCCTGCCCCTCGAAAATGATCGATCCGGCGTCGATCCGTCCCGGCGCGCGCACCAGCCCCATCACCGACCCGAATGTGACGCTCTTGCCCGATCCGGATTCGCCCACGACGCCCAGGCACTCGCCCCGGCGCACGGTCACATCCACCCCGTCCACCGCGCAGACGACGCCCGCGCGCGTATCGAAGACCGTCCTCAGGCCGGACACTTCCAGCAGGGTGTTCTCGTCGTTCTGCATCATTCGTGGAACCTCGGATCGAAGGCATCGCGCAGGCCCTGACTTGCAACATTGATCCCCAGCACCAGCAAGAGGATCGCGATGCCGGGAAAGGTGCTGACCCACCAGGATTGCATGATGAAGGCGCGGCCATCGGCGACCATCGCACCCCAGGACGCGGTCGGCGGCTGCACGCCCAGCCCCAGAAAGCTCAGGCTCGCCTCCAGAATGATCACATGGGCCATGCGGATGGTCGACACGACGATAACCGGCGACAGGATGTTGGGAAGGATCTCGCGCATCATGATGTGCCGGCTGGATGCCCCGAGTGCGCGGGCGGCTTCGACATATTCCAGTTCGCGCGTGGCCAGCGTCTCGCCCCGCACGACGCGGCAGGGGATCACCCATTCCTTGTAGACCAGCGCCAGGATGATGTTGATCAGTCCCGGCCCCATCATCGCCATCAGGCCGATCGCGAAGATCAGATAGGGAAAGCCCAGAAGGATATCGACAACGCGCGAGATGACGGTGTCCACCCAGCCGCGCAGGAATCCCGCCGCCAGCCCGGCGACGATGCCGATCGTCGTGGCGACCAGGACGACCGCGGCACCGACGAATATCGAGATGCGCGCGCCATAGATGATGCGCGAAAGGATATCGCGGCCCAGTGCGTCGCAGCCCAGAAGATAGGCCCAGTCGCCGCCTTCCTGCCAGGCCGGCGGCTGCAGGCGCCGGAACAGGTCGGTGACGTTGGGATCATGCGGCGCGATGAAAGGCGCGAAGACGGCCATCAGGACGAACAGCAGCACGACCACGGCGCTGCCAAGCGCAAGCCGGTTCTCGGCAAAGGTCGCCATGTTCCGGCGGAAGATCGAATTCACCACCGGATCCGCCGATGCGGCCGGGCCGTTGTCGATGGCTGTCATAGCTTCACCCTCGGGTTAAGGACGGTGTAAAGAATGTCGGCCACGAAATTCAGCAGCACATAGGTCAGCGCGTAGAACAGCACGGCGGCCTGCACCAACGGGTAATTCCGCACGAAGATGCTTTCGACGACCAGCCGACCCAGACCCGGCCAGCCGAAGACCGTTTCGACGATCATGTTGCCGCCCAGCAGTGAACCCGTTTCGATCGCCGCCACCGACACGGTCGGGATCAGCGCGTTCTTGAGGGCATGACGAAACAGGATGCGATTGCGCCGCAGGCCCTTTGCCTCGGCGAAGGTGACATAATCCTGGCGCATCACTTCCAGCATGGATGTCCGCGTGACCCGCATCAGGATCGCGGTCATGGGCAGACCCAGCGTGATCGCCGGCAGAATGATGTGCGACAAGGCATCGAGGAACGCATCGGGACGGCCGCGCAACAACGTGTCGATCAACAGGAAATGGGTGATCGGCTCGATCTCGCTGGAAAACCCGATCCGCCCGGATACCGGCAGAAGCTGAAGCTGCACCGCGAACAGCATAAGCAGCAGGATACCGAACCAGAACCCCGGCAACGAGACCCCCAGCAGGGAGCCGACTGTCGCCAGGCGGTCGGTTATGGAATTCTTCTTGATCGCGGCCACGACCCCCAGCGGGATCGCTGTGACCAGCGCGATGATAAGCGCCACGAGGCTGAGCTCGATGGTCGCGGGCAAC
>JADQCD010000222.1 GCA_016278285.1 Actibacterium sp.
AGGCGATCGACAGCCTGCTGAATTTCGAGACGGTCAAGTATTTCGGCGCCGAGCAGCGCGAGGCCGGCCGTTATGATGCCGCGATGGCCGGCTACGAGGCGGCGGCGGTCAAGACCTCCTATTCGCTGGCGGCGCTGAATTTCGGCCAGGCCTTCCTGATCACTGTCGGGCTGGTGGCGGTGATGGTGATGGCGGCCATGGGGGTCAGCGCGGGCGTGCTGACGGTCGGCGATTTCGTGATGGTCAACGCCTACATGATACAGATCACGATGCCGCTGAACTTTCTCGGCACGGTGTATCGCGAGATCCGGCAATCTCTGGTGGACATGGGCGAAATGTTCGACCTTCTCGAACAGCCCGCCGAGGTTTCGGACAGGCCCGGCGCGCGCCCCTTGCAGGTGCGCGGCGGCCGGGTGCAGCTGCGCGACGTCGTCTTCGGTTACGATCCCGCGCGACCGATCCTGAAAGGCGTGTCGATCGACGTGCCGCCCGGCGGCAAGGTGGCGCTGGTCGGGCCGTCGGGGTCGGGCAAATCCACGATCGGGCGGCTGCTGTTCCGGTTCTACGACGTGACCGGGGGGGCGGTTTTGATCGATGGACAGGACCTGCGCGACGTGACGCAGGACAGCTTGCACGCCGCCATTGGGGTCGTGCCCCAGGACACGGTGCTGTTCAACGACTCGATCCTCTACAACATCGCCTATGGCCGTCCCGATGCCACCCGGGCCGAAATCGAGGACGCGGCGCGCGGCGCGCGGATCCACGATTTCATCGTTTCGCTGCCCGAAGGGTATGACACGGCGGTCGGAGAACGCGGCCTGAAGCTGTCGGGTGGTGAAAAACAGCGCGTGGGAATCGCACGCACATTGCTCAAGGACCCGCCGATCCTGCTGCTGGATGAGGCGACCAGCGCACTGGACAGCGAAACCGAGGCCCGGATTCAGTCCGAGTTGAAGGCGATGAGCCGGGGGCGCACGGTGCTGACCATCGCGCATAGGCTGTCGACCATCGTCGATGCCGACGAGATCGTTGTGCTGGAGAACGGCCAAGTGGTCGAGCGCGGCCACCATCACGATCTTCTGGCGCGCGGCGGGCGTTATGCCGCGATGTGGCGGCGTCAGCAGGCCGAAGAGCAAAAGACCGCCTGAGAGGCGTCTGACCTTATTGCGCGCCTTCGGCGCAAGCCTTCTGGCACGGCATGCGGTGTGCTCTCCGATTGCCGCCCGTGCTTCATCTTGGCCCAAATACTCCCGCCGGAGGCGTTCGGCGGCGGCACCCCCGGCCGCGCCTTTTTCGCAGGGCTTGGCAATCCGCGCCGCCATGGGTTAAGAGGCATCCGGCTGGCCGGAGAAAAATGCATGAGCAATCCCGAGAGTTTCATTGACGAAGTGACCGAAGAGGTCCGGCGCGACCGGCTGTTCGCGCTGCTCAGGCGTTATGGCTGGATCGCCGTCGTGCTGGTGGTGCTGATCGTGGCGGGCGCGGCCTGGAACGAATGGCGCAAGGCGCGCGAGACGGCCCAGGCCCGTGCCTTGGGGGACGCGATTCTTTCGGCGATGGAAAAGGATGCGCCCGAGGACCGCGTGCAGGCGCTGGAACGGATCGACGCCGAGACCGAGGCGGCCGCGCTGGCGCGTTTGCTTGCCGCGGGTGAGGCGCTGACGGCGGGTGACAGCGCGACCGCGGCGGAGAAACTAGAACAGGTGGCAAGCAACGCCGCGCTGCCCGCGCCCTATCGGCAGCTTGCGACCCTCAAACGGGTGATGGTTCAGGGAGGCGAGGCGCCGGTGGAACAGCGGCGCGCGGCCCTTGAGCCGCTGACCGAGGCCGGCGCGCCTTTCCGGGCGCTGGCGCTGGAGCAGCTGGCCCTGCTCAAGGTCGAACAGGGGGAATCCGGCGCGGCAATCGATCTGTTGCGGCAAGCCCGTCAGACCAGCACCGCCACGGCGGGCTTGCGTCAACGTGCCGGTCGGTTGATTGTGGCCCTGGGCGGCACACCTGACGGACCCTGAATGCGGTCGAAGAACGGGCGTGATCGGTGGGACGACCCGAAAACAGGAAGGGGCACAGGTCAGTGAAACAATTCCATGCAGTCGCGATACTGGTCTTGCTGACGGCGCTTGCCGGGTGTGGCAAGCGCGAGCTGATCCTGGAAGGTGAACGATTCGGCGTCCGCGAGGCGTTGCCCGGCGTGGCCGTGACGCCCGCGGGACAGCCGGTAGAGCCGAGGCCGGAAGATGCGGCCGATGGTGCCGGGCAGGCACGCCCCATTTCGCTTCCCGCGGCGCAGCGGCTGGAGGACTGGCCACAACAAGGCGGCAATGCGCAGCATCTTCCGCCGCATGCGGTGCTGCCGGCGCAATTGTCACCGGTCTGGTCCGTGTCGGTTGGCCAGGGCGATGATGGCAAGCATAGGATCACGGCCGACCCGGTGGTTGTCGACGGCCGCGTTTTCACGCTGGATTCGCGCGCCCGGGTGATGGCCCATTCCACTGCGGGTGCCCCCTTGTGGCAGTCCGATCTCACGCCGCCGGGCGAGCGCAGCGACGACGCAACCGGCGGCGGGCTGGCCACCGGCGGCGGACGCCTGTTCGTCACCACGGGTTTCGGCGCGCTCGTGGCCCTGGATCCGGCGACGGGTCGCCAGCTCTGGGTGCAGGAGACCGAGGCGGCGGTGACGGGCGCCCCGTCCTATCGCGACGGTCTGGTTTATCTGGTCAGCCGCGACAACCGTGCCTGGGCGATCGATGCCGAGAATGGGCGCGTGCGGTGGCAGTTGTCGGGCACGCCGTCGTCCTCGGGCATGGTCGGCGGCGCGGCACCGGCACTCAGCGACCGGCTGGCGGTGTTTCCCTTCGGTGCCTCGGAACTGATCGCGACCCTGCGCAAGAGCGGTGTGCGCGTCTGGTCGGCCGCGATTCCCGGCCAGCGGCGCGGCGCGGTCTATGCGCGGGTAACCGACATTACCGGCGATCCGGTCATCACGGGTGACCGGATCTATGTCGCCACGCAGTCCGGCCGCACCGCAGCGCTGCAGGCCGCTGGCGGCGAACGGATCTGGACCGTCGACGAAGGTGCCTACAGCCCCGTGCTGCCGGTTGGCGACTCGGTCTTCCTGGTCTCGGACCAGGCGCGGCTGATCCGGCTGGACGCCGCCGCGGGCGACGTGATCTGGTCGGTCGAGCTGCCCTATTTCACTCGCGAACGTCCCAAAAGGTTCAAGGAAGTCTATTCCCACTACGGCCCGATTCTGGCCGGTGGCCGGTTGATCGTGGCCTCGAATGACGGGTTGATACGCAGCTTCGCACCGGAGAGCGGCAAGCTGCTGGGCACGGTGCCTGTGCCCGGCGGGGCCAGCACCGATCCGGTCGTGGCGGGTGGCACGTTGTATCTGGTGACCGCGCAGGGCCAACTGATGGCTTTCCGCTGACGCGGGAATGGTGTAGGCGGGCGGTTCGCAATCG
>JADQCD010000097.1 GCA_016278285.1 Actibacterium sp.
AACCAGATCCCCGGCGTGGTCGAGAACGGGCTGTTCATCGACATCTGCGACATCGTGGTGATCGGGCATGGTGACGGCCGGGTGGAGGTGCGTGACATCAATGCCGGCACGGTCGAAGAGGATCGCATAGATTTCCTGGAAAACGAAAACCTGTTCATAGATCTCTGAGGACCGGAATGAGCTTCGATTACGATCTTTTTGTCATTGGCGGCGGTTCTGGCGGGGTGCGCGCGGCGCGGCTGGCGTCGTCAGAGGCTGGCGCCAAGGTCGGCCTTGCCGAGGAATACCGCATGGGCGGTACCTGCGTGATCCGCGGCTGCGTGCCGAAAAAGCTGATGGTCTTTGCCTCGGGTTTCGCCCCGGCGATGGAGGATGCCCGCGCCTATGGTTGGAACGTGACGGCCGGCGGGTTCGACTGGCCGGCCTTCCGTGCCAGGCTGGACGCCGAACTGGACCGGCTTGAGGGGGCCTATCGCAACAACCTCACGAAGGCCGGGGTCGAGATCTTCGACACCAGGGCGGTGCTGGAGGATGCGCACACGGTCAGGCTGGCCAGCGGCGAACGCTTCACCGCCAAGCACATTCTGGTCGCCACCGGCGGCGCGCCCTTCATCCCCGAGATGGACGGCGGGGCGCATGTCATTACCTCCAACGACGTGTTCAAGTTCGACACGCTGCCGAAAAGCATCCTGATCGTCGGCGGCGGTTATATTGCCTGCGAATTCGCCTGCATCCTGAATGGGCTGGGCGTCGATGTGACGCAATACTATCGCGGCGCGCAGATCCTGCGCGGCTTCGACGAAGAGGCGCGTGGCCATGTCGCCGAACTGATGCGCGAACGCGGGGTGAACCTGCATGTGGGCACCGATGTTCTGAACATCGAGAAGGCCGAGAAAGGTGTTTGCGTCAAGGCCGCCGACGGGCGCGAGGCGGTCTATGACAAGGTGCTTTATGCCACCGGGCGGCGCCCCAATACCGCCGGTCTGGGGCTGGAAGAGGCGGGCGTGAAGCTGGGCCGCTGGGGCCAGATCGAGGTCGATGACTATTCTCAGACCTCGGTGCCGTCCATCTATGCGGTGGGCGACGTGACCGACCGCATCAACCTGACCCCGGTGGCAATCCGCGAAGGCGCGGCCTTTGTCGAGACCGTGTTCAAGGGCAACCCGACCATGCCGGATCACGACCTGGTGCCCGGCGCGGTCTTTACCCAGCCCGAGCTGGGATCGGTGGGCCTGACCGAAGAGGCCGCCCGCGAGCGCGAACCGATCGAGGTCTACTGCAATTCGTTCCGGGCGATGCAGTCGGCCTTTGCCGGTCGGTCCGACCGGGTGATGATGAAACTGATCGTCAGCCAGGCCAGCCGAAGGGTGCTGGGTTGCCATATCGTCGCCGACCACGCGGGCGAGTTGATCCAGCTGGCGGCCGTGGCGGTCAAGATGGGCGCGACGAAAGAGGATTTCGATCGCACCGTCGCGGTGCATCCGACCATGTCCGAGGAACTGGTCACGATGAAGGCCCCGGTGCGCAGCGCTTGATTTTCGCGCCTGCGCGACCACGTTAGAAAAAGTCTGTCATGGACAGCAAGCAGAGGGGAAACATCCAGCATGACTGGGAACAACGGGGGGCCCTGGGGAAGCGGCGGCTCCAACAAGGGCGGCGGCGGCGACCGACGGCCGGGCAGTGGCGGAAACGGTGGCGGCGATCGACCGTCGCAAATTCCTGAGATCGACGACCTGATGCGCAAGGGCCAGGAACGTCTGCGTGTGTTGATGGGCGGGCGCGGCGACGGCAACCGGCCCGGCGGGCCGGGCGATGGATCGGGCGGGCCCAATATCGGCCGCGGCACCATCGGGCTGGGCGTTCTGGCGGCGGTGGCGCTCTGGGCGTTTTCGTCGTTCTATACCGTAAGGCCCGAAGAGCAGTCGGTGGAGCTGTTCCTTGGCTCCTTCTCGTCCATCGGGCAGCCGGGCCTTAACTTTGCGCCCTGGCCGTTTGTAACCGCCGAGGTGGTGAACGTCACCAGCGAACGCACCGAAACCCTGGGCGAACGTCAAAGCGGCGGCGGCCCGCAGGGCCTGATGCTGACCACGGATGCCAATATCGTGGACATCAATTTCCAGGTGGTCTGGAACATCGCCGATCCGGCCAAGCTGTTGTTCAACATCCGCGACCCGCAGCTGACAGTGTCCGCCGTTTCGGAATCGGTGATGCGCGAAATCATCTCTGCCAGCAACCTGTCGCCGATCCTGAACCGCGACCGGGCGATCATCGCCCAGACGGCGAAGGAAAGGATTCAGGAAACGCTGGATGCCTATGACAGCGGTATCCGGATCGTCCGGGTCAACCTGTTGAAGGCCGACCCGCCGGCGGAGGTCATCGACAGCTTCCGCGAAGTGCAGGCCGCCGAGCAGGAGCGTGACCGCCTTCAACGGCAGGCTGATGCCTATGCCAACCGCGTCATGGCCGAAGCCCGCGGCGATGCCGCCCAGATCCGGGAGGCTGCAGAAGGTTATCGCGCCCGCGTCGTCAACGTGGCCGAGGGTGAGGCAAGCCGCTTCACCTCGATCGTCGAGCAATACGTCACCGCGCCCGAGATCATTCGTAAACGGATGTATCTGGAAACGATGGAAAACGTCCTTGGCAAGGTGGACAAGATCATACTCGACGAAAACCTGTCGGGCGAGAATGGCCAGGGTGGCATTGTTCCCTACCTGCCGCTCAACGAACTGCGCCGGTCCGGCACCGCATCCGAAACGGCGCCGTCCGAAACGCCCGCAGAAGGAAACTGATCCATGCGTAAACTAGGTTTTTTCCTGCTGCCCCTCGTGGTGATCGGTATCATCGTCGTGATGTCGTCGGTCTATGTGGTGGACGAGCGCCAGAAGGTTCTTGTGTTGCAATTCGGCCAGATCAAGGCCGTGCGCGAAGAGCCGGGGCTGAACTTCAAGATCCCGCTGATCCAGAATGTCGTGCGTTATGACGACCGCATCCTGTCGCTTGACACCGAAACGATCGAGGTGACGCCGGCGGATGACCGCCGGCTGGTGGTCGATGCCTTCGCCCGGTATCGTATCGCGGACGTGGTGCAATTCCGACAGGCCGTCGGCGTAGGTGGCCTGCAAGTCGCCGAGAGCCGGATGCAGTCGATTCTGAATTCGCAGATCCGCGAGGTTCTGGGCGCCGATCAGGTGACGTCGGACGTTATCCTGTCCGAGGATCGGCGCGAACTGATGCGCCGGATTCGCGACCAGGCCCAGTCAAGCGCCCAGGGGCTGGGGCTGGACGTGGTCGATGTGCGACTGAAGCAGACCAACCTGCCGACACAGAACCTTGATGCGACCTTCGCGCGGATGCGTGCCGAACGTCAGCGCGAGGCCGCCGACGAGATTGCCCGCGGCAACGAGGCGGCGGCGCGGGTGCGCGCCCTTGCCGACCGGACGGTGACCGAAACC
>JADQCD010000228.1 GCA_016278285.1 Actibacterium sp.
GGTCGATCCCGATGACTTTGGCCATATTACTCTACCTCTTCTTTCGGCGATGTTCTGGGCGACGGACCCTGACAAGGCTTCCGCCACCCGATCCCTTTTGCGATACGGAACCCTCCGGTATCGCGCTTCTGGGCGTATATTGGGCGTATATAAGGAGGGGGTCCAAGCCCTGCAAGCCGAAGCAATGACGGAAATGTGAGCAATGAGCGAGAAAAAGGAAAGCGAAGCCAATGAATATGGGGCCGCGCCGCGTTCCGATCTGTCGCTGCGCGGGGTGCAGGTGTTTCAGGGATGGCTGGATGGCGACGAACAGTCCGCGCTCGTCGCGGCGCTGCGCGAGGT
The DNA here is from genome assembly GCA_016278285.1 of Actibacterium sp. Lineage (GTDB taxonomy): Bacteria > Pseudomonadota > Alphaproteobacteria > Rhodobacterales > Rhodobacteraceae > JADQCB01. Next base: position 343 of record JADQCD010000228.1, read on the forward strand.
GATCCGCGCGGCGCCGCTGTTTTCGCCGATGACACCCTATGGACGACCGATGCGGGTGCGCATGACTTCGGCCGGGCGTTATGGCTGGTATTCCGACCGCAAGGGATACCGTTACGAGCGGTCCCATCCTTCGGGTGTGGCGTGGCCGCCGATCCCGCCGCAGGTATTGCGGATCTGGGCCGGCGTGACCGGGCTTGCGCGGATGCCCGATTGTTGCCTGGTCAATTTCTATGACGCCAAGGCCCGCATGGGGATGCACCAGGACAGGGACGAAACCGATTACAGCTATCCGGTGGTGTCGGTATCCCTTGGTGACGATGCGCTTTTTCGTGTCGGAAACACCACGCGCGGCGGCAAGACCGAAAGTCTGTGGCTCAAATCCGGCGATGTGCTGGTAATGGGGGGCGAGGCACGGCTGATCTATCACGGGATCGACCGTGTCCGTCCGGGCTCGTCAACGCTGTTGCCCAACGGCGGACGGATCAATCTGACCCTGCGCGTGGTCGACTGAGCCCGGCGCGCAAATGGCGCCGGGCTCGATGTGGCGTCAGTAGCCTTCGGGGCAGGGCGCCGTATAGGACGAACCGTCGGGATAACGATAGCGGCATGTCGGCCCGGACCGGGCCGCGGCCACGGCCGCCCCGGCGGCCAGACCGGTTGCGGCCCCGATGAGCGCGCCGCGGGTTTCGTTCTGTCCGGTGGTTGCGGCGCCGATCGCCGCGCCGGTCGCGGCGCCGGCCATGGCCGTCTGGCCGGGCGTTTCGCAACCTGCGACAAGGCCAACGGCAAAGAGCAAGACAATCAATTTCTTCATAACATCCTCCGTGGGGTTCAGTGAACCGGGGTAACCGGACGCACTGCGGCGTCCGAATCCAATAACAAATCTAACGCAATCCGGCATTGATATGCGATAACCGAGCGGGCTTGCCGCGCTTTGAGGGCATTTTTCTCGACTCGACGCGGATCAGCGTCCGGCGTCCCAACTGGCCGAGACGTGCTTGCGGGTATAGAATTCGGCCATCAATCCGATCATCAGCAAGCTCAGTGAAACATAGAGCGGATAGGTGACCGAGGTGAAATGCGGGTTGTAGTTTATGAAGGCAAAGCCGCGGGCCTGATCGATCTCGTGGAACAGCGGATTCCAGTCGAACATCATCAGCATGTAGGCAGGCAGCGTATTGGCAAGGAACATCTTGCCCGACGCGATCATGTTCGCCCGTTGATAGACAGTGGATATTATTCTGACCGCGTCGGGCGCCCACGGCTTTGCCGCCAGCAAGACCATGCCGATGGATACGCCCGTGAACCAGGCAAGAAGCAACATGCCCATGGCCCCGGCCGGTTCGTAGATTGTGATCCGATTGAAAGCCGCGTGATAGACATACAAGACCACGGCCATCGAAAGGACCTGGATATACAACGAACTGAGAGCGGCGGCCGCGATAGAGACGATGGTGTTCATCGGGGCGTGCTTCATCATCGGTGATGCCGGCCCGTCCGATCCGACGACGGCGCCAAGCGCCTTGTTATGGGTCATGAACAGGAAGATGCCCGACATGATGTAAAGCAGGAAATCGCCGCGCACGGCATTCGTGCGCAGCCCAAGAACCGTGAACATCACATAGAACGCGCCCACGAAAAGCACCGTCTGAAGGATATTCATGACCAGCCCCAGCAGGGCGTGCCGGTGGCTTTTGCGGATATTGCGCACCGAGGAATGAAAGATAAGCATTGCCAGGTCGAAGATGCCTGCCAGCGTGCCCTTCCGTTTCTGCCCCGACTCGAACATTCCCTGCCCGTCCCCGTATCGCCGGATTTCGTGGTGTGGCTTGTCGTTCTGGTCGCAGATCAGCATAAGGGACTTGTGAAAGTCTTACAATCGTGGCGTCTGCCGGAGCGGCGAAAGAGGAGAGACAGACATTGGATTACGAACAATTCGAGGATGTCGCGCGCCGCGCCGCGCTCGAGGCGGGCGCACGGATCATGGAGATTTATCAGGCGGACGATTTCGAGGTCCGGGTCAAGTCGGACCACAGCCCGGTGACCGAGGCCGACGAGGCGGCCGATGATCTGATCTCGCGTATCCTCAAGACTGCCTTTCCCGATATTCTGGTGGTGACCGAGGAACAGGCCGACAGCCACGGTGAAAGCGCCGATCGGTTCATCATCGTCGATCCCTTGGACGGGACCAAGGAATTCATCCGGCGCCGGGGCGATTTCACGGTAAACATCGCCCTTGTCGAACACGGCGCTCCGGTGCGTGGCGTGGTCTATGCCCCGGCCAGGGGGCGGCTTTTCTATACCCGCGCCGATGGCACCTCGGTCGAGGAGACCGGATTGTTCGAACTGGGCAGCGTCGGCCCCGTTCGCCCGATGCGGGTGTCGAGCCCCGACAATACGGCGCTGGTGGTCGTGGCGTCGAAATCGCACCGGGATCAGGCCACTGACGATTATATCGACAGGTATGCGGTCAAGGACATGACCAGCGCCGGCTCGTCGCTGAAGTTCTGCCTTGTGGCCAATGGAGAGGCCGATCTTTACCCGCGCCTGGGTCGGACGATGGAATGGGACACTGCCGCCGGCGATGCTGTGGTGCGAGGTGCGGGTGGCCAGGTCGTCCGCTTCGACGATCACATGCCGCTGACCTACGGCAAGCCGGGATACGAGAACCCGTTCTTCATCGTGCACGCCCCGGGCGTCGAGCTGAAGGCCGACTGATGCCGGTGCTGATCGTCATCCCCGCGCGCCATGCTTCCAGCCGGTATCCGGGTAAGCCACTGGCCCCGCTGAAAGGGGTCCACGGGCTGGAAAAGAGCCTCATTCGTCGTTCCTGGGAGGTCGCGCAGGCGGTTTCGGGCGGCCCGCGCGTCGTGGTCGCGACCGACGATGCGCGCATCCGGCAGGCTGCGGAAGGGTTCGGCGCAGAAGTGGTCATGACGTCGGAAAACTGCGCCAACGGCACCGAGCGCTGTGCCGAGGCGGTCGAGGCGCTGGGCGGCGGGTTCGATATCGTGGTGAACCTTCAGGGCGACGCGCCGCTGACCCCGGCCTGGTTCATCGAGGATCTGGTGGCCGGGCTGCGCGCCGAT
>JADQCD010000314.1 GCA_016278285.1 Actibacterium sp.
CCCACCTGAGAAATGGAGGAAAAGTAGAGCAGCGGACAACTTCCCTGACACAAGGAGACCCACATATGAGCATCGACAAAGACCTGTTGGACCGTCTGCTGAAAGGCCGCTCATTCGTGACCCGGCTTTCGACGCCCGGATGATGATTGGCGACGGATCAACAGCGCCCCCGCGTTTGCTGCCGCGCATGTAGGCCTGGCCATGAGGACCACCTCGCCACCCTTCTTCGTGCGGATCACTGCGGTGTAGCTCGTTACGCCCTCTTTCTTCTGGCATTCCATGATGGTACCCGTCTGGATCGCCCTTCGGGATGCTTTTTGCCGATGGAGGGGAAACCGGTCCGGGCGGCGCGCTGGTCGGAATTTTGTCCAGCGTTCGATATCTCTTGCCGGCACACCTGGCGGAGACCTGGTCTTCGCGGTGACGAGGCGACGCTTCGGATGAACTGGAGAGCGGCGCAACAATTCGGGTTCGGTGCAACATCCTGTTGCACCACCCGTGAAAATGGGGGCAAAAGGCCCACAAATCGAGAAAGTCGGGTCGGATGACCATGAGCGCAGAGCCAGGAAAACAGTGTGTTTTGGACGTCCGGCGGGCCGCCCGCCTGTCCGTCGCCCCGATGATGGACTGGACCGACCGGCATTGCCGTTTCCTGCATCGGCTGATGAGCCGGCACACGCTGCTTTATACCGAGATGGTGACGGCGCCCTCTCTGGTGCGCGGGGGGGCGGTGCATCTGCTGGGGCATGACCCCGCCGAGCATCCGGTCGCGGTGCAACTGGGCGGATCCGATCCGGCAGAATTGGCGCAGGCGACCCGCATCGCAGCCGAGGCCGGTTTCGACGAGGTGAACCTGAATGTCGGCTGCCCGTCCGACCGGGTGCGGTCGGGCCGTTTCGGAGCGGTGCTGATGGAAAGTCCCGAACTGGTCGCGGACTGCGTCGCCGAAATGATTGCCGCAAGCCCGGTCGAGGTCACCGTCAAATGTCGCATCGGGGTGGACGACCAGACCCCTGAAGACCTCTTGCCGGCATTTCTTGAAACGATCAGTGCAGCGGGTGTCACCCGATTTTCGATCCACGCGCGCAAGGCCTGGTTGCAAGGGTTGAGCCCGAAGGAGAACCGCACCCTGCCCCCGCTGGATCACGCGCTTGTCCTGCGGATGAAACGGGCCTTTCCGCATCTGCATATCACCGTCAACGGCGGCATCCGGTCGCTTGGACAGGCGGCCGAATTCCTGGAGGCCGGGCTGGACGGCGTGATGATCGGGCGCGCGGCCTATGACATGCCCTCCGAAATCCTGTTGGGCGCGGATGAAAAGATTTTCGGCCGGCCCGGCCGCAAGTCGGCCGAACAGGTGGTCGAGGAGATGCGGCCCCATATCGATCGCCACCTGGCGGCCGGCGGGCGTCTTCATGACGTGACGCGGCACATGCTGGGGCTCTTCGCCGGGCGACCCGGCGCCCGCGGATGGCGGCGGACCCTTTCCGAAGGGGCGCGGCACCCCGGGGCCGGGCTGGCCGTTCTGGACGCGGCACTGGCCTGCCTCGAACCCGACGCGATCGCCGCCCGGGCATGAGGCCCGCTCAGGCAGCGGCGGCGCGCAGCAGGCGCTTGCGGGTCGGCGGCATCTCCCGGATTTCCAGCCCGGTAAACACATGCAACGTCCCCAGATCGCGGTCCACCACCGCGTGATCGCTGACCCAGCCGCCCATGGCAAGATAGCTGCGCAGCAGGGGGGGCATCGTCAGCATGGCCCGTTTCGCATCCGGCGCAGGACGGCACGGCTGCGACGGCACAAAGCGCACGACATCAGGCGCCTTGATCGCCGGCAGAAAGCGGCCCGGCGCCAGATGCCGCTCGGCCAGCAGGGTGAAAGCCTCGATATGGTCGCCGCTGCATGTGCCCCGAAACGAGGAACAGCCGAACAGCATCTCGACCCCCGTTTCGTCCACGAAACGGGTCATCACCGCCCAGGCCACGCGCAGGATGTCGGGATCGCGCCATTCGGGATGGACGCAGAAACGACCGATCTCGACCATCGGGCCAGAGAAACTTTCCAGCCCGGCAAGCCCGTAATGCTGCGCCGCATAGCTGCGCCCGATCTCGGCCCCGCCGCGCAGCGGCAGCAGGCGGTAACAACCGATCAGTCGGCCGTTGCGCGCCTCTTCGATCAGAACATGATGGCAAACGGCGTCGAACGCGTCGCCATCCTGGGCATCGCCGGCGCCGCGAAAGACCAATCCGCGCAATCGCTGGGCGGCTGCGACGTCGTCCTGTCCCCGCGCCAACCGCGCGGCATAGCGTCCCTTGCGAAGTGACTGCAGTTCCATATGCCCCCGGGACCATTGGCAGATTGCGCCTGCCCGCCTAAATATGCTTGGCACGGGCATATCACGCAAGACAGGACGGCCCGTTGACAGGAGAGCGCCCCGATGTCCGACAAGATCGAAAAATCCGATGCCGAATGGAAGGCACAGCTTTCGCCGCTGGCCTTCAAGGTAACGCGAAAGCATGGCACCGAGCGCGCCTTCACGCATGACGATTTTCCGAAAGAGCCCGGCATTTTCCGCTGCATATGCTGCGGTGCGCCACTGTTCGATCAGGCCGCCAAGTTCGAGTCGGGAACCGGCTGGCCCAGCTTCCATTCCCCGATCGACCCGGATGCGATGGGCGAGCGGGCGGACAACAGCCTTTTCATGCGCCGCACCGAGGTTCATTGCGCCCGCTGCGCGGCGCATCTGGGCCATGTCTTTCCCGACGGCCCCGCCCCGACCGGGCTGCGTTATTGCATGAATGGCGTCGCGTTGAGCTTCGAACCCGCAGACGCGACCGGCTAGTTCGGCGCCAGCTGTTCGGCGGTAAAGTTGCCGATATTGCCCAGAAGCTGCCGGATGAAGGACACGCCCTTGATGTTCGAATCGCTCACCCGGCGGTTCAGGGCGATCACCCGGCCATCTTCCAGACCGAAGCGTTCGATATTGCCGATCACCCCATCCTCGTCGAACGAGATGGCCACGACCTCGCGTTCTATTTCTTCAGGGGCCAGCGGACCGACGGTCTTCCACTTGCTCGCGACGTAATACCAGGCATCTTCTCGCATCATCCCGGCCACGGTCGGCGAGCCCACGGTCTCGGCCACGCTGGCCCGGCTGTCGACGCCGACCACCAGCGATTCCAGGTCCGCGTCGGACGGAACGTATCCGTGATCGCGATAGATCGGGGAACACGCGGCCAGCGCCAGCGCCATGATGCCCGCCAGGGCCAGTGTCGCGATGCCTCGGTTCAAATCGGTCCTGCCCCTTGCCTTGCCGCCGCCTGCTGATTATCCGGCATATAGAAGGAAACCATGTGGTTCAAGAATGGAACGCGCCGCCGATGACTGACCGCGACC
>JADQCD010000025.1 GCA_016278285.1 Actibacterium sp.
GCCGGTCAGCGCGGCGGTCTGACGAGCGCGGAGAAAGACCGGATCAAGGAGCTGGCCCTCGATCGCCCAGAGCCAGACCAGAGAGGCCGTGATATAGACCCCGCCATAAGCCGCAAAGGCGCGACCAGCGAAGTCAGACGGGGCGAGCGTCAACGCCCATGCAAAGGCCGCAAGAGAGACGAGGCCAGGCAGTAGCCACAGCGCCGAGGCCCCGAGCCGCATCCACGCCCAGACGGCGAAGCAACCGGCGATCTCGGCAAGCGCCGCGGCGGCGTAGACCGCAAAGGTCGGGATCGCGGTCATGTGGCCGCCCCGGAACCGGTTTGGGCACGATGGTCGTCGGCGCACAGCGCATGGTCGCTCAGCACCTCGATGACTCTGCAATCCGCGATCGTGCCTTGGGCGCATTGCGTGATCATCCGTTCCAGTTCGGCCTTCAGAGCTGTCAGCCGAGCAATCCGGGCCTTCACTGCTGCGAGCTGTTCGGTCGCGATGATGTCCGCAGCGGCGCAGGACTGGTCGGGCCTGTCGGAGAGGCTGAGCAGGTCGCGGATCGCCTCGAGCGGAAATCCGAGATCGCGCGCGTGGCGGATGAAAGCCAGTCGGTCGAGCGCCTTTGCTCCGTAGAGCCGCTGGTTCCCGGCGCTGCGCTCGGGTTCCGGCAGAAGCCCGATCTGCTCGTAATAGCGAATGGTCGGAACCTTGACGCCCGCCGCTTCGCCCAGTTTTCCGATGGTCAGCATCGAATACCTCTTGAAGCTATAGTTGCTAGAGTCATTAGGTTATCGACTCGATGGAGACAATCGCCACGTTTGGCAGGACGGGAAAGCACGATGACGACGCGCAATGCGACAAGCTGTGAATGGACGGTCACCGGCATGGACTGCGCTTCCTGCGCCGGCAAGATCAGGGGCGCGCTCGAGCGCCTGCCAGGGGTCGCCGATGTCGACGTGGCGCTGATGACCGAGCGGCTTCGCCTTACACTGGACGAGGATCAGACGTCCCGCGATCACGTCGAGACTGCGGTGAAGAAGCTGGGGTTCGGCATCGCGCCGAAAGGTAGTGCCGCCCCGCGGAAGGGCTTCGTTCTGCCCGATGGCGCCTTTTCCGCAGGCGCCACCGGCGACGCCCCGCCTGAACCCGACACCCCGGCTCCGGCCGAAGGGCGGGCTGCACGCGACCTGTCTTGGTATCAGACCGGCAAGGGCCGTCTGGTGATCGGCACCGGCGCCCTGCTGGTCGCCGCCTGGGCTGTCAAGCTTCTGGCCTCGGGCGGGATCGCGAACTGGGCCTTCATCCTGGCGACGCTGATCGGTGTCGCACCGATTGCCCTTCGCGCCATCAACGCGGCACGCGCGGGCATGCCCTTCACAATCGAGATGCTGATGACCATCGCGGCCACCGGCGCGCTGGTCATCGGCGCCGCCGAGGAAGCGGCGCTGGTGGTCTTCCTGTTCGCGGTGGGCGAAGTGCTGGAAGGGGTCGCGGCGGACAAGGCCCGCGACGGGATCAGAGCGCTGGCCCGGCTGGTTCCCAAGACGGCCCTTCTGGAGGTCTCTGGCAAGACGCGCGAGGTGCCCGCTGAAAACCTGAAGATCGGTCAGACGGTTCTGGTGCGGCCGGGCGACCGGGTGCCTGCCGATGGCGAGGTGATCGAGGGCGTCTCGGGCGTGGACGAAAGCCCGGTCACGGGTGAAAGCGTGCCCAACCTGAAGGAACCCGGCCAGCCAGTGTTTGCTGGCTCCATCAACACCGAAGCTGCCTTGCGCGTGCGCGTGACGAAGGCGGCAGAGGACAATACGATTGCCCGCATCATCCGTCTGGTCGAGGAAGCGGAATCCGCCCGAGCCCCGACTGAACGGTTCATCGACCGGTTCAGTCGCATCTACATGCCCGCAGTGGTGGGCCTCGCCCTCATGGTGGCCATCGTGCCGCCGCTGGCATTCGCCCAGGCTTGGGAAACGTGGGTGTACCGCGCGCTGGCGCTTTTGCTGATCGGCTGTCCCTGCGCGCTGGTCATCTCGGTTCCGGCGTCCATCGCCTCGGCATTGTCCGCGGGAGCACGGCGCGGGCTTTTGATGAAGGGCGGTGCGGTGATCGAAGCCGCGGCCCGAACCACGCAGGTAGCCTTCGACAAGACCGGCACGCTGACCCTTGGACGCCCCCGGATCACCGACATTGTGCCGGTCGGCGGATCCACGGCGGAGGTTCTGTCGCTCGCCGCAGGGATCGAGGCGGGCTCCAGCCATCCGCTGGCCGAGGCGATCCTGTCCCGCGCCGAAGCCGACGGTGTCGCACCGCTGCCCGCATCCGGCGCCCTCGCACTGCCCGGCAAGGGCGCCGAAGCCATGGTCGGCGACGGACTTGCATGGGTCGGCTCGCCGCGCTTTGCCGAAGCGGCCGGAGTGTTCGACGATACCGCGCGCCAGACGGCTGCGACGCTTGAGGACGAGGGCAAGACCGTCGTCGCGGTCTTCCGGCCGGATCAACTGGTCGGGCTTCTGGCCTTGCGGGACGAGCCGCGCCCGGACGCAAGCGACGCGGTACGCCAGCTGAAGGCGCTCGGCATTGGCGCGGTGATGCTGACCGGCGACAACGCGCGCACCGCCGCTGCGATCTCGCAGGCCCTCGGCATGGATCACCGCGCCGAGTTGATGCCGGAAGACAAGGTTGCCGCCATCCGCGAAATGACGGCGGGCGGCCGCGTGATGATGGTGGGCGACGGGATCAACGACGCCCCCGCGCTGGCCTCGGCCCATGTCGGGGTCGCCATGGGCTCGGGCACCGACGTGGCGCTCGAGACCGCCGATGCGGCGCTGCTTCGCAACCGGGTGACGGACGTTGCCGGGACAAACCGGCTTTCCCGCGCGGCCATGGCGAACATCCGCCAGAACGTGGCGATCGCGCTCGGCCTCAAGGGGATGTTCCTTGTCACGACCGTGTTGGGCGTGACCGGGCTCTGGCTCGCGATCCTCGCCGATACCGGAGCCACGGTTCTCGTTACGCTGAATGCCCTGCGGCTGCTGGCCTACAATCCCGAGAAGGAGGCCTGAGATGATCTCGCCGCTCGGGTGGAGCGCGCTCGCGATCCTCTGCCTGTTCCGGGCCTTGGAAAAAGCATGGATGCGCGCGAAAGAGCATATGCTGGCCGCCACCATCGGCCCGCCTTGCCTGATCTATCGGGCGCAAGTGCCGCGTGGGATCGGATGGATGAAAGTGATAGACGAACAGGGATTGTTGCAACCGATGTCCCGCGGTCCGACGACTTACTTCGCCGGGCACGCTGGAAGAATGGAGGATATCCGCGCTCACGGGCCACGCGCTCCAGCATGTCCACGACCCGTTCGCCC
>JADQCD010000217.1 GCA_016278285.1 Actibacterium sp.
GATCCGGGCCTGCCGCGAGATGGGCATCAAGTCGGTCGCGGTGCATTCCACCGCCGATTCCGACGCGATGCATGTCCGCATGGCCGACGAAGCCGTGTGCATCGGCCCGCCACCCAGCGGCCAAAGCTATCTGTCGATCCCGGCCATCGTGTCGGCCTGCGAGATCACCGGCGCCGATGCGATCCATCCGGGCTATGGCTTCCTGTCGGAGAACGCGAATTTCGTGCAGATCGTCGAAGATCACGATATCGCCTTCATCGGCCCCACAGCCGAACATATCCGGATCATGGGCGACAAGATCACCGCCAAGGAAACCATGAAGGCGTTGGGCGTGCCCTGCGTTCCCGGCTCGGAAGGCGGGGTCGCCGACCTCGAGACGGCCCGCAGAGTCGCCGCAGAGATCGGCTTTCCGGTCATCGTCAAGGCCACCGCCGGCGGAGGCGGGCGCGGCATGAAGCTGGCAAAGACCGCCAAGGAGCTGGATCACGCCTTTCAGACCGCCCGATCCGAGGCCAAGGGCGCCTTCGGCAATGACGAGGTCTATATCGAGAAATATCTCGGCGCACCGCGCCATATCGAGATCCAGGTCTTCGGCGACGGCAAGGGCAATGCCGTGCATCTGGGCGAGCGCGACTGCTCGCTCCAGCGGCGCCACCAGAAAGTATTCGAAGAGGCCCCGGGCCCGGCCATCGACGCGGCGACGCGCGCCCGCATCGGCAATGTCTGCGCCGATGCCGTGGCCAAGATAAACTATACCGGCGCCGGCACGATCGAGTTCCTTTACGAGAACGGCGAGTTCTTTTTCATCGAGATGAACACACGCCTGCAGGTCGAACACCCGGTGACCGAGTCGATCTTCGGTGTGGACCTTGTCCGCGAACAGATCCGTGTGGCCGAGGGCTATCCGCTGTCCTTCAAGCAGGATGAGCTGGAGATCAACGGCCACGCCATCGAAGTGCGCATCAACGCCGAGAAGCTGCCGACATTTTCCCCCTGCCCCGGCCGGATCACCGCGTTCCACGCGCCCGGTGGCCTTGGCGTGCGGATGGATTCCGCGCTTTATGACGGCTATACGATCCCGCCCTTCTATGACAGCCTGATCGGAAAGCTGATCGTGCATGGCCGGGACCGCCCCGAGGCGCTGGCACGGCTGGATCGGGCCTTGGGCGAATTGATTGTCGACGGGGTGGATACCACGGTTCCGCTGTTCCACGCGCTTCTGTCCGAACCCGAGATCCAGTCGGGCGCCTACAACATCCACTGGCTGGAACACTGGTTGGAGAAATGGCTGGAACGCGAACCGAGGCGCTGAGGCGCGGAATGCAAAGCGCATGGACCAGCCGGAGCTGACACCGGGACTTCTGCTCAGGGCCTATGCGGCCGGGATTTTTCCGATGTCGGAATCGCGCGACGACCCGGAGCTGTTCTGGGTCGATCCGCTGCGGCGCGGCGTGATGCCGCTGGACGGATTCCACATTTCTCGTTCGCTGGCGCGGCGACTTCGCCGGGGCGGGTTCGAAGTCACCATCGACCGGGCGTTCAAGGACGTGGTTGCCGCCTGTGCCGACCGCGAAGAGACCTGGATCAACGACGTGCTCTTCGGCATGTACAGCCAGTTGCACACGATGGGCTTCGCCCATTCCCTGGAAATCTGGATGGATGAGGAACTGGCCGGCGGCGTCTATGGCGTGACGCTGGGCGCGGCGTTCTTCGGGGAAAGCATGTTTTCGCGCCGCACCGACGCCTCGAAGATCGCACTTGCCTTTCTGGTGGACCGGCTGCGCAAGGGGGGCTTCATCCTGTTCGACACGCAGTTCCTGACCGATCACCTGAAAAGCCTGGGCGGAAAGGAGATCAGCCGCGCCAGCTATCGCGCGCGCCTGCAAGAGGCGCTGTCACGTCAGGGCGATTTCACCGCCCCGGAAACCCCCTCGCCCGCCGTATTGGCGCAGCGAAGAACCCAGACATCGTAACGCACGTGATCGAGCGCGTTGAGCGCCGGAGACGAAGCGATCATCCAGCCAGCGAAAACAGGCGGCTCGGCAGCGTCCTGGTCCCGGACGGTCAGATAGGCATAGGCGTCGCTGGACGGATCCGCGGTGGGATAACGGCATTCGGCCAATGACACCTCGAGCCGGCCGATCCGGGCGTCTTCGCCATTGTCCAGTTCCAGATCGCGAACTTCGCCCGACACACGGTCAAGAACCCGCACCACCGCCCCCGGTGCCTGGCTTACCCGTGGCATTCGCGGTTCAGGATCCTGGATTTGCGGTATCGGTTCCAGCGGCGTGATCTCGATCGTCTGGGCCGACGCCAGAACCGGAACGAAAAACAGGAACAGCGCGATTGCATGCCTCATTGGGCCGGCCCCGCGCTGTCGGCCTCTCCGCTGGAGGCCGAGACGAATTTCATCAGCAACTGCACCAGGCTGACCGCGCCCTGCGTGAACTCGATCTCGTCGCCGGGCTCCAGATTCGTCGGTGAACCGCCCGGCGAGATTTCGACGTAATTCCCCCCCAGCAGCCCTTCAGACGATATCAGGATCATGCTGTCATCGGGCAACAGCATGTCGTCGCTCACGGTGAAGCGGGCATCGGCGCGAAAGGTTCTGGGATTCAACTTCAGCGATGTGATGGATCCGACCTTCACACCGGCCACCTTGACGTCGGTTCCGACGCTGACCCCCTGCACCGAACGGAACGACGCCGTCAGCTCATAACTGCCATCGGTGCGGCTGCTCCCCGTGGCGTTGGTGACATAGATCACGAAGGCGACCGCAAGCGCCAGAACGGCGCTGCCGACCATCACTTCGGTGCTGTTTTCCGACACCGGTTCCCCCTTATTCGGGCTGCCATGCTTCGTAATCGGCGCGCGATGCCGGTTCCGGTCTTCGGATCGAACCCGGCGGTGCATAGGCAAGCGGTGTGCCGGTCAGATTCTCCTGATGCGGTTTTTCCCAGGGCTTGTGCTTCAGCGGTTCCTTCGACGGCGGCGCATCGAAGGTGTGATGCAGCCAGCCATGCCATTCGGGGCTGACGCGGCTGGCCTCGACCTCACCGTTGTAAATGACCCAGCGGCGTTTTGCGTCACGGGTTTCGTAGAACCGGTTTCCCTGCGCGTCCTCACCTACGCTGACGCCCTTTCGGGCGGTGTAGATCTGCGTGCCCAGGGTCTGGCCGTTCCACCAAGTCACCAGACGAAGAAAGCCATTGATGATGCCCATGAATCCCTCCGGCATATGCTGCACCCCGTATGAACCATGCAGGCCGGAAGGTCTAGGGGCAAGACATGCGCCGCGGGGGTTGGGGGGCGCTGCCCCCGTC
>JADQCD010000317.1 GCA_016278285.1 Actibacterium sp.
GGCGATGACCGACTTCATCTTCATGGTCAAGGACAGCTCCTACATGTTCGTGACCGGGCCGGACGTGGTCAAGACGGTGACCAACGAGCAGGTGACCGCCGAGGAACTGGGCGGGGCGACCACCCACACCCGCAAATCCTCGGTCGCCGACGCGGCTTTCGAAAACGATGTCGAAACGCTGGCAGAGGTGCGCCGCCTGATCGATTTCCTGCCGCTGTCGAACCGCGAAAGGCCGCCGGTGCGCCCGTTCTTCGATGCGCCGGACCGGATCGAGGACAGCCTGGACACGCTGATCCCGGACAACCCCAATCAGCCCTATGACATGAGAGAGCTGATCTTGAAGACCGCGGATGAGGGTGATTTCTATGAAATACAGGCCGAGTTCGCCAAGAACATCATCACCGGTTTCATCCGGCTGGAGGGGCAGACCGTCGGTGTCGTGGCGAACCAGCCGATGGTGCTGGCCGGTTGCCTGGACATCGACAGCAGCCGCAAGGCGGCACGATTCGTGCGCTTTTGCGACGCGTTCGAAATTCCGATCCTGACCTTCGTGGACGTTCCTGGTTTCCTGCCGGGCACCAGCCAGGAGTTCGGCGGCGTCATCAAGCACGGCGCCAAGCTGCTGTTCGCCTTCGGCGAGGCGACCGTGCCCAAGGTGACCGTCATCACCCGCAAGGCCTATGGCGGGGCCTATGACGTCATGAGTTCCAAGCATCTGCGGGGAGATTTCAACTATGCCTGGCCCACGGCACAGATCGCGGTGATGGGCGCAAAGGGGGCGACCGAGATCCTTTATCGCGCAGAGCTGGACGACGCCGAAAAGATTGCCGGCCGCACACAGGAATACGAGGCGCGCTTCGCCAACCCGTTCGTCGCGGCCGAACGCGGTTTCATCGACGAGGTGATCATGCCGCATTCAACCCGCCGCAGGGTGGCGCGTGCCTTCGCCTCTCTGCGCGGCAAGAAACAGAGCAACCCATGGAAAAAACACGACAACATCCCGCTGTGAGAAGCCGAAGCAATGGCCGGGATCGACAAGTTTGCACCCGCCCGCCGGAGGGGGTGCTTTTGCGCCCTGACCATCGGCATTTCCCGCGTGCCGGCGGATATGGTGATTCGGGGCCTTGTCGTGATCTTTCCCGGCGCCGTGAAGGGTTTGTGCGCAATGCGGCATTCACGCCACATGGACCCGGTGCCGGCGCTTCACCATGTGCAAGACGCGCAGGATTCGCTAAGGTGATTCCGAGCCGCGATCCTGCGGTTCGCCTATTGAAACCCGGTGGCGGGGTCTGGATAAATTACCGCCCGTCGGGAAATTGGATGAGGAGTAGAACATGCCCAGCAGCATCAAGGCTTTGGTGGCGATTTGTGCGCTGTCGTTTACAGCGGCCTGTGCCACGGAAGAAAAGGTCGTTTACGTTGAGCCCGAGCCCGTCTCGGCCGAAGAGACCTACACCAAGTACTGATCCGCTTTCGGGGCGGGCCGCCGCGCCCGCCCCGCAGGCCCGCCGCCTTCGGACCCGCGTTTTTCGGCATGACGGGATGAACGGGGCGGTTTCCTTGGTCGCGGATCATCGCGCGCGATCGCAGCTTGATCCGTTGAATCATCAGTCGGGACGGCCCGGTTTCGCGGGGCAGGTTTCGGGCATCCATCGCCCGGCAACGGATCGGTCGGCGCTTCGGCAAGGGGGCGCCGCATGCTGAAGCATCGGGGATTTCCCGGCCGGCTGCCCGGCACCGATTTCCAGTTCACCATACGCCGTGACAACAGGAAGGGCGCCACGCCGATCGTCGCGCGTGAACGTTATGCCGACCGCCGTGCCGCCGATCGCCGCGCCGACGCGGCCTTCCTGGCGGCATTATGGGAACATTTCGGGGATGAACCGTTCCAGCGCGGCAATCTCGACGCCGGGCGCCTGTCCTGGCTGTTCGGACGGGAAGTGGTGCCTGCCGAAGAGCCGTTCGACCCGGCAAGCTATGACGCGCTGCTGCGCATCGATTTGGAGCGCGCGCGCGCGAGTTTCCCCGAGGCTTTCGAAGGCCGGGATTCGGCATGATTTCGCGCAGGGTATCATGTTTTGGGCAAAATCCGGCTCAGCGCGGGGGATCGGTGAAATTGTGGTATGCGCCGGCCCCGGAGCGGCGCAGGATGATCCTTGGCAGGGCGTTGCATGTACCCGCATGCGGGTCCTTCCGTATCTACCGTTACCCTTCCCCTTCCCTCTGGTCTGGCCCGTTTCGGGTCAGACCAGCTTTTCCCGGTCGGGGCGAACGGCGAAGCCTTGCCATCGCGGCGCGGCGCGGCGATTCAGTCTTTGCAAACCGGTTCCGTTGCCCCCATATTGGTTGCAGTTCAACCCCCATAGAAGGCGGAGCAGTATGCGAATACTCAAACTTTTGGCGGTGCCTGCGATGGCATTTGCGCTGTCCGGATGTCTGGACAATGACGGCGAACGTGCGCTGGCCGGTGCGGCGGGCGGCGCGATCGTCGCTGATGCGCTTGGCGGCAGCGCGGCAGCCGGGGCCGCGGCCGGTGCGGCCGGCGGTGCGCTGTGCGACGACGCGGGCATCTGCAACTGACATCGTGAAACAGCCGGGCCCTCTTCCGGCAATCGTGCATGACAAGGCCACCGGGGCGAACAGCCCCGGTGGCCTTTCGTTCGTCTTGGCGGCCGCAGCGATGCGGCGGCCCAATGCTGGAAGGGACAGTCAATGTTCGAAAAGATCCTGATCGCGAACCGCGGCGAAATCGCCTGCCGGGTCATCAAGACCGCGCGAAAGATGGGTATTGCCACCGTCGCGGTCTATTCCGATGCCGACCGCAATGCGCTGCATGTGGCGATGGCGGATGAGGCCGTGCAGATCGGACCGGCCCCTGCCAATGAATCCTATATCGTGATCGACCGGATCATGGAGGCGGTCCGCGCCACGGGAGCGCAGGCTGTTCATCCGGGCTACGGCTTTCTGTCGGAGAATCCGAAATTCGCCGAGGCGCTGGAGGATGCCGGCGTGGCTTTCATCGGCCCGCCCAAGGGCGCGATCGAGGCGATGGGCGACAAGATTACTTCCAAGAAGCTCGCGCAGGAGGCCGAAGTCTCGACCGTTCCGGGATATATGGGGCTGATCGAGGATGCGGACGATGCGGTGAAGATTTCGCGCGAGATCGGATATCCGGTGATGCTGAAGGCCAGCGCGGGCGGCGGCGGCAAGGGCATGCGCATCGCCTGGAACGATGCCGAGGCGCGCGAGGGGTTCCAGTCTTCGAAGAACGAGGCGGCCAGCAGTTTCGGCGACGACCGGATCTTC
>JADQCD010000158.1 GCA_016278285.1 Actibacterium sp.
GTTGGCCGACAGGTCGGCCGGGCCGATGAACACGCCGTCGATCCCGTCCACCGCCAGGATCGCGTCGAGGTTTTCCAGCGCCGCGGACGTTTCGGCCTGGACGATCACGCAAATCTCGTCATTGGCGTTGCCGATGTAATCGGCGATGCCGGAATAGTTCGAGGCACGGGCCACCGCCGCCCCCATGCCGCGGATCCCCGCAGGCGGATACTGCGCCGCCGAAACGATTTCGCGGGCCTGTTCGGGCGTATCCACCATCGGCACAAGCAACGTCTGCGCGCCGAAATCGAGCACCTGCTTGATCATCCATGTCTCGTCCGCCGGCACCCGCACCATGGCCGAGGGGCCATGCGCCCCGATCGCGATCAGCTGATCGCGGATCGCGGTCACGTCATAGGGGCCGTGTTCGGCATCGATGCAGCACCAGTCGAATCCCGCGCCCGCAGCGATCTCGGCGGTGCCGGTCGAGCCGAGGTTCAGCCAGACGCCGATCTGCATCTGCCCGTCCCGCATGGCCTGTTTCAGTCTGTTCTTCGGTGCGCCCATCGCGAATCCCTCCTGTTACGGCAGGACAGTTGCCGCAACGGGCGGAAAGGTCAAACCGTCCGCGCATCAACGATAAAGCAGCGACTTGCCCTCGGCGAACAGATGCACCCTGTCGGGATCGGCGATCAGGCGCACCGACTTGCCGCGCAGGTCACTGTGGATGCCCGGCAGCTTGGCGATCACCGGGTCCGCGCCGCGTTCGGCTTCGAAATACAACAGCGTGACCTCGCCCAATGCCTCGACGATGGCGATATCGCCGTCGATCATCGCGTCCGCGCCATCGGCCAGGCGCAGATCCTCGGGGCGAACGCCGACATTCACCTTGCGGCCCAGGTCGGATTTCTGCGTCGGCACATGCGACAGGGCCACCCCCTCGCCATCCAGCTTGATCCGGGTCTGTTCGCCGGTCTCGATCACCTCTCCGGGCAGCAGGTTCATCGCGGGACTGCCAATGAACTGGGCCACGAATTCGTTCTCGGGGCGTTCATACAGGTCCAGCGGCGTGCCGACCTGGGCAATGCCCTTGTTGGCCAGCACCACGATACGGTCGGCCAGCGTCATCGCCTCGACCTGGTCGTGGGTAACGTAGATCATGGTGCTGTCCGGCATCGACTCTTTCAGCTGGGCAATCTCGATCCGCGTGGCCACGCGCAGTGCCGCGTCGAGGTTCGACAGCGGTTCATCGAACAGATAGACCTTGGGATCGCGCACGATCGAGCGGCCGATCGCCACGCGCTGCCTCTGGCCGCCCGACAGCGCCTTGGGCAGGCGATCAAGATAGGGTTCGAGTTGCAGAATGCGTGCGGCCTTCTGCACGGCCGCCTCGATTTCAGCCTTGCTTTTCCTGGCAATTTTCAGGGCGAATTCCATGTTCTCGCGCACCGTCATGTGCGGATAAAGCGCATAGGACTGGAACACCATGGCGATACCGCGCTGGCTGGGCGGCACGTTGTTCATCACCTGCCCGTCGATTTCCAATGTCCCGTCGGAAATCCTTTCCAGCCCCGCGATCATCCGCAAGAGCGTGGACTTGCCACAGCCCGAGGGGCCGACGAAAACGACCAGTTCGCCCGTCCTGATGTCCAGGTCGATATGCCTGAGAACCTCGACCGTACCGCCATAGGTCTTGGCGACATCGGTGAGTTTAACGTCCGCCATCTTCCCCCTCCGCGTTATGCTCCCTCACGGCCAGACAGGGTTGCCAGGGGCCCAGATGGACCACCCCGTCCGCGCCTTCATGCGCCGAATTCAGTTCCGCGCCCACCGGGTGCCAGTCCCCCGGCGGCATCGACAGCTGCGCTGGCTCGGCGCCGATGTTGAACGCGCAAAAGACCTGTTCATCGGCGGATTTCCGTATGAAACGCAAGACGTTGCCCTGTGCCGCCATGTCCTGCATCCCACCCCTGGAAAGCGCCGTGTGCACATGCCGGAAGGCGATCGCCCGGCGATAGTGATGCAGCAGCGACTTGGGCGTGTTCTCTTGCGCGGCGACCGACAGGGGCAGATGCGCCCGCGCCATTGGCAGCCATGGGGTGCCATCGGTGAAGCCACCGCAATGTCTGTCGCCATCCCAGACCATCGGTGTGCGACAACCGTCGCGGCCCCTGAACTCGGGCCAGAACTCGATCCCGTAAGGGTCTTGCAGATCCTCGAATGCCAGATCGGCTTCTGGCAGGCCAAGTTCCTCGCCCTGGTAGATGCAGGCCGAGCCGCGCAGGCACATCATCAGCGTGGTGAACAGCCGCAATGCCCCCGGCGTCAGATCCCAGCGCGAGGCATGGCGCATCACGTCGTGGTTGGAATAGGCCCAGCAGGCCCAGCCATCGGCGGCGACATCGGCCACCTTGTCCATCACCTGTTTGATGTATTCCGCCGTGGGCTGGCTGCCCGACAACAGCTCGAACGCATAGCACATCTGCATCAGCTCGTCGCCGGCGGTATACTGGCCCAGGATTTCCAGCCCGTGCTGGGCATCGCCGACCTCGCCCACCGCGGCGGCGCCGTAAGGCGCCATTACCGCGCGAAGTTTACGTAGGAAATCAAGGTTTTCCGGTTGGTTCTTGTCATGAACATGATCCTGCCAGTTATAGGGGTTGACCGCCGGTGCGATGCTGGCATTTCGCTTTTCTTCCGGCAGCGGCGGATTGTCGCGCAACTGATTGTCATGGAAGTAGAAATTGATCGTGTCCAGGCGAAACCCGTCCACTCCCCGCTCCAGCCAGAAGCAGGCCACGTCCAGCAGCGCCGCCTGCACCTGTGGTTCATGGAAATTCAGGTCGGGCTGAGCGACGAGGAAGTTGTGCAGATAGTATTGCAGGCGCCGCCCGTCGAACTGCCAGGCCGAGCCGCCAAAGATGCTGAGCCAGTTGTTCGGCGGCGTGCCGTCGGGTTTGGGATCGGCCCAGACATACCAGTCGGCCTTGTCGTTCTCGCGGCTCGAACGGCTTTCGACGAACCAGGGATGCTGATCCGAGGTGTGGCTGAGCACGAGATCGATCAGAACCCGCAGGCCCAGCCGATGCGCGGTGTCGACCACCGCATCGAAATCCGCCAGGTTGCCGAACATCGGATCCACGTCGCAGTAATTGCTGACGTCATAGCCGAAATCCTTCATCGGCGAGGTGAAGAAGGGCGAGATCCAGATCGCGTCAACGCCCAGCGATGCGACATGGGGCAGCCGGCTGACGATGCCCAGAAGATCGCCGATTCCGTCGCCATTGCTGTCCTGAAAACTGCGCGGATAGATC
>JADQCD010000242.1 GCA_016278285.1 Actibacterium sp.
CATCTGGTAGATGCGCGCCTGGCCTGCGCCTTCGGGCCGCATCGCGCCCAGCGTCGCGCCGGCCACCGTGGTCGCGGCACGATGCCCCGCCTCGGCCAGCGCATGACGCAACCCCGAAACGATCAGCCCGCGGGCGATGCCCGGCTCGCGGAATCGCACCTCCGCCTTGGCGGGGTGCACGTTCACATCGACCAGGTGCGGATCGCAATCGATGAACAGCACCGCCGCCGGGTGCCGGTCACGCGACAGGAAATCGGCATAGGCAGCACGCAGCGCCCCGATCAGCAGCCTGTCGCGCACCGGGCGCCCGTTCACGAACAGGTATTGCGCCACCGCCGAGCCGCGTGAATAGGTCGGCAGCGCGGCATGGCCGGTCAGATGCAGCCCGGCGCGCTCGGCATCGACGGCCAGCGCGTTCTCGGCGAAATCCTTGCCCAGGACGCGCGCCAGCCGCCGGTGCAGCGCATCGAACATGTCGCCCGTTTCGGCCTCGGCACGGAACGTCACGCGGCCGTCGCCGCCGCCCGTGACGTCGCGCAGCACGAAGGACACGAAAGGCTCGGCCATCGCCAGGCGCTTGACCACGTCCGAGATCGCCTGCATTTCCGCCCGGTCCGAGCGCAGGAATTTCAACCGCGCCGGGGTCGCGTGGAACAGCTCGCGCAGTTCCACCACGGTGCCGCGGTTCAACGCGGCGGGCCTGACCGCGCCGGCCACGCCTCCCGAAACCGAGATTTCCGCAGCCGCGTCCTGGCCCGCGCGCGAGGTGATGCGCAACCGCCCGACCGCCCCCAGCGACGGCAACGCCTCGCCACGGAACCCGAAGCTGTGAATGTCCAGCAGGTCCGACCCGTCGATCTTCGACGTGGCATGCCGCAACAACGCCAGCGGCAGATCCGCTGCCGTCATGCCGTGACCGTCATCGCTGACCCGGATCAGGGTCTTGCCGCCA
This sequence comes from Actibacterium sp., assembly GCA_016278285.1. Taxonomy (GTDB): domain Bacteria; phylum Pseudomonadota; class Alphaproteobacteria; order Rhodobacterales; family Rhodobacteraceae; genus JADQCB01. Next base: position 953 of record JADQCD010000242.1, read on the forward strand.
TCGGCAATCGTCACCTCGACATGCCCAGCGCCTGCATCCAGCGCATTCTCGACCAATTCCTTCACCGCAGAAGCCGGCCGTTCCACGACCTCGCCGGCCGCGATCCGGTTCGCCGCAGACTCGTCCAACTGCCGGATGGCCCGACGTTCGGCATGTATATTGTGGGTCAGAGAGTTCATGCCACAACAAATAGCATGCTCATATCCGATTCGACCATGCCGCTTTCACGCGTCGTGCATATTTTCATCTTGCAAGAAATACTCTCGGGGGCAGACAGCCCCCGAAACCGGCGCGCCGCCAGGCGCGCTTGAAGGAATCGCCCGGAACGGGCGGCAATCTGGAAAACCGCCTGCCGCCGGGGTCAGTTCGTGCTGCTCAGACCCGCCGGTTGCCCGACCACGACGAAATGCAACGCCTCGACGTCCAGAAGCTGCGCCGCCACGCGCCGCACGCCGTCCAGCGTTACCGCGTTCACCTTGTCGTTCCGGGTCGCCACATAGCTCGGTTTCAACCCCTCAAGCTGCATGCCGACCAGAATTTCGGCGATCGGCCCGTTGCCGTCGAACCGCAGCGGGTAGGCCCCGGTCAGATAGGTCTTGGCCGCGTCCAGCTCCTCGGCCGTCACGCCCGATGCGGCAACCTTTGCCCACTCGGCGCGAATGACCTCGATCGCCTCTGCAATGCGGTCATTGGCCGAAGAGACCTGGCCCAGGTAAAGGTCGGCGTGATCCATGGAGTAAAGATAGGTATAAACGCCATAGGTCAGTCCGCGCTCCTCACGCACCTCCTTCATCAGGCGTGAACTGAATCCACCAGAGCCCAGGATGGTGTTCAGCACATAGGCGGCGAAGAAATCCGGATCGTCGCGGTCGATGCCCCGGTGACCGAACACCGCGACCGATTGCGGCGTGTCGAACGGCACCACGGTCGTGCCGCCCTCCAGCAGATACGGAGCTTCCCCGGGCATCGGCGCACCGGATTCCGGCAGCCCGGCGAAAAGCCGGTCCAGAAGCGCACCCAGCTCTTCGGCCGTGATGTCCCCCGCCGCCGAGACATACAGCCGGTCGCGTGTCATCACCCGATCCTTCGCCGCGATCAGGTCGTCCCGCGTCAAACCCGTCACGCTTTGCTCGGTCCCGGTGATCGGGGTGGCATAGGGATGTGCGCCAAAGGCCAGCCGGTCGAAGGTCTGACCGGCAATCTTGGCCGGATCCTTCTTGTCGGATCGAATGATCGACAGCACCTGGTCACGCACCCGCGCGATCGCGTCCGGTTCGAACCGCGGATCGACCAACGCCTTGTGCAACAGCGCGACCGCCTGATCGCGGGTCTCGGTCAGCATCTTGACCGAGACCGACATTGCGTCGTTGTGCACGTCGAAGCCGAATTTCGCGGCCAATGCGTCGCGCGCGGCGGCAAAGGCCTGCGCGTCCATTTCGCCCGCGCCTTCCTCCAGCAGCCCGGTCATCAGGTTTATGGCCCCCCGCTTGCCCTCGGCATCCAGGCTCGCGCCGCCCTTGAAGCGGATTTCCAGCGCGGTGAAAGGCAGATCGTGGTTTTCGACCAGCCAGGCCTTTATCCCACCGGGCGAGGTGACTTGCTGAATGTCCACCGCCGCGCGGACAGGCAACGCGCCGATCAGCGCGAAGGCGGCTGCAAGGAAAAGACGGCTCATTGGGTCACCTCCGGCATGTCGCCCTTCATCAGCCAGCCGGTCACGGATTTCCGCCGGTCGAACAGATCGCGCGCGGCGTCCATCACGTCGGCAGGCGTAACCGCGGACAGCACCTCGGGCCAGGCCTGCACGTCCTCGACGCTCATCCCCATCGCCAGCGCCGCGCCATAGCGCCGGGCCAGGCTTTGCACATTATCGCGGGCGTAGATGTCCGAGGCGCGAATTCGGGTCTTGACGTTCTCGAATTTCTTCGTGTCCACACCGTCCCTCAGAAACGCGGCGATTGCCTTTTCCATCGCGTCCTCGGCCTGTTGCAGGCTGACGCCGGGGGCCGGCACGACGACCAGCCCGAAGGTGGTATCGTCCAGCGCGCTGCCATCATAGAAGGCCGAGGTATAAAGCGCCTGCTTGCTGTCGAATTGCAACGTCTCGGCCAGGACCGAGGTCGTCCCACCGCCCAGCAGCTCGGCCAGATAGGTCAGTGCCGCGGCGGTCTGCTGCGCACCCGGATCACGCTCGGGCGCCAGATAGGTGCGTATCACATAGGGCTGCGCCACGCGCGGGTCGGAAAACCGCAGCCGGCGTTCGGCGGTCTGAGGCGGTTCCTGGGGACGGGTGCGTTCGGGCAGCGCCGCAGA
>JADQCD010000262.1 GCA_016278285.1 Actibacterium sp.
CGCCGCTGCGCATCGGACAGCCGCAGGTCGTGTGATGCGCCAGTTGCTGGGCGGCGGAATAATACAGCTCGCGCGCGTTGGACCGGCTGATGACGGTCTCGGCGCCGCCCTCGGGGGCCAGTGCCACCTCCAGCGCGATGTCGTAATTCGCCGGGCCCGCGTCCTGCAAGTGCGGCAGCAACGGCAATTCGCGCGCCGGTGGGGCACATCGAAACGGCTCCAGCGCGGCCTTGGTGACGATCCAGGGGCTGATCGTGGTGGCCGTTGCCTTGGCCTGAAACGGGCCCAGCGGCACATATTCCCACGCCTGGATATCGCGTGCCGACCAGTCATTCAGCAGCACATAGCCGAAGATCATCGCGTCGGCCTCGGCCACGGTGACCGGCCCCTCCGACGGCACCCCGACGATGGCACCCATTTCAAGTTCGAAATCGAAGCGGCGCGACGGGGCGAAGATCGGCGCGTCATGGTCCTTGCCCTTTAGCTGCCCCCAGGGGCGGCGCACCCCCTGCCCCGAAACCACCACCGAAGAGGCGCGCCCGTTATAGCCGATCGGCATATGCAGCCAGTTGGGCGGCAGCGCGTTCTCTGCCCCCCGGAACATGGTTCCCACATTCGCGGCATGGTGCCGCCCGGCATAGAAATCGGTGTATTCTGCAACGTCGAACGGCATGTGCAGCGTGACCTCGGCCATCGGCAAGAGCACTTCGGCCCGCAACCGCGCGTTGTCGCGCAGATCGGTCGGACCGTCGGTGCGAAACAGCGCGATCAGCCGGTCGCGCACGCGGTTCCACAGCGCGTCGCCGCGCGCGATCGTCGCGTTCCAGCTGCCCGCGGAGAACCGGCCCCGCGCCGCATCGGGCAACAACCCCGCGGAATCCAGCACGTCGATCAGGATCACCCGGTCGCCCAGCGCCACGCAGCAGCGACGTGGGCCCTCACCGGCGGAACAGACCCCCAGGGGCAGGTTGTTGAGGGGGAAATCCGCCTCTGGCACATTGGCGCTTTCCACCCAGCTGGCGATCTTCATGGCGTCCGCTCCGGCAATTTCGTTGCATTTGTAACGAAATTGCCGGGCGCCTCCAACCCCAATTCGCGGGACGGTGGGTCAGGCGGGATCAACGCGCAGCATCAGGCGGGTCTGCGCCATGCAATCCACCAGCGCATAGAAAAGCAGCGCCTGGCCCGCCAGTTCCAGCACCTCTTCGACAAGCGTGACCATCTGATAGGTCCAGTCCCAGCGGTCTGGATCCCGACCGACGGCCCAGCCAACGGCCTCGGTTCCCATGGCGCCGGAAAGAAACAGACCGCCGGCAAGCAGCACCAGCACCCGCGTGCGCCCTGGCAGTCCGACGACAAAGCGCAGAAAGATCAACCCTAGGCAGGCCACGATGGGAACCGCCGGAATCAGCCAGGCAAAGGTTTCGCCGCCGCCCAGCCCCGTCAGACGCGAGAATGCGCGGCCCGCGGCCTCATGCAGCGACACCGCTTCGTCCATCGAAAGCAGCACGAACATGGCCGAAAGGCCGAACCAGCCGGCGCGTTGCAGACCCTCACCGCGATGCCCAGCGCCGATCAACGCAAAAAGCGCCGCATTGGCCAGCAGCAGCACCGAGGCAAACCAGGTCGGGATGTTGCCCTCGCCGTCCAGCTGGAACTGATTGAGAAGAAACAGCATCCCCTTCGACGGCTGCGCGATCACCAGCGGCGCCAGGTTGACGGCCAGCCCTGCAATGGCCAGAAACGCCACGGCGGCGGCCATTCCCCGGCCCGCCGCCCGGGGTGACACTGCAACCCGCAGCGCCGGGGACGTGTCATCATGCGATTCTGCCTGCATCAACGGCCCTCTTTGCCCATATCGTTGCAATATCGAACCTTGTTTCCTTGGCAATAATAAGTCCGGCCCGGAACGAAATCATGCTGACACTGCGGCACCGAGGGGCACGCACCGACCAGGCGGCACCCGGGGCATGGTCATGTCTTTTCGGAATTCGGGGAAAAGGAAGGCGGGATTTCGAACCGACGGTCCACCAATGTGATCGCGACCGGGCCGATTTGCCCTGTCGCCGGGTTTGCAAGAAAGGGCACATGGCATAGTTCCGGATGCATGCATGACGGCGACAAGTTCCCTGTGGGCCCCATTCTTTTCGTTGACGAGGTGACCGGCGGTGCCTTGCACCTCTCGGCCCTGATCGTCACGGAAAAGGGTGAAACGCCGCCGCCGGTCGAGATCGGCCCCGACAGGATCGAAGCGATCCGCCTGGCCGAGTATGCGCGACATATCGTCTGGCGCGCGCGCTTTTCCCTGCCGGCGGACCGGCCTTCGACTTATGCCTGGAATGGTCAGGAATTTGACGTCGCAGGGGATTTCACGGGCGACCTGTGCTTCGCCTATATCTCGTGCAACGGCGAAGAAGTCGGCGACATGGAACGCGAAGGCTCCGAGCGCAACGCGATGTGGGCACGCTTGCGCAACGAACACCGGCGCAGACCGCTGGCATTGATGCTGCACGGGGGCGATCAGCTTTATGCGGACGAAGTGACACATGGGCACAGCCTCAGCCACGACTGGCCGCAAAGCGTCCCGGCCGCCCCCTCGCGCGCCGAGCTGGCCGACCTGCGGCAGCACCTTAGAGAACGCTTTCTCGACCGCTATGTCGCACTTTATTCCGCGCCTCAATTCGCCTGGCTCGCCGCACGGGTTCCCTCGCTGATGCAGTGGGACGACCATGACATCTGTGACGGGTGGGGGTCGTTGCACCGGTCGCGGACGAATTCCCAGGTCGGTCAGACATTGTTCTCCGTTGCACGCGAAAGCTTTCTCATCTTCCAGCAGGCGGCAACGGACGGGGATCTGCCAGCGCGCTTCGCCGATCCGACCGGGCGCCACCTGGGCTGGACGGTTCGCGCGTCGGGGCTGCGGATCCTTGCGCCCGACCTGCGGTCCGAGCGGACGCGGCGCGATATCATGGGGCCGGGCGGGTGGAACATGATGCAGACCGAGGCCGCCCGCGACATGCCGGGACACACATTCCTGATGTCCAGCGTTCCGCTTCTGGGCCCTCGTTTGTCACTGCTCGAAGCCGTGATGGTGGCACTCCCGCGAATGCAAAAATACGAGGATGACCTGCGCGACCAATGGCAGAGCCGTTCGCACCGTGCCGAGTGGCAACGCCTGCTGGAACTGGTCCGCGACATGGCCCAGCGGGACGGGCACGATGTTACCGCCCTTTCAGGCGAGATCCATCTTGCGACGCGGGCGACCATGGAACTGGATGACGGGCTGCGCCTGCATCAACTGGTGGCCTCGGGTATCGCGCACCGCGCACCCACCACGGCCTGGGCGCGTTTGCTGGGCGCGCTGGCCTGGCTTGGCGAGGATCCGCTGCCCGGCCATCCGATCAGGATCGGGCGCCTGCCCGGGCAACGGTCACGCTATGTCGCCGAACGCAATTACCTGCTTGTCGCCCGTTCCGGCGCGGCATGGGATGCCAGGTGGGATCTGGAAGCGAGCGGAATGACCGACCCGCTGCCCGTCTGACCGAAGGCAACAACGGGGCCGAAGGCGCCGATCCCTCGCGCCGGTCAGTCCATGACGCCGCCTTCGCTGTCCCTTGCCATCCGCATCCGGCGGCGCATGACACCCCCGAGGAAGATCGGCAGAACAAACCCGACGAAAGCTGTTATCCACAGGATTATCGTAAGCGGCGACGAGATCAGCACTGAATAGTCGCCATCCGCGATGGTCACGGCGCGACGCAGATTGACCTCCATCTCGTTTCCAAGCAGCGTTCCGAGGATGACCGGCACCAGCGGCACGTCAAGCTTCCTGAGAACCCACCCCATGACACCGAAGCCGACCATGACCATGAGATCGAAGCTGGAGCCCGAAATCCCGTAGATACCCACGAACGAGATCATGGCGACGACCGGCATCAGGATTCGGGGCGGAACCAGCAATACGCGCGTGAACAGGCCGACCATTGGGATGTTCATGGCAAGCAGCATGAAGTTGCCGATGAAAAGCGCCGCGATCAAACCCCAGACCACGTCCGGGTTCTGGCTGAAAAGCAGCGGCCCCGGCGTGATGTTCAGGGCCAGAAGCACCGCCAGCAGCACCGCTGTCGTGCCCGACCCCGGCACGCCCAGCGCCAGCATCGGCACGAGCGCACCGCCCGCCGCCGCGTTGTTGCCGGCCTCCGGCGCCGCAACGCCGCGCGGGTCGCCGGTGCCGAAGGTCTTGTCCCGATCCACCAGGCGCTTTTCCATCGAATACGAGATGAAGGAGCCGAGCGACGCACCCGCGCCCGGCAGCACCCCCGCGATGAACCCCAGGACCGTACCACGGCCCATTGTCGGAATGCAGGAACGGATCATGCTCCAGGAAGGCACGATGCGGCCGATTTCCATCCTGGGACGGTTCGAGATGTCGCGCTCGGTGCCCCGGTGTTCAAGAAAGATGAACACCTCGGACAATGCGAACAGCCCGACGATCGCAACCAGAAAATCGATCCCGTCATACAGGTGCACCTCGCCGAAGGTGAAGCGCGGCACCCCGGTCTGGGTGTCGACACCGATCATCGCCAGCCCCAGGCCGAGCGCGGCAGCGAAGGCGGATTTCGCCTGGTTGGTCGCGGAAATACCGCCCAGTGTCGCGAAGGCCAGCGTGAAGAGCGCGAAATACTCGGCCGGGCCGAACAGAAGCGCGACCTTGACCAGTTGCGGCGCCAGCAGCACCAGCCCCCAGGTCGCGAAGAACGCGCCTACGAAAGAGGCGATGCCCGAAAGCGCCAGCGCCTCGCCCGCTTGTCCCTTCTGCGCCATCGGGTAGCCGTCCAGACAGGTCATCATCGCCGGCTCGTCGCCGGGAATGTTCAACAGGATCGACGATATCCGTCCACCGTACATTGCGCCGTAATAGACGCTCGTCAGCAGGATCAGCGAAGGCGTCGCGCCAAGGCCCAGCGTGAAGGCCAGCGGAATCAGGATGGCAACGCCGTTCGACGGGCCAAGCCCCGGCAGGGCCCCCATGATCGTTCCCAGGAAGCAGCCCATCAGCGCAAGACCGAGGTTCTGCCAGGTAAGCGCGACGGCGAAACCGTCGCCGAGCTGAGACATCAGTTCCATGGAAACCTCCTCAGAAACCCAACGGGCCGCGCGCAAGGCTGAGCCCCAGCAGCAGCCTGAAGACGACATAGATTCCGATTGACGTGCCCGCGCCGATGACGACGCTCTGCAGCGGGGATGAGCCCAGGCGCCATGTCAGGTAGGTTGCGGCAAAAGCAGTCGAGATGATGAATCCAAGCTCGGGCAGGGCCTGCGCGTAGGCGAACATCACCGCTGCGGCCAGCCCGATCTCGGCCAGGTGGCCAATACGCGGCCAGGTGGGTTCCGGATCCGGCTTGAACAGGAAATAGATCGAGGCAAGGCCCATCACCGCGGCAATGATATAGGGAAACATCTTGGGCCCCACCGCATCCGACAGAAAGCTTTCCCGGATGATGGACGCCTGCCAGGCGAAAATGATGGCAATGACCAGACCGATCCCGCCGAATATGCGGTCGCTCATTTGGAACGCCTCCCTGCTGTTTCATGACTGCGAAGCCGCCCCCGGTCCGGACCGGGGGTGGCATGGTGACATCAGGCGATCACTGGATGATGCCGATCTCGCGCGAGAGGTCCTGGATGTTCTGGACGGAGTCGGCGACGAAGGCCTCGAATTCCTCGCCATGCAGGTCGAGCGGTGCGAGACCGTTATTCTCCATCACCGTCTTCCATTCCTCGCTGGCATAGAGCGTGTCGATTGCATCGACCCAATAGTCATAGGCCGCATCGCTCATGCCGCCGGGGGCGTAGAACCCGCGCCAATTCGCGCCGATGGCATCGATCCCCTGTTCGCGCGCGGTGGGAAATTTGGCAAACTCGCCTTCCAGCCGCTCGGGCGACAACACGGCAAGAACCTTGATGTCGCCGGATTCGACGAAGCCGCGGGCTTCGGACAGATCCCCTGTGAAGGCCTGCAACGATCCCGCCAGCAGTTGCGTCACGGCCTCGCCACCGCCTGCGAATGCGATGTATTTCACCGAACGCACGTCATCGATGCCCGCCTCTTTCGCGGCGATCAGAACCTTCAGGTGGTCCCAGCCGCCAACCGCGGATCCACCGCCGATCGAGATCGAGGTCGGGTCCGCCTTGATCCGGTCCATCAACTGGGGAAGGGTATCGATCTCGCTGTCGGCCGCCACGGCGATCACCCCGAAATCAGCGCCAACCGAACCTATCCAGCGGACCTGGTCCATGGTGTTTCCGGGAAAGGCGTTCTGCGCCAGCCGGGTGGCCGTGGCCGACGAGGCCGCGACAATCAGATCGTTATCGTCATTGCGCTTGTTGACAACTTCGGCGAAGGCCACCCCGCCACCACCGCCGGCCAGATTCACCACTTGCATGGTGGTCGGAATCAGGCCGATGTCCTGCAGGGTCTTGCCGGCCTGCCGGCATGTGAAATCCCAGCCGCCACCCGGGTTTGCGGGCGCGATGCATTCGGGGTTCTCCGGGCTGAAGCCCTGTGCCGCGGCCCCAAGGGGCAGACAGGCCAGCACGGCAGCGGCGGCAAGACCGCGCCGGATTTTGTCGAGTTTCATGTTTTTTCCTCCCGTTTGATGGACGGACTGCGCATTTGGCAGGCCAGCGTGGGAATCTTTATAGCCAAGGAACCTGTCACCAACCTGTCATGCCGCGAAAGTGGCGCTTTTCGCTTCGACCGCTGCGGTATAGAGTATCATACTGGAGTCGAGAGGCCGCATGCGCATACTGGTGATCGAGGACACCGCCGATGTCGGGGACGCCGTGGTGGCGAGCCTTGAGCGCGCGGGGTTCGCCTGCGATCTCGGGGCCGACCTGCAATCGGCGCAGGAGTTCCTGGCCGTGCAGGATTACGATTCCATCGTGCTCGACATCAGTTTGCCCGACGGTGACGGCCGCAGCCTGCTCAGGCGGCTTCGCCTCTGCGACGATCGCACGCCCGTGCTGATCCTGACTGCGGAATTCGAAGTGACCGCGCGGGTCGATGCGCTGGATTCGGGGGCCGACGACTATCTCGTGAAACCCTTCGATCTGCGAGAGCTCGAAGCGCGGCTTCGGGTGCTGATCCGGCGCGAAAAGGGACAGGCCAGCGGAATGATGCGGCTCGGCGACCTGTCCTTCGATCCGGCGGCGCGGTCGGTGCATGTGGGGGCCACGCCAGTGCAGATGACGCGCCGCGAGATGACACTGTTGAATCTCATGATGTCCCACCGGGGTCAGATCCTGTCCAAGGAACGGCTGTTCGCCGGGCTGTTCTCGTTCGATCGGGACGAGGTGGGCGCGAACGCGGTCGAGCTTTACGTCGCGCGCCTGCGCAAGAAGCTTGCCGGCTCGCGGGCCCGGATAGAGACGCATCGCGGCCTGGGATATCGTCTGGACGCCGACGATGCCTGAAGCCGGCGGTGTGCGCGCGACCCTGTCACTGAAGAATCGCGTTGCGCTTGCCGTCGGCGCCGTCCTGGTGCTCGGCGGGGCGCTGGTGCTGATCGCGGCGCTTGCATATGGCCGTCAAGCGGCGCGCGAAGCCTTTGACCGACTTCTCATCGGTGCCGCGGCCGACATCGCGCGGACGATCTCGATCCGCGATGGCGTTCCGATGGTCGACATGCCGGTCTCGGCGTTCGAACTGTTGTCGCTCGCCGCGGACGACCGAATCCGCTATCGGGTGGTCGGACCGGATGGCGCGACGCTCACGGGTGATGCGGACACGCCGCTATTGGCAGCGGGCCCGGGGGTCGAAAGCATGTTCTACGATGGAACTTTCGGGGACGAGCCGGCACGCTACGTCGCTTTCACCCGCCGCTTTGCCGAGCGCAGCTTTTCGGGACCCGTCCGCGTTGTCGTCGGGCATACCCTGCTCGCAAGGCGAGAACTGGCGCGCGACATCGCGCAAAATGCGCTGATCGTTCTGGGGGCTGCGGGCACGGTGATGGCGCTTTTTGCCTGGATGGTCGTCAGCCGCGCGCTGCGGCCCCTGCCCCGGATCGGCGAAACCCTTGCCGTGCGGGAACCCACCGACCTGACGCCACTTTCGCTTTCGGCGCCCAAGGAGGTGGCCGCGATGCTGACCGCGCTGAATGCGTTCATGGTGCGGCTTGACCGCCAGAACATCGCCACCGACAAGCTGATCACGGACGCGGCCCACCAGATGCGCACCCCCGTGGCGGCGATCCGGGTTCAGGCCCAGTTGGCGAGCATCGAAAACGACACGGACCGGCGCGACCGGATCGTGGCCCGCATTCAGGACCGCGCCGCGGGATTGGGGCGCCTCCTGGACCAGCTTCTGAGCCGCGCGATGATCATTCACCGTGCCGATACCGCGCCGGCAACGCCGCTCGACCTGCGCGACGTGGCGGTGGAAATCGTCGAGAAGACCGACGACATCTTTGTCGAGGCCGGGATCGAGGTGATGCTGGACATCCCCGACCATCCGGTCCGCGTAAGGGGGGATGCGCTGTCGCTGGTCGAGGCGGGCAGGAACCTTCTGAGCAACGCACTGCGGCATGGAAAACCCCCGATCCGGCTGGGCGTGACACAAGGATCCCTGGTGACACTCTGGGTCAGCGATTGCGGCGATGGATTGCCCCCGGACACGGCACGAAACGCCGGCGAGCGTTTCGCCAGGTCGGGCGCGGCCGGCGGCAGCGGCATCGGCCTTGCCATCGTCAGCGAAGTGGCCGAGGGGCACGGCGGCCGGCTTGCCATGGAACACCGGGACGGCCAGTTCGTCGCCGCTCTCGAACTTCCGAGGTTTGCGGCATGATCCGCCTGGCCATGATCCTTGCCTGCCTGTGGCATCCGGCCGCCGCCCAGACGGCCGAGTTGACGGCGCAGTTCGGTCCCCCGGACGCCCCGCGGACCGCCCTGCTGCGCAGCACGACCGACCTGGCGGCGCTGGGGCCAGTGATCGAGGCCTATGTCGAGACACGCCAGGATACGCGGATCGTCTATGAACAATGGGGGTCGAACGATCTTTACGCCCTGACGGCCCGGGACTGCCGGAAAGGGCGGATGGGGGCCGATCTGGTGATCAGCTCGGCGGTGCACCAGATTGTCGATCTCGTCAACGAGGGCTGCGCGGCAAGCCATGCCTCGGAAGCGACGGCCACCCTGCCGCCCGAACTTGCCTGGCGCGACCAGCTTTGGGGCGTGACGCGCGAACCGATCGTCGTGGTGTATAATCGCGACCTGCTCGCACCGGCCGAGGTGCCGCGTTCACGGTTCGACCTTCTCGACCTGTTGCGACCGGCCGGCAGCCGTTTCGCCGGGCGCGTGGCAACATACGATATCGAGGAATCCGGGCTTGGCTTTCTGCTCGCCTTCTCCGATTCGCTGGAGGCCACCACGTTTGGCGGCCTGATGGAGGCTTTCGGCCGCAGCGGGGCCATCGCCACATGCTGCTCGGCAGAAATTATCGACCGGGTTGCGTCGGGCGAATATCTCGTCGCCTACAACGTGCTTGGCTCCTATGCCCTTCAGCGCGCGCGTCAGGATCCGCGACTCGCCGTCCTCGCCCCCGAGGATTACACGTTGATCCTGTCGCGGGCCGCGATGATCCCCGCCGGGTCCGCTGCGGCAAGGGTGGCGGCCGATCTGCTCGACTATCTGCTTTCACCGACCGGCCGCGCGATGCTCGAGGCGCAAGACCTGATCGTGCATCTCAAGGAAGAGGACACCAGCGCGATCGAGGTTTTCGGCACCGTCGAAACGCTTGAACGGCCGATCGGTTTGAACCCGACGCTGCTGGTCGCCATGGATTCGGACAAGCGGGAAATATTCATCCGGCGCTGGCGCGACGCATTCCCGCAACCCGATTGAGAAGTTGACGCCCCCTGAAATCCGAACGGGGCCGGTCATCACGAAAAATCGATCGATCCGGTCAGGCCAGCGCAAACGCCCGGCCAGTCACCAATCGGTCGATGCGCTGGCCGCCTGGCCGGGCCGTTAAACGCCAGGCAAGAACGCCAGGCCATGGAAGACCGCAACCGCCGGCGTCATCGTCCGCGGACCGATGGCGGACAATGGCGGGCCTCAAGATACCTCGGCCGGGCTCTCTGGCGACGATGGAGCTATATCACCGCGGACAACGCGTCGAGACGAAGGTGCATTGCATGAGGCTGCTGGGCCAGCGGCTCATGGCACGGGACGTCGAATGTCAGGTCGCTGAACTCCAAGTCCGCATCGCCGCCATGAACGGCTACACCGCGCGCGGCATGCCCGTCACATAGCCCGTGGGTAAGCCTGCCCGTCGAAAGGGGAATCTCTGTCATCAGCCGATTTGTGCAACAGAGTTGCCTGGATCTATTGGTGCCCGAGGTCGGACTCGAACCGACACGGTATCGCTACCGGGGGATTTTGAATCCCCTGCGTCTACCATTCCGCCACTCGGGCCACCGATCGACCGTTTAACCGGCGACGCCCCGCCGGTCAATCGTCCATCACTTGACCCCGCTGCCCGCATCGGGCAAGGCCCGGTGCGTGGGCAAGCGAGGCAGGCAGGATGATCCGCGGCATCTATGACTGGACCATTTCGCTGGCCGAACGCCGCCACGCGATCTGGGCGCTTGCGCTGGTCGCCTTCATCGAGAGTTCCGTCTTTCCGATTCCGCCGGACGTCCTGATGATTCCGATGATCCTGGCGCGGCCGTCGCGGGCCTGGGCAATCGCCGGCGTCGCGCTGATGGCCTCGGTCCTGGGCGGACTGTTCGGATATTTCCTTGGCGCGGCCCTGTTCGAGAGCGTCGGACGCCCTGTGCTGGAATTCTACGGCAAGACCGAAGCGATGGACTTGTTCGCGCAAAGGTTCAACGCCCATGGCGCCTGGGCGGTGCTGGTGGCGGGGATGACGCCGTTCCCGTTCAAGGTCATCACCATCACATCGGGGGCGACCGGGCTGTCGCTGCCCGTGTTCATCGTTGCGTCCATCGTTGCGCGAGGCTTGCGGTTCTTCATCATCGCGGCGCTGTTGTGGAAATTCGGCGCCCCGATCCGCGACTTCATCGAAAGACGACTGGGGTTGATGTTTACCCTCTTCGTCGTGATCCTGTTGGGTGGCTTCTATCTGGTGAAATATCTATGACACGAAAATCCCTGATCCGTATCGCTGCGCTGGGGTCGTTGCTCTTGCTGCTGGGCGCCTTCGGGTTTCAATATATCGGCGGTCTGGCACCCTGCAAGCTGTGCCTGTGGCAACGCTGGCCACATGCAGCGGCGGTCGTGCTGGGCGGCGCGGGGCTGCTGGTGGGATGGTCGATCGTGCCGCGGCTGGGCGCCCTGGCCGCGTTCTCGACCGCGGTCCTGGGGTTGTATCACACCGGGGTGGAGCGCGGCTGGTGGCAGGGGCCGACGTCCTGCACCGGGTCCGGTCCGGGGCTGTCCGGCCTGTCGGGCGAGCAATTGCTGAGCACCGAGGCCGCGCCGAACGTGGTAATGTGCGATCAGGTCGCCTGGCAGATGTGGGGCCTGAGCATGGCCAGCTGGAACGCCATCGCCTCGCTGGTGCTCGTGCTGATCTGGATCGCCGCACTGCGCGCCGGGCCGGAACCGAAGCTGAAGTTCTGAACGTCAGTGCAGCGTGAATTCGCCGGTCACATTACGCCATTCGCCCGGGGCGATCATCTTGCGGTGGGAAAAACGCACCGAGTGCAGCGGCCCGTCGATCTCTTCCTGCCAGAATTCGATGAACTTGAAAAGGCGCGGATGGTCGGGGGCCAGATCGTAATCCTGCCAGACGAAGGTGTTCAGCACATGCGCATAATCGGGCATGTGATAAAAGAACTCGGCGGTGGTCAGGCCATAGCCTTTCAGCATCATTTCGGTCTCGGACATACTCATTTGCCTGCATCCTTTGTTGGGTCGGTTCTCGAATGATGCCGGATTGGAATTACTTTTCAATAAAAACAGTATGTTATCACTCACGCCCGGGGGCTGCTTGCAGAAGGCGCCGGTGCCCATTGCACCCCATATCCGGGATAAGATATAGTCGAGCCAACAATATATAGCGCGCCCCGATACAGGCAGAGATCAACGTGAACGATACACCACAACCCCCTGACGATGATAACGAAATGACGCCGGAGCCGCCTAAATACGACGGCCCGTCGATTTCCATCGAAGAGGAAATGCAGACCTCGTTCATGGATTACGCCATGAGCGTGATCGTCAGCCGGGCGATTCCCGATCTGCGCGACGGCCTGAAACCCGTGCACCGGCGCATCCTTTATACCCTGTGGGAAAACGGCCAGACCCAGGCGAAGCCTTATCGCAAATGTGCAACCGCGGTGGGCGACGTGATGGGGCGCTATCACCCGCACGGCGACTCGGCGGTCTACGAATCCCTCGTGCGCATGGCGCAGGATTTCTCGATGTCGGTGCCGCTGATCGACGGCCAGGGAAATTTCGGCTCGATGGACGGCGACCCGGCGGCAGCCTATCGCTATACCGAAGCCCGCCTGGCCAAAGTTGCCGAACAGTTGCTGACCGATATCGACAAGGAAACCGTCGATTTCATCCCGAACTATGCCAATGAGCGCAACGAGCCCACGGTCCTGCCCGCGCGCTTCCCCAACATGCTGGTCAACGGGGCCGAAGGCATCGCCGTGGGCATGGCCACCCGGATTCCGCCGCACAATCTGGGCGAAGTGATCGACGCCGCGCTGGCGCTGATCGACGATCCCGACCTGGATTCGCAACAGCTGATGGAATACGTTCCGGCGCCCGATTTTCCCACGGGCGGCATCATTCTGGGCCGGTCCGGCGCGCGGAAGGCATATCTGGAGGGACGCGGATCCATCGTCATACGGGCGAAAACCCGGATCGAGGAGCTGCGCAAGGATCGTTACGCCATTGTTCTGGACGAGATACCCTATCAGGTGAACAAGGCGACCATGATCGAGAAGATCGCCGATCTGGTTCGCGAGAAAAAGCTGGAAGGGATCGCCCATATCCAGGACGAATCCGATCGCGTGGGCGTGCGCGTGGTGATCGAGCTGAAGCGCGACGCGACACCCGAGGTGGTGCTGAACCAGCTGTTCCGCTTCACGCCGATGCAGACCTCTTTTGCCGCCAACATGCTGGCGCTGAATGGCGGCCGGCCCGAACAGCTGACGCTGCGCCGCTTCCTGACCGCGTTCATCGACTTCCGGGAAGAGGTCGTGGCGCGGCGCACCGCCTTCGAGCTTCGCAAGGCGCGCGAGCGCAGCCATGTGCTGTGCGGCCTTGCCGTGGCCGTGTCGAATGTCGACGAGGTGGTGGCCACGATTCGCGGCTCGGCCGACCCGGCAGAGGCGCGCGAAAAACTGATGACCCGGCGCTGGCCGGCACATGACATCGCGGAATACATCCGTCTGATCGACGATCCGACCCATACGATGAACGACGACGGCACCTACAATCTGTCCGAAACGCAGGCCCGTGCGATCCTGGATCTGCGGCTTCAGCGCCTGACCGCGATGGGCGTGAAAGAGGTCACCGACGAGTTGCAACAGCTTGCCGCGCGGATTCGCGAATGCCTGACGATCCTTCGCTCACGCGAACGGATCATGGAAATCATCGCCACCGAGCTGCGCGAGGTGAAGGAACAGTTTGCCGTCCCCCGTCGCACCGAGATCGTGGACTGGGCCGGCGACACGGATATCGAGGATCTGATCGAGCGCGAGGACATGGTCGTCACCGTCACCTCTGGCGGCTATATCAAGCGCACCCCGCTTGGCGATTTCCGCGCACAGCGGCGCGGCGGCAAGGGCCTGTCCGGCATGGCCACCAAGGAAGAGGACGTGGTCACCAACCTGTTCGTGGCCAATACCCATACCCAGCTTCTGTTCTTCACCACGGACGGGATGGTATACAAGCTCAAGACATGGCGTCTGCCACAGGGCGGACGCACGGCCAAGGGCAAGGCCATCGTCAACATCCTGCCGATCCCGCACGGCGTCTCGATTGCGGCGATCATGCCGGTGGACCGCCCCGAGGAAGAGTGGTCGGACCTCCAGATCTTCTTTGCCACCTCGGCGGGCGACGTTCGGCGCAACGCGCTATCGGATTTCACCAACGTCATGCGCAACGGCAAGATCGCCATGCGGCTGCCCGAAGGGGTCAGCCTGGTCAATGCGCGCATCTGCACCGAGGATGACGACGTGATGCTTGTCACCGCCATGGGCCGCGCGATCCGCTTCCCGACCACGGCCGTGCGCGTCTTCAAGGGCCGCGACTCGACCGGGGTGCGCGGAATTCGGCTGGCGGCCGGGGACGAGGTCGTTTCGATGGCCATGATCCGCCATTTCGAGGCCACCGCCGAGGAACGCGCCGCTTATCTGAAGCAGCGCCGCCTGGTGGCCGGTACGACGGATGAGACGGGCACGGACGAAACCGACATGGATGAAGAAGAAGCCGCGATCGAGGCGGGACAGCTTTCCCCGGATCGTTACGCCGAAATGTCGGCCGCCGAGGATCTGATCCTGACGATCACCGCCAAGGGAACCGGAAAGCTGTCCTCAAGCCACGACTATCCGGTGCGCGGCCGGGGCGGCCAGGGCGTCGCCGCGATCGACCGTGCGATGCGGGGCGGGCGGCTTGTTGCGGCCTTCCCGGTCGAGATGGACGACCAGATCATGCTGGCCACATCCAAAGGTCAGTCAATCCGCTGCCCCGTGGAAGGCATCAGCTTTCGCTCGCGCAGCGCCGGCGGGGTCAAGGTTTTCGACACCGGCCGCGGCGAAGAAGTGGTCTCGGTCGCCTGGATCGCCGAGCAAGGCGATGACGAAGATCCCACCGACACGGCCTGAGCCAAAAACCAACCCGAAAGACAATCCAGCGGGCGCCCCCGAACGGGACGCATCCGCTATTCCCCTATGATTGGCTGGGATGCCTTCACGAAGATCATGGCGAAGATCTGCATGACCGCGCACCGTTCTTTCAGGTTGCGTTCCGCCTTTGCTCGTGCAAATCATTATTCGTCAACCTATCTTTTTAGACATGTCCATGATGATCTCAAAGACACGATGGAAACATGACAGCGCAACATGCATGGTCTTCCGCCTGCTTCTGGCGGGACTGTTCATGCAGCATGCGGTGACGGAGTTTCTGGGCCATTTCGGCGTGCTCGGCGCATATCCATGGCGCAGCACGGCGCATATGATCGCCGATTCCCTGCTGATCGTCATCGGGATCTGGCTGGCGTTCGGAATCCGCAGCCGGGTCGTGGCCGCGCTTGGCGTTCTGTTGTTCATCATGCCCTACTTGCTGGAATCTCACCTGGTCGTCCTGCCCCGCGAAACCGCGACAATGATCGCCGCCATTCTGCTTGCGATACCGGTCCTGCTCTGCGGCGGCGGGCGCCACGCGCTGTTACGACGCGGCTGGCGGTGGCTGTCCTGATCCCAGCGACAAACCCTGCCCTCTTGCCCGGCGCGAATGAAACGCAGCAATGACGCGGGCAGAATGAACCGGCAAAGGCAACCCGCGCCACCCCTTTCCCTTTGCCGCGTTCTGACATAAATCGCCTGCATGAGTGACACACTTCACATCCTTGGCGGCGGCATGGCCGGGTCCGAAGCGGCATGGCAGGCTGCGCAGGCCGGTATCCCGGTCGTCATTCACGAAATGCGCCCCGACGTGGGCACCTTCGCCCATCACACGGGCAATCTGGCCGAGATGGTCTGTTCCAATTCCTTCCGTTCTGACGATGACGAACAGAACGCCGTCGGCCTTCTTCACTGGGAAATGCGCCAGGCCGGCGGCTTGCTGATGGAAATGGCCGACACGAATGCCCTGCCCGCTGGCGGCGCCCTGGCGGTTGACCGCGACGGGTTCGCCGAAGGCGTCACCGCGCGCCTGCGGAATCATCCCAAAGTCACCGTCCAGACGGGCGAAATCACCGCCCTGCCCGACGGCGGCCACTGGATCATCGCCACCGGTCCGCTGACCTCCGGCGCGCTGGCCGAAGCGATCCGGGCCGAAACGGGAACCCGGGCGCTGGCCTTTTTCGATGCCATCGCGCCCATCGTCTATGCCGAGAGTATCGACATGGAAAAAGCCTGGTTCCAGTCGCGCTATGACAAGGGCGAGACCGAGGCGCAGCGCACCGCCTATCTCAACTGCCCGATGGACCGCGAAACCTATGAGGCGTTCATCGACGCGCTGCTGGCCGCCGACAAGACCGAGTTCCACGAGGGCGAAACCGCCGAGTATTTCGACGGCTGCCTGCCGATCGAGGTGATGGCCGAGCGCGGCCGCGAAACCCTGCGCCACGGCCCGATGAAGCCGGTGGGACTGACCAACCCGCACCAGCCGGACGTCAAACCCCATGCGGTTGTGCAACTGCGCCGAGACAATGCCCTGGGAACGCTGTTCAACATCGTCGGCTTTCAAACCAAGATGAAGTATGGCGCGCAATCGGATGTTTTCCGGATGATCCCGGGACTGGAAAACGCCCGTTTCGCACGTCTGGGCGGGATCCACCGCAACACCTTCCTGAATTCGCCCACCCTGCTTGACGGACAGTTGCGGTTGAAATCACGTCCGCTTATCCGTTTCGCCGGACAGATCACCGGGGTCGAGGGCTATGTCGAAAGCGCCGCGATGGGCCTGCTGGCCGCGCGGCTGGCGGTAGCCGAGATCCAGGGCCGTGCCCTGCCCGCTCCGCCGCCGGAAACCGCCACCGGCGCGCTGGTCAGTCACATCACGGGCGGCGCCGAGGCGAAGACCTTTCAGCCGATGAACGTGAATTTCGGCCTGTTCCCGCCGGTCGAGGGGCTGAAAAGTGGCCGTCGCGGCCGCCGCGACCGCTACAAGGCCTATACCGACCGGGCCAAGGCCGCCTGGCGTGACTGGCTGACACTGGACGTCGCTGCCCCCCCGCGATAACCTTTTATCATGACGGAAAAGAAATATCTGGACCGGGTCTATGATCTGGAAGCGCGGGGCGGCGTAGAGGATCTCTATGACGCCTGGGCGCAGAGCTATGACAAGGAACTGACCGAGAACGGCTATGCAACGCCCGCCCGGCTGGCACGGGCCATGCGCCTCACCGGGTGCACCGGCCCCGTGCTCGATATCGGCTGTGGCACCGGCCTGTCGGGAGAAGCGCTGCGCGCCGAGGGGTTCGACCCGATCGACGGGACCGACCTGTCAGACGGAATGCTGGATGTGGCACGCGCCAAGGGCATCTACCGAAATCTTTGGCGCACCGACCCCAAAGCGCCCCTGCCGGTGAATCCGGGCGATTACAGCAGCGTCGCCGCGGCTGGCGTCGTCAGCCCCGGTGCCGCACCGGCTGGTATGCTGGACGTGATCCTGGACATTCTGGCGCCCGGAGGCCGTCTTGCCTTTTCCTATAATGATCACGCGCTGCACGATCCTGCCTACACGGCGGCACTGGCTCGTCACCTGGCAGATGGCAGCATCACGAAGATCCACGAGGACCACGGCCCGCACCTGCCCGAAATCGGCCTGAACTCCACGGTCTATGTCATTGAAAAAACGTGATCTACAGGACAAGGTTCGCACCATCGCCCACCGGTCTGCTGCATCTGGGCCACGCCTTTTCGGCGCTCTTGGCTTTTGATCGGGCGCAGGCCGCGGGCGGCACTTTCCTGTTGCGGATCGAGGATATCGACCGGCCGCGCTGCAAACCGGAATTCGAGGCGGCGATCCTTGAAGACCTGCATTGGCTGGGTCTGGAATGGCCCAGCCCGGTCCTGCGCCAATCAGAGCGGATGACCGCCTACGACGCGGCGCTGAATCGGCTGATTTCTCTCGATCTGTGTTATCCCTGCCGTTGCACGCGGCGGGACATTCGCGGCGCCCTTTCGGCGCCGCAGGAAAGCGCCATGGCCACCGGCCCCGACGGGCCCGTCTATCCGGGCACCTGTCGCGGGCGCGGTATGGAGTCGGCCGGCCCGAATGACGCGATCCGCCTGGACATGGGCCGCGCGCTTGACCGGCTGGGGGATGCGCGGCCCGGCTTCACGGAAACCGGCCCGTTGCATCCAGGCCAACACCTGCTCGACCGCGCCGCCCTGTTGCATGAGGTCGGCGATGTTGTCCTGGCGCGGCGCGATATCGGCACGTCCTATCATGTAGCCGTCGTCGTGGACGACGCCGACCAGCACATCACCGAAGTCGTGCGCGGCGCCGACCTGTTCGCCGCGACGCAGATTCATGTCCTGCTTCAGGTGCTGCTCGGGCGCCCCACGCCATGCTACCATCACCATGGGCTTATCCGCGACGAACGCGGAAAGCGCCTGGCCAAGCGTGACGACGCGCGTTCCCTCGCGCATTATCGCGACCAGGGCGTCGCGCCCGCCACGATCCGCCGCATGGTCGGCCTTTGATCTTTCATCTTGCCACAAATACTCCCGCCACAGGTATCGGGTTTCAGCCCGCCATCGGCGTCATCAGCTCGACTTCTTCGCCGTCCCACACAGCGGTGAAGAAACAGCTTCGCCGGTTGGTATGACAGGCCGGCCCCTCCTGCTCCACGAGCATCAGAAGACAGTCGCGGTCGCAATCCACCCGCAACTCGATCAGGCGCTGGACATGGCCGCTGGTCTCGCCCTTGATCCAGAGTTCCTTCCGCGAGCGCGACCAATAGGTCACGCGCCCGGTCTCAAGGGTGCGCTTGACCGCCTCGGCGTTCATCCATGCCATCATCAGAACCTGGCCATCCCCGGCCTGCGCGATGGCCGGGATCAGCCCGTTGGCATCGTATTTCAGGGTCGCCGGGTCGAAGGGCATTGCACCGATCCTTTGCAATTTGACATTGCGGGTTTATCTAAGGGGCAGAACCGCCGAGGAAAAGCCATGAGTACCGAGTCCGACCTTATCAAGCTGTATTCGCAGCGGATCCTGGAACTGGCCGCGGATATTCCGCATCTGGGGCGCCTGGATGCGCCGACCGCATCATGCAAGAAACGCGCGCCGCTTTGCGGCTCCACCGTCGCGGTGGATCTCGAGGTTCGGGATGGTCGGATCACCGATTTCGCGCAAGAGGTAAAGGCCTGCGCCCTGGGCCAGGCTGCGGCTTCGGTGGTGGGCGCCAATGTGATCGGGCGCAGCCGGGATGAGGTGGAAAAGGCACGCGACCAGTTGAAGGCGATGTTGAAAGAGGGCGGACCGCCGCCCGACCCGCCCTTCGACGCGCTCAAGGTGCTGGAGCCGGCGCGCGACTACAAGAACCGGCACGCTTCGATCCTTCTTTCACTCGAAGCCACGCTCGCGGCCTTCGACGAGGCACTCAGCGCCTGCGCCTGACCCACCCCGCATGAAAAAACCGCCGCACTCCGGCAACGGAGGCGGCGGTAAGTGGCAATCCGTCGCGCCGGGCTACGGAGCAGAGGCAGGCTCCGGCCTGGGGACAGGCAACGTCAAAGCGACGCATCCAGAATCGGGGACAGGGATGCGCAACCCGGAACGGATCGCAGGCAGAAACGGTCTCAGACGAGGCCGGGCAGATGCAGCCCCACAAGCAGCATCACGACCAGCGCGATCGCCCCGGCGGCATCTTGCGGCAAGGTGGCAGAGGAGCGGGCACAAATCTGTTTCAAATCGTTCAGCATGGCGGGCATCTCCTTGTGCTCGTGATTTTTGTTGCCTCTTTGTTCTCATATGGAGCTGCATCTGTAAAGAACTTTTTAAGAACATTTGCGAACAAAAGGTATTTTCAATGCTAGCCGACTGAAATCAACCGGATTGCCTTGTCACGTTCCATAAGCCACAGCAGCACCCGCGCTGCCTGGCCGCGCCCGCTTTCCAGTTTCGGATCGTCGGCCAGCAGCTTGCGGGCGTCGCTTTGCGCCACGCCCATCAGCGCGGCCTGACGTTCCAGATCGGCGACGCGGAAATGCGGCAGACCCGACTGCGCCGTGCCGATCAGGTCGCCCGCGCCGCGCATTGCCAGATCCTCCTCGGAAATGCGAAAACCATCCTCCGTCTCGCGCAGGATCTCCAGCCGCCGGCGCCCGCCCTCGGACAGGGGCGGCTGATACATCAGCAAGCAGGTCGAAGCCGCCGCCCCGCGCCCGACCCGCCCGCGTAACTGGTGCAGCTGTGCCAGGCCGAAACTCTCGGCGCGCTCGATCACCATGATCGAGGCTTTGGGCACGTTCACGCCGACCTCGATGACGGTCGTTGCGACAAGCACCTTGGTCTCGCCCGCCACGAAACGCGCCATCGCACCATCCTTTTCGGCGGGCGGCATCTGGCCATGCACCAGCCCCACCTGTGCATCGCCAAGCGCGGCCCGCAGATGCTTGAAGCGTTCTTCGGCGGCCGTCATGTCCACCGACTCGCTCTCCTCCACCAGCGGGCAGACCCAATAGGCCTGCCGCCCCTCGCCGATCGCGTGACGCAAATGCTCCACAACCTCGTCCATCCGCGCGGTAGAGACCAGCGCCGTCTTGACCGGCGTTCGGCCCGGCGGCTTCTCGTCCAGGACCGACACATCCATGTCGCCATATTGCGCCAGACTCAGCGAGCGGGGGATCGGCGTGGCGGTCATCACCAGCACATGCGCCCCACGGCCCTTGGCCGACAGCTCCATCCGCTGGGCAACACCAAAGCGATGCTGCTCGTCGATGATGGCAAGGCGCAATTCGTGGAAATCGACATCCTTCTGGAACACCGCATGCGTGCCGACCAGCAGCTGGATTTCGCCCCTGGCCAGCGCGCCAAGCTTGGCCTTGCGCTCGCCCCCCTTGTCGCGACCGGTCAGAATCTCCAGCACCACGCCCGCCTCCTCGGCCAGCGGGCGCAGGCTTTCCAGATGCTGACGGGCAAGGATCTCGGTCGGCGCCATCATCACGCCCTGCCCGCCCGCCTCCACCGCGATCAGCAACGCCATGAAGGCCACCAACGTCTTGCCCGCCCCGACATCGCCCTGCAAAAGGCGGTTCATCCGGCGCGGCTGGCCCATGTCGGCGGCGATCTCGGCCATGGCGCGCTCTTGCGCGGCGGTGGGCCGATAGGGCAATTCCGACAGGACCTTGGCCCGCAAGCGCCCGTCACCCTTGGTCGGGATGCCCTTGCCGCGCCGCAGCTCGGTCCGCGCCAGCGCGAGGGTGAGCTGGTGCGAGAACAGTTCATCATAGGCCAGGCGCTGCCGGGCGGGCGCGGTGGGGCCCAGTTCCTCTTCCGAGCGCGGCGCATGCGCGGCACGGACGGCAGCGCGCCAGCCCGGCCAGCCCTCGCGCGCCATCAGCGCGGGGTCGATCCATTCGGGCAGGTCCGGCGCGCGGTCCAGGACCATGGCCACGGCCCTGGTCACAATTTTCTGGGTGATTCCGGCTGTCAGCGGATAAACCGGTTCAAAATCCGGAATCGCCCCGGCCTCCTCGGGCTGCAGGATGTGATCGGGATGGACCATCTGCGCCACCCCGTCGAACAGCTCGATCCGCCCCGAAATCACCCGCCGCTGGCCGCTGGGAAGCTGCTTTTGCAGATACGGGCCGTTGCCGTGAAAGAAAACCAGCTGAAAGCTGGTCCCGGCGTCCTGCACCTGAACGCGATAGGGGCGGCCCTTGCTGCGCGGCGGCTGATGCGCGCCCACCTCGACCTCGACCGTCGCCACCTCGCCCGGCGTCACCTCGCGGATCGAGGCGCGGCGGGTCCGGTCCACGCCCGAATAGGGCAGCAGGAAAAGCAGGTCGCGCGGCTTTTCGACCTCCATCTGGGCGAACAGCTTGGCCGTCTTGGGGCCGACCCCCTCCAGCCCATCAAGCGCGCCGAACAGCGGAAAGAGGATGTCGGGCCGCCCGCTCATGCGTCCCCGATGAGGCCAAGCCACCCCTCTTCGTCGATTATCTCGACGCCCAGCTTCTCGGCCTGCCTGGCCTTCGATCCCGCGCCAGGCCCTGCCACCACCAGATCGGTCTTGGCCGAGACCGAGCCCGAGACCTTGGCCCCCAATGCCTCGGCTCGCGCCTTGGCCTCGGCCCGCGTCATCTTTTCAAGACTGCCGGTGAACACCACGGTCTTGCCGGCCACGGGGCTGTCCACCGCGCCGCGCGGGGCCGCTTTCTCGATGGTCAGATGCTGCACCAGCCGGTCGATAACCTCGCGCTCGGCCTTCTGGTGGAACGTGGTCACAAGCGATGTCGCCATCACCGGGCCGACCCCGTCGATCCCTGTCAGCCGCTCCCACTCCGGCCCCTCACCGACCGTGGCATTCGACGTCGCGTTGCGGAAGTTCTCCCAACTGACATAAAATCGCGCCAGAAGATTGGCCGCGCTTTCACCGACATGACGGATACCAAGCGCGAAGATAAGCCGATCTAATGGGATTTTCCGCCTTTCTTCAATGGCTTGGAAAAGGTTTTTCGCGCTTTTTTCGCCCCAGCCCTCGCGGTTTTTCAACTGCTGCATGCCGCTGCCAAAGCGCTCTTGCAGGGTGAAGATGTCCGCCGGTTCCCTGATCCAGCCGTCGCGGTAGAACTGCTCCACCTGTTTCGCCCCCAGCCCCTCGATGTCGAAGGCGGCGCGGGAGACGAAATGCTTCAGCTTTTCAACGGCCTGCGCCGGACAGATCAGGCCGCCGGTGCAGCGGCGCACGGCGTCGCCCTCCTCGCGGATCGCCTCGGACCCGCATTCCGGGCAGGCATTTGGAAATTCGAAGGGCTGCGCGTCTGCGGGCCGCTTCGACAAATCCACATCGGCCACCTTCGGGATCACGTCGCCCGCGCGATAGACCTGCACCCAGTCGCCTTCGCGGATATCCTTGCCGTCGCGGATCGGGTTGCCTTTGGCATCGCAGCCGGCGATGTAATCCTCGTTGTGCAGCGTCGCATTCGACACGACGACGCCACCCACCGTGACCGGATGCAGACGGGCCACGGGCGACAGCGCGCCGGTGCGACCGACCTGGATCTCGATCTTCTCCAGCCGGGTCCAGGCAAGTTCGGCCGGAAACTTGTGGGCGATGGCCCAGCGGGGCGTGGTCGAGCGGAACCCCAGACGCGCCTGAAGCGCCAGGTCGTTGACCTTGTAGACGACGCCGTCGATGTCATAGCCCAGCGTGGCGCGCTGTTCCTCGATCTCGGCGTAATGCGCCAACATCTCATCGGGGCCGTCGCAGAGCGCGGTCAGCGGGTTCGTCGGAAAGCCCAGCTTGCCCAGCCGGTCGATGGCCCCCTTCTGCGTCTCGGCAAGGGCGTCCGACAGCTCGCCCCAGCCATAGGCGAAGAAGCGCAAGGGACGCTCCCGCGTGATCGCCGGGTCGAGCTGGCGCAGCGAGCCGGCGGCGGCATTACGCGGATTGGCGAAGGTTTTATCGCCGCGCGCAGCCTGGCGATCATTCAATGCCGCGAAATCGTCATGCGCCATATACACCTCGCCCCGAACCTCCAGGATGTCGGGCGCGCCGTCGAGCCGGGTCGGAATCTCGTTTATGGTGCGGGCATTCGCGGTGACGTTTTCACCCGTTTCGCCATCGCCCCGCGTGGCGGCCTGCACCAGCGCACCGCCCTCATAGCGCAGCGACAGCGACAGCCCGTCGATCTTGGGTTCGGCGGTATATGTCAGCGGCGAATCCGCGACGAGGCCGAGATAACGACGGATGCGGGCATCGAATTCTGTGATCTCCACGACCTCGAAAGCGTTGCCGAGCGATAGCATCCGCACCGCGTGCGTGACTTTGGCGAATCCCTCGGCCGGCGCGGCGCCGACCGTTCTCGACGGGCTGTCCGGGCGCACCAGATGTGGAAATCGCGCCTCGATCGCTGCGTTGCGCCGTTTCAGCGCGTCATAGTCGGCATCCGAAATCTCGGGCGCATCCCTCTGATGATAGGCCCGATCGGCCGCCGCGATTTCCCTGGCCAGCCGGTCAAGTTCGACCCTGGCCTGTTCGTCTGTCAGCGCTTCAACCGGCGTATCGCCTGCCATGCCGAACCCTTCCCGGTGTGTCTCCTGCAAGTGATAGGAGGACACCCCGATGAGGTCCAGCGCCGAGGCGGGCCCGGGGGCCGATCCGCCCGCTTTTCCGGCCGCGGCCCGCTGCGATAGCCCTTGCGATCAGGCCCCCAGCGCGATCCGGTCCTGGGCCACGACCGGTTCGGGGTCGCGCAGCACATAGCCACGCCCCCAGACTGTCTCGATATAGTTCTCGCCATCCGTGGCCTGGCTGAGCTTCTTGCGCAGCTTGCAAATGAACACATCTATGATCTTCAGCTCGGGCTCATCCATGCCGCCATAGAGATGGTTGAGAAACATCTCCTTGGTCAGGGTGGTGCCCTTGCGCAAGGAAAGAAGCTCCAGCATCTGGTATTCCTTGCCGGTCAGATGCACCGTCTTGCCGTCTACGTCCACGGTCTTGTCGTCAAGGTTCACGGTGACGCGCCCGGTACGGATCTTGGATTGGGCATGCCCTTTCGAACGCCGAATGATCGCGTGAATGCGCGCCACCAATTCGTCGCGATGGAAGGGTTTGGTCAGATAATCGTCCGCGCCGAAGCCGAACCCCTTGAGCTTGTTGTCGGTATCGTCCTCACCCGACAGGATCAGGATTGGCGTGTTCACGCGCGCCAGACGCAGTTGCCGCAGAACCTCATGGCCGGTCATGTCGGGCAGATTCAGATCCAGCAGGATCAGATCGTAGTCATAGAGCTTGCCCAGATCGACGCCCTCTTCCCCCAGATCGGTGGTATAGACGTTGAGATCGGCATGGGTCAGCATCATTTCGATACTTTTCGACGTTGTCGGGTCGTCTTCCACCAAAAGAACACGCATCTTCGAATTTCTCCGCTATCTCCCCAGAACTTGCACAAACACTGGTGATCAATGGTTAATTACACGTTACCACTTCTTAAAATCTTAATCCTGCAACTCAAGGTTGTCTATATCGTTGCACCCGGGTGACCTTCAGCGCGCCGGGGCCATGGCGGGCGACGGCCTGTTTCCAGCTGTTCAACTCCTCCTGCGACAGGGCATATTGCGCCATTGCCTCGTCCTCGTCGATCAGGCCCGCGGCGATCGCCTTGACCACCGCGGCCTTCCTGCTGGCCACCCAACGCTGCGTATCCACGGGCGGAAGATCGGCCCGCGTCATCCTGGACCCGTCAGGCAGGGTCACGGCGCGCGGCCCGTCGATGCGTTTTATATACATGGCTCCCCTCGCTCATCCGGTGACGAAGGACTTTCCGCCAAGCTGTTTAACCCGTGGTGAAACGCGGGCTTGAGGATATCGCGAATTTTCCTATATTGCGCCGGACTTCCCGAAAGGTTTCCCGATGCCGTTGGACAGCAAGAACCATCCGCTGAATTCGCTGGGCTTCGCCAAGCCTCCGGCCGAAACGCGAGTCGTCGTCGCCATGTCGGGCGGGGTCGACAGTTCGGTCGTCGCGGCGATGCTGGCCGACGAAGGCTATGACGTCGTAGGGGTCACGCTGCAGCTTTACGACCACGGCGCCGCGCTGGCCAAGAAGGGTGCCTGCTGCGCGGGACTGGATATCCACGACGCGCGCCGCGTGGCCGAAGAAATGGGCTTTCCCCATTATGTGCTGGATTACGAGAACATCTTCCGCGACGCGGTGATCGACGAGTTTGCCGACAGCTACCTGGGCGGCGCCACCCCGGTGCCCTGTATCCGCTGCAATGAACGGGTGAAGTTCAAGGACCTGCTGGAAACTGCGAAGGATCTCGATGCCGACTGCATGGCGACGGGCCATTACATCCAGCGCAAGATCGGCAACGCGGGACCCGAGCTGCATTGCGCGGCGGATGCGAACCGCGACCAGAGCTATTTCCTGTTTTCCACGACGCCGGACCAGCTGGATTTCCTGCGTTTTCCGCTGGGCCATCTGCCCTCCAAGGACGCGACCCGCGCGCTGGCCGAAAAATACGGGCTGAGCGTGGCCGACAAGCCCGACAGCCAGGATATCTGCTTCGTGCCGAACGGGGATTACGCGAGCGTCATCGAGAAGCTTCGCCCCGGCGCGGCAGAGCCGGGCGAGATCGTCGATACCGACGGCCGGGTTCTGGGCGCGCATCGCGGGGTGATTCACTACACCGTCGGCCAACGCCGCGGATTGGGCATCGGCGGGCTGGCGGTGCCGCTATACGTAGTTCGTCTGGATGTGGACAACCGCCGCGTGATCGTCGGCCCGAAGGAACTGCTGGCAACCCGCACCGTTCCGGTGCGGGAAATCAACTGGCTTGGCGACACGCCGCTGCAAGCGGGCGAGGAACGGGATGTCGCGGTCAAGGTCCGCTCGACACAACCGCCGCGCACAGCGATTCTGCGCCCGGTGTCCGAAACAAAGGCGGAAGTGGAATTGCTGACCCCTGAAGAGGGCGTAAGCCCGGGCCAGGCCTGCGTTTTCTACCAACCCGACAGCAGCCGGATACTGGGTGGCGGCTGGATCTGGCGCGGCGATTGAACGACAGGATTGCCGATTTTTCCAATGAAAAAATCGGGCCTCCGGCGGGAGTATTTGGGGCAAGATGAAAACCTGGGCTAGTGGTTCAGCCCGTCCAGAACGGCGCGGGCGGCGCGCAGGCCCGGCGGATCTTCGCCAACGCCCAGACGGTGCATCGTTTTACGTGCCGCATCGAGCTGCGCGGCACGGGCCTTATCATCGTCCAGAAGATCAAGCAGTGCGGCGCCGATCTGTGCGGGACGGCAGGCCTCGCCCAGGAATTCGGGCACGGCGCGGGTTTCACTGACGATATTGACGAGGGTCAGAGTATCGATCCGCAACAAGCGGCGGATCAGTTCACGCGAAATCCGGTTCATGTCATAGGCCACCACCATCGGTGTGCCGGCGGCGGCGAGTTCCAGAGATACCGTGCCCGAAGCGGCCAGCGCGAGGTCCGCCGCGGCAAAGGCGGCGCGTTTTTCGGCCGCCGCGTCGGCCTCGGTTTTCCCGCGCGGATCGAGCATGATCGGATCGCCCGGCCAATTGGCCAGCAGGCCGGGAATCCGGTCGGCTACCGCGGGCGCGGCGGGAACCACGATGCGCAAGGACGGATGACGCCGCAGGACCGGGCCAAGCGCGGCGCCAAAGATCGGCGCCAGACGCTCCACCTCGGCACGACGCGATCCCGGCAGCACCAGCAGCATCCTGCCATCCTGGGTCAGGTCATGGGTCGAACGAAATGCAGCGACCTCGGCCGCGTCGGCTTGCGGCTGGGCCACCACCGGGTGGCCCACGAAATCGCAACGGATTCCAGCGGCCTCCATGTAAGGCGGTTCAAACGGGAAAAGCGCCAGAACCTGGTCGATATAGGCGGCCATCTTGCGCGCGCGCCCGGGCCGCCAGGCCCAGACCGTGGGCGCGACATAATGTACGGTTCGTACGGCGGATGCCCGTTTTACGCGGCGCGCCACGCGCAATCCGAAATCGGGGCTGTCGATGGTGATCAGCGCATCGGGATGCGTGCGGATCACCTCGGCCGCACATTGGCGGATTCGGCGCAACAGGTGGGCATAGCGCGGCAGCACCTCGGCCAGCCCCATCACCGACAATTCCTCCATCGGGAAAAGGCTTTGCAGCCCCTCGGCCTGCATCAGCGGACCGCCGACGCCGGTGAAGGCCACATCGGGGTTCAATCTTTTCAGCCCGGCCATCAGCGCCGCGCCGAGCGCATCGCCCGACGGCTCGCCCGCGATCAGGAAGAAACGCATCACGGTCGACGCGCCCAAAGGAACAGATTCGCGTCATCAGCGGCCCGCAGCGTGGCAGCGCGGTCGACGATCATCACGCGTCCGGCTTCGATCACGATCCCGGCCAGGCCGGCGGCGGCGGCCTGGGCCACGGTGTCGGCGCCGATGACCGGCATATCGACGCGAAGTTCCTGTCCTGGCTTGGCGGCCTTGTAGACCACGCCGCGCGCGCCTTGCGGATCGGGCCGGCCGGCGGCGGCCACATCGGCCACCCACCGCAGCATCGCCGCGGTTCCGGGCAGCGTCTCGACGGCCAGGCACAAGCCCTGGGCCACCACCGCGCCCTGCCCCACATCGACCGCCCCCAGCGCGGCCACGATCTGCGCGGCCCGCGCGGCATCGGTGCGGTCCGCATCGGAGGGTCCGGTGGCGGTCAGCACGCCTTCGCCCGGCACCAGGTCGGGCGCAAGGTCGGCCGGGCCGACGACATCGAAGCCAGCCTCTTCGAACAGAGCGATGACCGCACGCAGCAAGGCATCGTCCCCCTTCTGGAAGGCAGGGACGAGACGCGGCAGAAGCGCGGCGCTGCGCGGGTCGATCCGCTGGGGGTCCAGTGCGGGACGGCTGACCGCGCCGGCAAAGACGACACGGGCCACGCCCAGTTCGTGCAGCCGGTCGAAAAAGGGCACCAGCCGTTCGACGCAGAATCGTTCGACCACCGGGTTGCCGGGAAGATCCAGCGACACGCCCTCAAGCTGCGCGATGACGAATGACGCGCCGTCCGCCTTCATCTGCTGCACCAGCAGGGCGGGAAGCGCGCCGGAGCCGGCGATTATCGCGGTCAGCGGCTTCATCGTCAGCTTGGCGTCAGGAAAGACCGGTCGCTCAGGTCCAGAACGAAATCCGTGACCTCGCGCACATAATCGCTGTCGGTTTCGCTGGCCAGGCGCTGCGCCCGTTCCATGAACGCCCCCTCACCCTGGGCCAGCATCTGATAGGCGGCGCGCAGCTGGGTGATGTCGGCGCGCGGCACCCCCTTGCGCTTTAGCCCCACCAGATTGAGCCCCTCCAGCACCCCGCGGGGCCCGTGCACAAGGCCATAGGGGATCACGTCATTCGTCACCATCGTTACCCCGCCAATGATTGCGCCGCGCCCCACGCGCACGAACTGATGGATGCCGGACAACCCGCCGATGACCACGTCATCACCGATGACGCAATGCCCCGCCAGCGCCGCCTGATTGGCCATTACCACGCGGTCGCCCACTTGCGCATCGTGGCCCACATGGCTGCCGGTCATGAACAGGCAATCATCGCCAACGCGAGTCACACCGCCGCCGCCCTCGGTTCCGGTGTTCATCGTCACGCCTTCGCGGATGCGATTTCGCGCGCCGATCACCAGCCGGGTCTCTTCACCACGGAACTTGAGGTCCTGCGGGATGTCGCCGATATTGGCGAAGGGAAAGATCACGCTGTCCGCCCCGATCTCGGTCCGGCCGGTGACGACGGCGTGGCTTTTTACCTCGACCCTCGCGTCCAGCACCACCTCTGGCCCGATCACCGCGAACGGGCCGATCACGGCGCCGTCGCCGATCCGCGCACCCGGCTCGACCACGGCGGAGGGATGAATGCGTGCACTGGCGGCGATGGACATGGGCGCCTCTAGCCTTTCAGGTCGATCATCGCCGCGAACTCGGCCTCGCAGGCCAGCTCATCCCCGACCCTCGCGACGCCCTGAAGTTTCCAGACCTTCGAGCGGGCGCGCAGAACTTTCACATGCAGTTCCAGCACGTCGCCGGGCACGACCATGCGGCGGAACTTGCAGTTGTCGATGGTCATGAAATAGACCAGAAGATCCCGGTCACCCAGATCCATCGAGACGCCGGCCATCACCGCCGCGGTCTGCGCCATCGCCTCGACGATCGTGACGCCGGGCATGATCGGTGCGCCGGGGAAATGGCCCTGAAAATGCGGCTCATTGAAGGTGACGTTCTTGATGCCCACGGCGCTTTCGTTGGGCACGATGTCGCGCACCCGGTCCACCAGCAGGAAAGGATAGCGGTGCGGGATGATCTTCTGGATCAGGTGAATATCCGCTTCGGTCACCGCGCCTTGCGCATTCATCTTCCGGTCTCCTCCGGGTCGGCTGGTTTTGCCTGACGGCAGTAGCAAGCCCCGAAGGGCGAGACAAGCCTGCTTACTCCTGGCCCGGAGGCAGCTGAATCCCCGGGGTGTCGGCGGGGGCATCACCTGCGTCGCCCGGGTCCGGGGGTGACGATGGCGATTGCTCTGCCGGGGGTGCTGCATCCTCGGGGGCAAGGGCCGCGTCGATGCGTGCGATGGCCTCATCCGTGATGTCGATCTGATCTGCCGAAAGGATCACCGCACGGCTTTCCAGAACCGCCACCGCGCCGCGCTCACGCACGATTTCCGTCAGAAACGGCAGGATCTGCTTGTAGAAAGCCTGTTGCGTGCTTTCCCGCCGGCGCACCAGTTCGCGTGCCTTGCCGTCCTGCCGTTTGCGAATCGCCACCACCTTTTCGTCGAACGCGGCGGCCCGTTTGCGGAAGGTTTCGGGGTCGAGTGTCGCGCGCGCCTTGGTCAGGGCGCGTTCCTCGGCGACAAGCTCGGCCTCGATCTTGCGGTTTTCCGCCGCCAATGCCTGCGAGGCGACCTCGATCTCGTCCATCAGGCTCTGGCCATATGCCGAATCGACGAACAGCCGTTCCTGATCGACGGTAACAATCGGGCTTCGTATGGCCGTATCGTCGTCCTGTTGCGCCGCAGCCGGGGCCAGCGGCAGAACCAGGGCCAGCGCGACAGCCAGCAGGCCGTTGCGGGCGCGTCCCATCAGAATCGCGTCGCGATGGTCAGATCAAAACTGCGCGTCACATCATAGGACTGCTTGTCGATCGCCTGAGAGAAATTGAAGCGCAGCGGGCCGATCGGCGTTTCCCAGAAGATCGAGACGCCGACGGCTGATCGCAGATGGAACGAGTCGTCCACCCCGCCAGTCGTCCCGCCAGTCGTATTGTCCAGGCTCCAGACCGAGCCGGCATCGGCGAATACGCCGCCGGTGATCCCGTATTCCTCGGGCAGACCGATGGGGAACTCTGCCTCCAGCCGCATCACCGCATAGGCATTGCCGCCGAGCGCCTCATCGGTCTTGGTCGGGGGTGACCCGTCGCGCGGCCCCAACCCGTTATTGTCAAAGCCCCGCATCTTGCCGTTCAGGAAATAGCGGTCCGTCATTCGACTGTCGCTGCCGGACATCGACAACAGGCCCCCCTCGAACTCGGCGCGCAGGGTCACGTCCTCGTTGAACGCGGTGGTTTCGGCGGCGATCAGCGCCGAGGTTTCGATATATTCACGATCCCCGCCCAGCCCCGCGAAATCCTGGTTGAAACGAAGCAGGATGCCGGCATTCGGATTCAGCCCGGTATCGCGCGAATCGTAGCTCAGCGAATAGCCGATCTTGCTGTCGATCTGCGCGCCCTGGGCCACTTCGGCGTCGATGATGGGCGATCTGCCGGTGTAGTTGAACATCTCCTCCTGGGCCAGCGTGTAGCGCAATGCAAGCCGCGTCCGTTCGCCCAGCGGAAATTCCAGAGAGGGTGAAACCCGGATCGCCCGCGTGTCGAACAGCGTGTCGTTCTCGCTGGTGGATTCGGCATAAGAGGCGTCGAATCCGAAACGCACGTCGCGGCCCAGGAAGGCGGGCTCGGCGAAGCTGATCGAGGTCACGTTGTTGTCGATCCCGGTGCTGAACGAAAAGCTCAGATACTGCCCCCGCCCGAGGAAGTTTCGTTCCGTGAACGACACGGTCGCGCCGGCCCCGTTGGCAACGCTGTAGTTGACCCCGAAAGAGAGAGAGCCGGTGGGCTTTTCCTCGACATTCACATCGACGATCACCTTGTCGGGCGCGGTGCCCTCGCGGCT
>JADQCD010000069.1 GCA_016278285.1 Actibacterium sp.
AAGCTGGCCGGTATAGATGATGTCGACGGTGCCCAGGCCGAGCCCCTCGTTGATATCGACTTCCTTGCCCAGGGACGAGGCGGGATAGACCTCGATCCCATAGCGGCCGTCCGTGGCCGCCACCAGATCGTCGCCGGCGGCGACGGCGCAGGTATGGTAGGGTTCGCTCGATTCATAGACATGGGCGAACTTGAGAACGGTGTCGGCCTCCTGCGCGAAGGCGGGCGCGGTGCCGACGGACAAGGCCGCTGCGGCTGTGCCGGCCAAAGCGATGGCGTGGGTAAGTGTCTTCATGGTCTTTCCTCCCTGGTCGATTTTGTCAGGCCGTCATGCCGAAGGCCTGATCTTCAATGGCGAAATGTCGTGTTCGCCGGCGAAACGGGCAAGCAGATCGACCGTGGTCGCATCCAGCCTGATCCCTTCCTGGCGGCGGTGCGAGGCTTCAGTCCACTCGCGGTCGCCGGGCGCCATCACAGCTTCCCCCGGCGCCTTGGCCGACCTGCGAATTGCATCCAGATAGCGCGAAATCACGCCCCGGAATGTCGCCCCCCCGCTGAACGCGTCGGGGTCCAGCGCCAGAACAAAGGCGCCAAGCCGACGCGGAGTCTGCATGTCGTCGCTGATCATCGGCGGAAGTTCGATGCTCAGCGGTGCGTCACCAAAGGCGGCGGACAGGATTTCCGACAGACCGGCAAGCCCGGCGCCCTTGTAGGCGAACAAGGCCCCGCCAAGCGGCGCCAGCATCTCGACCAGCGCCGGATCGGTCACGTTGATCCCCTGGGCGTCCGAGGCGACGTCCTCGGGCAGGTCCAGCCCCAGGCTGCGCGAAAGCTGCACCTTGTTGAAGGGGATCGCGCTGGTCGCCATGTCCAGAAGCCATGGCTCGCCCTCCGCCGCGGGGGCCGCGGCAGCAATCGGGTTGGTGCCGTGGAAGCGTTCGGCACCGCCATGCAGCCGGACGAAAGAGTCCGAGTTGCAGAAGGCCAGGCCCATCATGCCATTCCGCGCGATCTCCAGCGCATAGGCCCCGGCCGCACCGAAATGCGACGAGCCGCGAACCGCCACGGCGCCCACCCCGTGCATGCGCGCGCTTTCGACCGCCAGGGCCACGGCCTCATAGGTGGCACGGGCACCGTGGGCGTTGTCGGCCTCCAACACGCAGGCACCGCCCTTCTGATCTTGAATCTGCATCCGGGGAGTCGGGTTCAGGCGCCCGCCGGCAAATCCCGAAAGATAATGCGGCAACAGCCGGAACCCGTGCGTATCCACCCCCAGCCCCGACGCATGAAGCAGCGCGCGCGTCACCGCATCGACGGTCGGCTCATCCGCCCCGACGGCGGCAAGTGCGGCGCGCGAAAAGCGTTCCATCTCGGCCAGTTCGATCCGTGCCGTTTGCGACGCGGGCGCGGCAGGCGCGTTTTCGCGCTCCAGCCGGTCGAGGTAATTGCGTGTCGTGTCGGCAACATGGCCGCGAAGGATGGCAAGGGCATCGTCGCAGCGGCCCTCGGCCACTGCGTCACGGATGGCGATATGCTCTTGCAGCGAGCGGTCGTTCAGTGCCGGATCGAGCGACAGCCGGTTGCGCAGCGCCTGCACACGAAACGAAAGCGTCGCGAACTGCCCTTCAAGATAGCTGTTGCCACATTCGGCAAAGATCGCGCGGTGAAAGTCGTTGTCCAGGGTCTTGTAGGTGTCTGAATCGTCCTGCGTCAGCGCGGTCTGCATCGCGTCGACGATCCCGGTCAGCCGCCGGCACAACGATCCCGGATTGCGGTCGCAGGCCAGGCGCATCGATTCGAGCTCCAGGATCTGACGCAACTCTCCCAGTTGCGCGATTTCCGCCGCGCCCATGGTGAAGACGCGGGTGGTGCGGCCGGGAAACATATTGACCAGGCCCTCGCGCTCAAGCTGCAAAAGTGCCTCGCGGATGGGGCTCTTGCTCATTCCAAGGATCTCGACAAGCTCCGCCTCGGGCAGCTTGCGCCCCATCGTGAAATCGCCCGAAACGATCCGCGCGCGGATCGATTCACAGGCAAGCGCCGAGAGTTTTTGCCGGTCAGCCGGCACGGTCTGAGAGACAGTCCTGGTCACATATTCCTCCCCTCGGAAACATGAATATATGATATATTCGTTTTCGCAACCCCCCTGTTCAAGTGATCGGATCGGGGCGCAGCGGGCCGCGCGGCCGGGTTTGCCGCTGTGGAAATGGTGGCATTGCAAAGTCGCCCCGCGCGCGGCGGGATCGATCCGGTCGAAATGGCATCTCACGCGACGCCGAACGCCGCCGCGAATGTCAGATCTGTTTTTCGGGAAGCTGCACCACCAGCCCGTCGAGGGCATCCGTGACCTTCAACTGGCAGGTCAGGCGTGAACGCGACGGATCTGGCTCGAATGCGAAATCGAGCATGTCTTCTTCCATCGCCTCCTTCGGGGGCAGGCGATCCACCCAGTCCGGCATGACATAGGCATGGCAGGTCGAACAGGCACAGGCGCCACCGCAATCGGCGTCGATACCGGGGATGTTGTTGTCGCGGGCGCCCTCCATCACCGTCAGCCCGTTGGGCACGTCCACCACATGCTCGGTGCCGTCATGCTCGATATAGGTGATTTTCGCCATCTGCGCCCTCATCCCGGTTCGTTCGTCCGAATCAGCAGATAATTCACATCGCCCGCTTTTGCCACCCCCGGCGCACGGGTTGTCGGACGAGAAGAATGTTCTATATTTGTTCCCATGGTCGAACCCGCAAACAGTGCCACCCCGGCCCCTTGGCCATGTCCGCCCGCCTGCATCCCGCATGCCCGGCTGACAGAACCGCCCGCCGGCGCCCGCGTCGCGGTGGCCGGACTGGTGTTGGTGCGGCAGCGACCGGGCACCGCGAAAGGGGTGGTTTTCGTCACGCTGGAGGATGAAACCGGGGTGGCGAATGTGGTGATCTGGGCCAATGTCTATGAACGATTCCGCCGCGCGGTGATCGCGGGGCGCCTGCTGCGAGTCACCGGCCGCCTGCAACGCCATGCAGGGGTCGTGCATGTCGTCGCCGAAATGATCGAGGACATCTCGCCGATGCTGGACGACCTGCTTGCCCCCACCCCGGATGCCGGGCCCTGACCTCCACGCTTTCGCGGTGCAGGGAAACCGGCTACCATGAACCGAAAACCGGAACGGCCATACGCCCAGAGCGAGCAGCAATGACCCGAGCCTTCCTTCTGAGCGGCCTTGCCGCGCTGAGC
>JADQCD010000047.1 GCA_016278285.1 Actibacterium sp.
CCCCGGCTTGCGCCGATCCAGCCAATGCTGAAGCATCGCCTCGTCCAGCGGCACGCCAGGTGGGCAACCGTCCACCGTCGCGCCCAGTGCCGGGCCGTGGCTTTCGCCCCAGGTGGTGACGCGAAACAGATGGCCGAAAGTATTCATGCTCATGCGCGGATTCCCCTTGCCCGAGGCAATAGCCGCCACCGGACGCAACGGCAAGCCTCGGCCGCCCGCCTTCGCACGGCGCGGAAAGGCGCAGGATCACTCTGCCGAAAGGCTGGCGAGATAGGCGTAGAGATCCTTGGCTTCCTGTTCGTCACGGACCCGGTAGGTCATCTTGGATCGCGCTCCGCTGTCGCCCGTCGCCTGGCGCAGAAAGGCGGTCGGGCCCTGAACGTAATTCACGAAATTTTCCTCGGTCCAGATCACGCCCGCCGCGGCCGCCGCCTGCATCCCGCTGGAATAGCGATAATCTTCGACCGATCCGGCCGCCCGTCCCGCGATGCCATAAAGGTTTGGCCCCGTGCGCGCATTGCGCCCGGCCAGTGTTTCGCCCGCATCGTTCACAACCACATGGCAGGCCGTGCACTGGCGAAACGCCTTTTCCCCCGCACCGGCGTCCCCCGACGCCCCATGACTTTCGGAAAATGCGGGACCGGCGGCCAGCAGGCCCGCGGCGAAAAGGACGAGATTGCGTTTCATTTGATGTCTCCCAGGTCGATCGCTTCTTCTCTTGCATCATTCTCGGGCCCCGCGCAGGGGCCGTCAATTCCCGGCAGGCGATGGCGCGACACCATGCCACCCATTCACGCCGACAATTCCTTTACCGCGCCGAATTGTGACAGAAAGACGCGGCCCGACAGGTCGGCCAGAAAATGCGTGCGGTTGAGCCGGTCCATGACCGGGCCCTTTACCTCGCTCAGGTGCAGCGTGATCCCCATGTCGCGCAACCGGTGGTCGATCGCCTCCAGCGATTCCAGCGCCGAGGTGTCGATTTCGTTGACCGCGGAGCACATCAGGATGACATGTTTCAGTTCCTCATCGCCGACGACGCGATCGTAAAGATAATCCTCCAGATAACGGGCATTGGCAAAATAAAGGTTCTCGTCCACCCGGATCGTCAGGATCGCGGGGTTGGTCTGGACCTTGTGACGTTCGATGTTGCGGAAATGCTCGGTTCCCGGCACAAGCCCGACCTCTGCGATATGCGGCCGCGACGTCCGGTACAGGTAAAGGAAAACCGACAGCGCCACGCCGGCCGATACCCCAAGCTCGACCCCCAGGCCAAGGGTAATCAGGATCGTCGCCGCCACGGCCGCGAAATCGGCCTTGGAATAATTCCATGTGGTTTTCAGGATCGAAAAGTCCACAAGGCTAAGCACCGCGACGATGATCGTCGCCGCCAGCGTCGCCTTGGGCAGGAAGAAAAGCAGCGGTGTCAACGCCAGTGCCGCCAGAGCGATCCCCACAGCGGTGAAGGCGCCTGCGGCCGGCGTTTCCGCGCCCGCGTCGAAATTGACGACCGACCGGGCGAAGCCGCCGGTCACCGGATAGCCGCCGCTGATCGAAGCGGCAATATTGGACGCCCCCAGCCCGATCAGTTCCTGATCCGGGACGATGCGTTGTCGCTTTTTGGCGGCCAGCGTCTGCGCCACCGAAACGGATTCGACGAATCCTATGATCGAGATCAGCACCGCGGCGCCGATCAGGCTGGTCCAGAGTTCTGCATCGAAATGCGGCAGCGTCACCGGCGGCAGGCCCTGGGGAACCTGGCCCACGATGGCGACGCCCTTGTCGGCCAGCCCGAATATCCACGCGGCCAGCGTCGTAACCACGACCGCGCCGACCGGGCCGGCCTTGGCCAGGATATCGGCCATGCGCGGCTTGACCCCCGTCTTAAGAAGCCGCGGCTTCAGGCCCTTCCGCACCCAGAACAGGAATGCCGTAGCAGGAATTCCCACGGCCAACGTGTAATAGTTCACCTCGCCCAGATGTTCATAGAGCGAACGCATAAGCTCGAGCAGGTTGTGGCCCGAGGCGGGCACGCCCAGGATATGTTTCAACTGGCTGGTGGCGATGATGATTCCGCTGGCGGTGATGAATCCCGCGATCACCGGGTGGCTCAGGAAGTTGGCCAGAAAGCCCAGCCGGAACAGCCCCAGGAAGGTCAGAAAGAGCCCCGACAAGAACGCCAGCGTGATCGCCGCCGTCGCGTAATCCGCGCTTCCCGGCGTGGCCACCTTGCCCACCGCCGCCGCAGTCAGCAGCGATACGACGGCAACCGGGCCAACCGCCAGCGCACGGCTGGTGCCGAAGATCGCATAAGCGACAAGCGGCAGGATCGAGGCATAAAGCCCCATCTCGGCCGGAAGCCCGGCCAGCAGCGCATAGGCCAACGACTGCGGAATCAGCATGATCGTCACGATCACGGCCGCCACAAGATCGTTGGTGAACGCGTCCCGGTCGTAACTGCGCCCCCATTGCAGGATGG
The DNA here is from genome assembly GCA_016278285.1 of Actibacterium sp. Classification (GTDB taxonomy): domain Bacteria; phylum Pseudomonadota; class Alphaproteobacteria; order Rhodobacterales; family Rhodobacteraceae; genus JADQCB01. The sequence continues at coordinate 2,477 of JADQCD010000047.1, forward strand.
GCAGATAGCGTTCGAGGAACTTCAGGCTGTCGAGGCGCATCAAGGCGACCTCCTTCATATTCATGATTTGCTATGTGATTAAGGTTCGCCTCGAAAAATGACAAGGGGTTGCGTGGCTTTGACTGTGCATCTCTTGTCGTTCATCGCAACGTGATTTACGGTGTCGGCACCTCGGGGTGCCCGGACCAGGGCTGAGATGCGCATACGCGAACCCGTTGAACCTGAACCGGCTAGAACCGGCGGAGGGAAGGTAGCTGGACATTCTCCATCCCTGACCTGACCGCCCGTGAATGGAGGATGACCATGAAATATCCGATCTTCGCTGCGGCAACCCTGTGCGCCACGATGGCGGGCGCGCAAACCCCCGTGTTGACCGTCTATACCTATGACAGCTTCGTCGCCGAATGGGGCCCCGGCCCGCGGATCGAAGAGGCGTTCGAAGCCGAATGCGGCTGTGACCTGAAATTCGTGGGCACCGGCGACGGTGCCGCGCTGCTGGGGCGGTTGAAGCTGGAGGGAACGCGCACAGACGCCGACGTGGTATTGGGGCTGGACACCAACCTGACCGCGGCGGCCGCCGAAACCGGGCTGTTCGCGCCGCACGGCGTAACAGACCCGAACCTGTCGCTTCCCGTGGATTGGGACGACCCGCTTTTCCTGCCCTATGACTGGGGATGGTTTGCCTTCGTCTATGACA
>JADQCD010000211.1 GCA_016278285.1 Actibacterium sp.
CAACGCCGGTTATCCCGACCTGATGCAGAAATTCGCGATCTACGGGATCTTCGCAATCGGCTTCAATATCCTGTTCGGACTGACCGGCTATCTGTCCTTCGGTCACGCGGCGTTCCTGGGCGTGGGCAGCTATTCGGCGGTGTGGATGTTCAAGCTGCTCAGCATGAACGTGATCCCCGCCCTGGTGCTTTCGGTGATCGTGTCGAGCCTGTTCGCCTTGGTGATCGGCTATGTCTCGCTTCGACGTTCGGGGATCTACTTTTCGATCCTCACGCTGGCTTTCGCGCAGATGAGCTTCAACCTGGCCTATTCGGTCCTGACCCCCATCACCAATGGCGAGACCGGGCTGCAACTGAGCCTCGACGACCCGCGCATCCTTGGTATCAGCCAGACCGCAGATGGCGGCATTCCCCTGACCAGCCTGTTCGGACTGGACATGCGCGACAGCACCGTGCTGGATATGGGTGCCTGGAGCTTCGAGTTCAGCGTTGGCTATTACCTTTGCGCGGTCCTTATGCTGCTGAGTTTCTATCTGGCGATGCGGATCTTCCGCTCGCCCTTCGGGCTGATGTTGCGCGCGGTCAAGACGAACCAGACGCGGCTGAACTATACCGGGCTCAATTCCCGGCCCTACACGCTGGCCGCCTTCGTGATCTCGGGCATGTATGCGGGGCTTGCCGGCGGGCTGCTGGCCTCGATGGATCCGCTGGCGGGCGCCGAGCGGATGCAGTGGACCGCCTCGGGCGAAGTGGTTCTGATGACCATTCTTGGCGGGGCGGGCACCCTGCTGGGTCCAGTTGTTGGCGCGGGCTTCATCAAGTATTTCGAGAACATCTTCTCGAAGATCAACGACTCGGTCCTGCAAAACTGGTTTGGCTTCCTGCCCGACAGCGTCGAACATGTGGTTCTGTGGGTGGTGGAACATTTCGTCGGCCCGGGCTGGCATCTGACCCTTGGCCTGCTGTTCATGCTGGTGGTGATCTTCCTGCCCGGCGGCCTGATGGAGGGCGGCCAGCGCATCGCGCGCCTGCTGCGCGGCAAGCCCAACGGAGGCGGTGGCAGCGACGATCCCGAGCATCACCCCCGGCAAGCGCCACATGTGGCCGAGTGAGGAGACGGACTAATGGGCATCCTTGAAGTCAAGGGCGTGAACAAACGCTTCGGCGGCCTTCAGGCATTGGGGGACGTGAACCTCAGCGTGGCCGAAAATACCGTCCATGCGATTATCGGTCCCAACGGGGCTGGCAAGTCCACACTGCTGAACTGCCTGGTGGGCAAGCTGATCCCCGACACCGGCTCGGTCATGTTCAACGGCCAGTCGGTGCTTGGGCGCAAACCGCACGAGATCAACCAGATGGGCATTTCCCGCGTTTTCCAGACGCCAGAGATCTTCGGCGACCTGACCGTTCTGGAAAACGTTCTGATCCCCTGCTTCGCCCGGCGCGACGGCGCCTTCAGCATGCACGCCTTTGAAACCGTCGCCAACGAAAAGGACATGATCGACGAGGCGATGCAGATGCTTGAGGATGTGAACATGCTCGACAAGCGGGACATGCACTCAGCCTCGATGTCGCGCGGCGACAAGCGGCGCCTGGAAATGGCGATGTGCCTGGTACAGCAACCCAGGCTGTTGTTGCTGGACGAACCCACGGCCGGCATGTCGCGCGCCGACACCAACAACACCATTGACCTGCTCAAGCAGATCAAGGCCAAGCGCGATATCACCATGGCGATCATCGAACACGACATGCATGTGGTGTTCAGCCTTGCCGACCGGATCACCGTGCTGGCCCAGGGAATGCCGCTGGTCGAGGACACGCCGGACAAGATCAAGGGCCATCCCAAGGTTCGGGAAGCCTATCTTGGCGAAAGCGCATAAGGAGGCGGTTGAATGAACGTCAAACCCGACTTTTCCAAACATGCCAACCAGGCGGCAACGGCCCCGGCCTTTCTCTCGGTCTGGGATGTCCACGCCTATTACGGCGAAAGCTATATCGTCCAGGGCGTCGAGTTCAACGTGCACGAAGGCGAGATCCTGGCCTTGCTGGGCCGAAACGGCGCCGGCAAGACCTCGACCCTGCGGGCCATCGCCCGGCTCGGCAACCCGCAACTGACCCATGGCGAGATCTGGCTGGACCATCAGCCGCTGCACAGCATGCGCGCGCATCAGGCTGCACAGGCGGGCATCGGGCTGGTGCCCGAGGACCGGCGCATCATTGCCGGGCTGACAGTCGAGGAAAACCTGAAGCTGGCGCAGATCATGCCCCCCGTTGGCTGGTCGGTCGAGCGGCTTTACGAACTGTTCCCGCGCCTGGGTGAACGGCGCCTGCAGGAAGGCGTGACCCTGTCGGGCGGCGAACAGCAGATGCTGGCCATCGCCCGTGCCTTGGCCCGCGACATCAAGGTGTTGCTGCTGGACGAACCCTATGAGGGGTTGGCGCCGGTGATCGTGGATGAAATCGAAAAGACCCTCAGCCACATCAAGGAACAGGGCATCACCACCGTGATCGTGGAACAGAACGTTCAACGCGCGCTGCAACTGGCCGACCGTGCGGTGATCCTGGACACCGGCCAGATCGTGTTCGACGGCACCGCGGCCGAAGTGCTTGAAAATGAAAGCCTGCGGGCCGAATATCTGGCCATCTGAACGAATTTCGCGGCGCGACGGGTGGACTTGTTCCTTCAAGCCACCGAAGGAATTGACGCCGGAAAACGATGGAAGGGACCCATGACTGACAAGACATATCCGCCAAGTTCCGATTTCGCTGCGAATGCCCATGTCGACGCGGCGAAATACGAGGAAATGTATGCTGCTTCGGTCGCCGACCCCGAAGGGTTCTGGCGCGAACACGGCAAGCGGCTGGACTGGATCGAGCCCTATTCGAAGGTCAAGGACGTGAACTTCGATCTCGGCAACGTGTCGATCAAGTGGTTCGAGGACGGCGTGCTGAACGTGGCCACCAACTGCATCGACCGGCACCTGGAAACGCGGGGCGACCAGACCGCGATCATCTGGGAACCGGACGACCCGAACGATCCGGCGCGGCACATCACCTACAAGGAATTGCACAAAAAGGTCGGCCGCATGGCCAACGTGCTGCTCAGCCAGGGCGTGATGCGCGGCGACCGGGTGGTGATCTACCTG
>JADQCD010000188.1 GCA_016278285.1 Actibacterium sp.
CCGCGCCAGCCCGGTCAGGTTCTCGCTGAGCACCGGGTTGCGCTTGTGCGGCATCGCCGAACTGCCCTTCTGCCCGGCCGAGAAGAACTCCTCGGCCTCCAGCACCTCGGTCCGCTGCATGTGACGGATCTCGATCGCCACGTTCTCGATCGAACTGGCCACCACCCCGAGCGCGGCGAAGAAGGCCGCGTGCCGGTCGCGCGGGATCACCTGCGTGCTGATCGGCTCTGGCTTCAGGCCCATCTGCTTGCAGACATGCTCCTCGACCGAGGGGTCGATATTGGCGAAGGTGCCCACGGCGCCGCTGATGGCGCCGGTGGCGACCTCGTCGCGCGCGGTCTGAAGGCGGCGCTTGTTGCGGTCCATCTCGGCGAAGAAGCGGGCGAAGGTCAGGCCCATCGTCGTGGGTTCCGCATGAATGCCGTGGGAGCGACCGATGCGCACGGTATCCTTGTGCTCGAACGCGCGGCGCTTGAGCGCGGTCAGCAGCTTGTCCATGTCGGCCAGCAGGATGTCCGCCGCGCGCACCAACTGCACGTTGAAACAGGTGTCCAGCACGTCGGAACTGGTCATGCCCTGATGCACGAAGCGCGCCGCGTCGCTGCCCACGATCTCGGCCAGATGGGTAAGGAAGGCGATCACGTCATGCTTGGTCACGGCCTCGATCTCGTCGATGCGGTCCACGTCGAATTCCACGTCCTTCGCCTTCCACACGGCTTCGGCGTTTTCTTTCGGGATCACGCCCAAAGCGGCCTGCGCGTCGCAGGCATGCGCCTCGATCTCGAACCAGATGCGGAACTTGGTCTCGGGCGACCAGATGGCGACCATCTCGGGGCGGGAATAGCGGGGGATCATGAAACCGACCTTGCTTGCGTTTCGGGGACGCTGCCTCATAACGGGGGGACCCGCGGGAAACAAGGCTGCGGGGCAGGAACCGCATGGCCGCAACGTCACAATCGGCACCAGTCATATGCAAGGCACAGACAATGCCCGATCTCGAAGATTTCCAAGGCGCCTGGCGGATTGATCGTCGGATCGAAGACGCGCGCGCCGGAACCATCGCGCATTTCGACGGAACCGCATGTTTCAACGCCGACGGCGCCGGGCTGATCCTCGATGAGTCGGGAACGCTGAGCCTGACAGAACAACGGCCGATCTTGGCATCCCGGCGCTATCTCTGGCAGGCCGGGCCAGACGGTATCGCCGTGCATTTCGCAGATGGACGTTTCTTTCACGACATCGGCCGGGGCATCGCCCCGAAAGCGCGCCACGACTGTCCGCCGGATATTTACGAGGTCATCTACGATTTTGCCATGTGGCCGGAATGGCACGCCACCTGGCGTGTGCGCGGCCCACGCAAGAACTATGTCATTCACAGTCGTTACCTCGACCGGGCGGCCATTTGATCTTGCGCGAAGCCGGGCGCTGCGGCACAAGTTTTCAAACGAACAGTGAAGGAGACCCCGGAATGGCTGTTGCAACCACGGACAAGGTTCTTGCCGATGTGATCGGCGCGTGTGAAGGCGCCGCGCTGCGTGCGAAACAGGCGGTGCTGGTCGCGGTGGGCATCGCGGCTCTGACAGTCGCGGCCCAGATCAAGGTGCCGATGTGGCCGGTGGCGATCAACATGGGCACTTTCGCCGTGCTGACCATCGGCGCCGCCTACGGGCCCCGGCTTGGGCTGACGACGATCCTCGGCTACATGGGGATCGGCGCGCTGGGATTCGACGTGTTCCAGAGCTCGACCGCCGAACTCGCCGGCATCGACTACATGACGGGCAGCACTGGCGGTTACCTGCTGGGCTATGTCCTGGCGACGGTGCTGCTGGGGATGGCGGCGCGGGCCGGCTGGGACCGGTCGACGGGGCGGATGGCGCTGGCCATGCTGGCGGGAAACATCGTGCTCTACATTCCGGGCCTGCTGTGGCTCGGCCATCTTTACGGCTGGGACCAGCCGATCCTGCAATGGGGGCTGACGCCGTTCATCATCGGCGATGCGCTGAAGCTGGCGCTGGCAGCGATGATCGTGCCGGGCGTCTGGAAACTTGTCGGTCGCGCGCGCGGTTGATGCCCAATCCGCCCGCGGTTTCACCGCGGGCGAATGCCTTCGGCGAGAGTATTTGGGCAAGATGAAAAACCGGACCCCGGACTTCGCCTTGCAGAAATACTCCGGGGTCCGGGGCGGAGCCCCGGTTCGAAAGCGTCAATGCTCACCGTCGGGTCTGTCCGGGCGGGTGCGCGCTGCCCGATCCGCCAGCCGAAGCGCGGCGATCAGGCTTGAGGCATCCGCGGCCCCCGTTCCGGCGATATCGAAGGCGGTGCCGTGGTCGGGTGAGGTGCGGACAAAGGGCAGTCCCAATGTGACGTTCACCCCGCCCGCGAAATCCAGCGTCTTGATCGGTATCAATGCCTGATCGTGATACATGGCGACCGCCACATCGTAGCGCGCGCGGGCCGCGGCATGGAACATCGTGTCGGCGGAATGCGGGCCGGTCAGGTCCATGCCTTCGTCCCGCAGTCGGGCGATCAGCGGTGCGATCATCTCGATCTCTTCGCGTCCCATGGCCCCGCCTTCACCGGCATGCGGGTTCAGGCCCGCGACAGAAATCCGCGGAGTGGCGATCCCGAAATCGCGGATGAGCGCCGCATGGGTCACGCGCAGCGTTTCTTCCAGCAGCTGTTCCGTCAGCGTTGCCGCCACCCGCGACAGCGGGATGTGGATCGTCACCGGCACGACGCGCAGCGTGTCGCAGGCCAGCATCATGACCACCCGAGGGACGCCGGCCAGCGCCGCCAGATATTCGGTGTGGCCGGGATAGCGGAAACCTGCGCCGTCCTGCAGCGCCTTCTTGTGGATCGGGTTGGTGCAGATCGCGCTGGCGATGCCATCCTGCGCCAGTTCGACCGCACGAGCGATGCCCGAAATCACCGCCGCCGCGTTCTCGGGGGCGGGGTGGCCAGGGATGGCCGGGGCGGGAAAGGGGTGGCGAAACACGGGCAACGCTGTGGCCGAAACATGCAGCGCCTCTTCGGGGGCGTGGATTTCGGTGTGCCGGGTGCCGTCGGGCAGATGTGCGGGGTCTCCGATCCAGAAGAAGGGCAAGCGCGCGCCGAGCGCTTCCCAGGCCTTCACGGTGATCTCGGG
>JADQCD010000267.1 GCA_016278285.1 Actibacterium sp.
CAGCTTGTAGAGAAGCGACAGGATCATGGTGTTGATCGCCACCGACTTGCCCGAACCCGTCGTGCCCGCGATCAGCAGGTGGGGCATCTTGGCCAGGTTCGCCACCACCGGGTCGCCACCGATATCCTTGCCAAGCGCCAGGGGCAGCTTCATGTTGCTGTCGCCGAAATCGCGGGCCGACAGGATTTCACGCAGGACCACCTTTTCACGGCTTGCATTGGGCAGTTCTATGCCGATCACGCTGCGCCCCGGCACGGTCGAGACGCGCGCCGACAGTGCCGACATCGACCGCGCGATGTCATCGGCCAGTCCGATCACCCGGCTGGCCTTCAGGCCCGGCGCCGGTTCCAGTTCGTACATGGTGACCACCGGACCGGGACGAACGCTGACGATCTCTCCCTTCACGCCGTAGTCATCCAGCACATTCTCCAGCATCCGCGCATTTTCTTCCAATGCCTCGTCGGACAGGTGAAGCCTTTGGATATTGACCGGATTGGTCAGCAGGTTCAGCGGCGGATGCTCATACGCAACGGCGGGATCTTCGAATTGCAGATCCGGCTGCGCCTCTTGCCGGGCCTGGCGCGACGGCTGGACCGTCTTTTTCGGCGGATGCTGAACCACCTTGCGCGGCTCGGTTGCAGGGGGGGCGAAGGCCGTTTCCGGCGACGCGGTCAGGTTGTCGATACTTTCATCCCGATCCAGCACAAGCGGTGCGTCATCATCGCGCAGCAGTTCCGGCCGTGGCGCCGTGTCGGCCCCACCGGGGGAACCAGGCCGCGGGACGTTCTGCGCGATCAGGGGTTTGGGTGCGTTGCGGCGGGCCACCGCCTGCGCGGCGACGCCCGAGCCGGCGGTCAGCTGTGGTTCGGCACGGTGCGCCTGAAGCGGCGGCTCGGGTCGGATGGTGGGGCCAGCCGGCGCGCCATGGCGGGCCCGGCTGCGGATCACGTCCGCAATGCGTGCCTTGATGCGTTCCTCCGACGCCGGCTGAATCTCATCTGCCGATTGCGGCAATTCTGGCTCCACCAACTCGGGCCGGGGATCGGGAACACGTCGGATCAGCCCGGGTAGCCGCGCGAGCAGTCCCGCCCGGGCCGGCGCAACGTCATCGGACCCGTCTTGCGGCGCTGCCGCCTCCACCGGCGCGCGACGAACCACGGGGCTTTCTGACCGCTCTGCCACTTGCAGATCGTCGGCACGCCGCTGCTGGCGCCGCGCGTGCAATGCCACGGCGCCCTGCGCCGCCCCCCGCGCGCCGCGTCCCAGCAACCGCATCAGCGCGTCGAAGGCAAGAAGCAGCCCGAACAACAGGAACCGGCTCAGCCAGGCCAGCTCCTGCCGGTCAAAACCGAGAACGAACAGGGCCATGCCAACCAGCGCAAGGAACACCAGGCCGGACATCACCTTAAGCCCCAGCGCAGCGCCGATCGGCAGCCCGCTGAGAACCGCGCCAAGCACCGTATCGCCGAACAGGCCGCCCATGCCGAAGTCATGGTCCCATCCGAAGGTCGGTGTCAGCGTCGCCGCATAGACCGAGGCCAGCGCAATCGCGATCGGGGCAAAGATTGCCCGCCCCGGCGCGCGGTCCTCGCCGCGGTGCAGGACGAAACGAAGGCCCCAGGCGCCGAAGACCACGGGAAACCCCCAGGACCCCAACCCGGCAATCACATGCAGGGGCGAGGCGATGGACGCCCCGACCCGCCCCAGCAGGTTCGCCGCCGGTTCGTCAGTGGCCGACAGCCAGCTTGGATCCTCGGGCACATAGGAGCCGATCAGCATTGCCGACAGCACGGCCAGCACCAAAAGGCCAAGCCCGAAAAGTTCCTTGCCGCGCCGTTCGATAGCGGCCTGCATGTTGGTGTCGAAAAGCGGATCACGCTGCTTCATCTGGTATGACGCCATGCCCCTCGTCCTTAATTATAGAGACTGTCACGGATCTGCGTCAGCCCGTGTTTCACTTCGTCGCCCGTGGCCACCATCGCGACCCTGACATAGCCCTTGCCCGGATTCCTGCCGTCGACATCGCGGGCCAGATAGGCACCGGGCAGGACACGCACACCGGTGTCGGTCCACAGCTTGACCGCGGCGGCCTCGCCATCGGCCACCGGCAACCACAGGAAGAATCCGCCCCCCGGACCGGCATAGCCAGGAACGCCGGAAAAAATCTCATCCGCCAGCGCATATTTCGCCTGATAGAGTGCGCGGCTGGCGTCCACATGCGCCTCGTCCGACCATAACGCTGCCGAAGCTGCCTGGATCGGCAGCGGCAGCGGAGCACCGGCATAGGCCCGAAGTTGCCTGATCCGTCCGACGCTTTGCGGCCCGCCCGCCACGAAGCCCGAGCGCAAGCCCGGCAGGTTCGACCGTTTTGACAGTGAGTGAAAGATCACCACCCGTTCGGGGTCGGCCCCGATTTCCTGCGCCACCTGCAACGCGCTGACAGGCGCCGAGTCGCGCCAGATCTCGGAATAGCATTCATCTGCGAAGATGCGGAAATCGTGCTTTTCGGCCAAGCGGATCTGGTCGGCCCAGTAATCGGACGACGCGACAGCCCCCTGCGGATTCGACGGCGAACACAGATAGGCAATCGCCACACGATCCAGAAGCGCGGCATCAAGGCTGCTGTAATCCGGCAGGAACCCCGTTTCGGAAAGCGCGGGCACATAGACCGGCTCGGCGCCAACTGCCAGCGCAGCGACGGCATAGACCTGATAGAACGGGTTCGGCATCAGGACCGCCGGACGGGCCCCGCGCACGTCCTCGGGACACAACGCCAAGGCAGCGTTGAACAGCCCTTCGCGCGTCCCGTTCAGCGCCATGACCTGTGTTTTCGGATCCGCAATGATCCCGAACCTGCGCCCAAGCCAACCGCAGATCGCGTCGCGCAACGCATCCGTGCCGTCATTCGGCGGGTATTTTCCGAATCCCGCGGCATTCTCGAAAATGATCTGCCCGACCCAATCAGGGAACGGATGCCGCGGTTCTCCAATCGTCATGTGCGTGACTTCTCCGCCCGGCGCATGCACGTCGAGAAGCCCCCGCAAACGCGGAAATGCGTATTCTGGCAGGTTCGAAAACCGCTCGGGAAAGGTCATGGGA
>JADQCD010000144.1 GCA_016278285.1 Actibacterium sp.
GGCCTTGTCATACATCAGCTCTTCGCGCGTTTCGGTGGCGAATTCGAAATTCGGTCCCTCGACGATGGCATCGACCGGGCAGGCCTCCTGGCAAAAGCCGCAATAAATGCACTTGGTCATGTCGATGTCGTAGCGCGTCGTGCGGCGGCTACCATCCTCGCGCGGCTCGGCGTCGATGGTGATGGCCTGGGCCGGGCAGATCGCCTCGCACAGCTTGCAGGCGATGCAGCGTTCCTCGCCATTGGGATAACGCCGCAGCGCGTGCTCTCCCCGGAAGCGGGGTGACAGCGGGCCCTTTTCATGCGGGTAGTTCAGCGTGGCCTTCGGACCGAAGAAGTATTTCAGCCCAAGGCCGAACCCCCTGATGAAATCGGTAAGCAGAAAATACTTTCCCGCGCGGTTCCAGTCCATGGATGCCATTGATCAGCCTCCGATTGCCCAGCGGGCATAGGCCCCGCCGAAAAGTTCGAAATGCGCTGCGAAGGATACCAGAACGACCCAGCCCAGCGACAGCGGCAGGAACACCTTCCAGCCAATCCGCATCAACTGGTCATAGCGGTATCGCGGCACGACGGCCTTCACCATCGCGAACAGGAAGAAGAAGACCACCATCTTGCCGACCATCCAGAGCGCGCCGTCGGGCAGGCCGGGGATCGGCGACAGCCAGCCGCCGAAAAACAGCAGGCTCATCAACGCGCACATCAGGAAGATGGCGATGTATTCGCCGGCCATGAACAGCAGGAACGGGGTCGAGGAATATTCGACCTGATAGCCCGCCACCAGTTCCGACTCGGCCTCGGGCAGGTCGAAGGGCGGCCGGTTGGTCTCGGCCAGCGCGCTGACGAAAAACAGCACCACCATCGGCAGGTGCGGCAGCCAATACCAGTTGAAAAGGCCCAGATTGCCGTCCTGCGCCCGCACGATGTCGGTGAAGTTTAGCGAGCCGGTGGTCAGGATCACGCCGACGATGATCAGGCCGATGCTGACCTCGTATGAGATCATCTGCGCCGCCGAGCGCAGGCTGCCCAGAAACGGGTATTTGGAGTTCGACGCCCAGCCGCCCATGATGACTCCGTAAACCTCAAGCGACGAGATCGCGAAGACGTAAAGGATCGCCACGTTCAGATCGGCCAGAACCCAGCCGTCGGCAAAGGGAATCACCGCCCAGGCGACCATCGCCAGCGTGAAGGACAGCAGCGGCGCCAGCAGAAACACGGTCCGGTCGGCGCCGGCCGGCACCACGACCTCCTTGAGGACGTATTTCAGCGCGTCGGCCACCGATTGAAGCAGGCCGAAGGCGCCCACCACGTTGGGCCCCCGCCGCATCTGAACCGCCGCCCAGATCTTGCGGTCGCCATAAACCATGAACAACAAGGAGATCATCACGAAACCGATGACCAGCAGGCCCTGCGCCGCGATCAGCACGAATGTTCCGAAACCGGTGTTGAGAAATTCAGCCATCCTTGCCCCGTCCCTTCAGACCGTGGGTATTCCCTTGTTCGCGCAGTCATCAACGACAACCTCGGCGTCGATCTGGCTTACGCCGTTCGGCAGCGCCGATGAGATGGTGTAAACAGCATCCGCCGTCCAAACGCCACCCTCTTGCGTCACATTTGTACGGACATGGCGCGCGAATCCGTAACCGCGAATCAGCGTGTATTGCGCGGCGGCGCAGCGGGCATAGGCGGCCAGATCGGCCGTGCTTGCCCCCCCGTCCATGCGAACGAAGAAATTGACCAGATCGTCGTCCAGCAGCCGCGTCTCCACACCCAGATAGCCCGGCCCGTCGACGGCCCGCGCAGCGGCGCCCGCCCCGCCGGGCGCGGCACATCCCGCGATGCCACCCATCAGGGCAAGCGCGGAGGCAAGGTGGAGCGCGACCTGCATGCCCGGCCTACTCTGCCGCCAGCGGGGCATTCCCGCGCGCCGCGGCCTTCGCCGACAGCTCGGCCATCAGGGGCGAAGCCCGCGCGATCGGGTTGGTCAGATAGAAGTCACGAATCGCGTTATGAAAATCACCCTCGCCAAACTTTCCCCCGGCGACCGGTTGCCAGTCGTTTTCCGGCACGGTGTCGATGGCCGACAGCTGCGGGGCGGCGGCGATCAGCTTCTGACGCAGTTGCGCGAGATTGTCATAGGGCAGCGTCGCACCCAGTTCGGCCGACAACGCCCGCAGGATCGCCCAGTTTTCCTTCGCCTCGCCCGGCGGGAAACCCGCGCGTAGCGCCAGTTGCGGGCGCCCCTCGGTGTTGACGAACAGCCCCTGCTCTTCGGTATAGGCGGCGGCGGGCAGGATGATATCGGCCCGATGCGCCCCACGGTCGCCATGGCTTCCCTGATAGATCACGAAAGGCCCGTCGGCGATGCCGATCTCGTCGGCGCCCATGTTGAAGATCACCTCGGCCCCGTCCATTGCAGCATCCATACCGCCCTCGGTGACCGCGCCCGCATCCATTGCGCCGACGCGCGCCGCGGCGCTGTGCAGCACCAGCATCCGGCCCGACAACGCCATGCAGGCGCCCAGCACGGCGGCGCCGTCATCGTCCTGCAATGCACCTTGCCCGACGATGACGATCGCACCCTCGGGCGCCTCGGCCTTGGCCAGCGCGGCGCGGGACGCCCCCAGATGTGCATAATCATAGGTCAGATCCACCGCCTCGCCGATGACCGAGACATTCGCGCCGGCCAGCCACGCCTTGCGGATTCGCGCGTTCAGCACTGGTGCTTCAAGCCGCGGATTGGTGCCGACCAGAAAGATGTCGCGGGCGGTATCGATCGCTTCGATCGTGACGTTGCCGACATAGCCCGAGCGGTTGCCGGCGGGCAGCGCCGCGCCGTCGGTACGGCATTCCACATTGCCGCCCTGTCCTTCGACCAGCTGCTTCAGCGCAAAGGCGGCCTCGACCGGCGCCAGATCGCCCACAAGGCCGGTCACCTTCGCGCCCTTCATGGCCCGCGCGGCGGCGTCCAGGGCCTCGGGCCATGTGGCCGGGCGCAGCTTGCCATTCTCGCGGATATAGGGCCGGTCAAGCCGTTGCCGGCGCAGCCCGTCCCAGACGAAGCGCGTCTTGTCGGAAATCCATTCCTCGTTCACGCC